>JADJUS010000004.1:322499-644999 GCA_016716905.1 Acidobacteriota bacterium | reverse complement strand
TTTTTGCCTGGTGGCTCCAGCCGCAGGTTGGCAGCGCCTAACGTCCACCGTGTTTCCTGAACACCGCCTCAAGATAGGCCGGGCCATCGATGCGGCGATTGTCGGTTCCGTAAAACGGCCCCGTCTTCGTTCGGTGCGACGGACCGTTCATGACCACGTCGAATCCCGCCGCGCTGTGTGTGTCAGAAAAACGAAAGTGGCTGTTCCAGATCACGAGGTAGCCGCCGGGCTTCAGACACCGCGCCAATTGCGTCACCAGCGAATCGAAACGAGCGAATGGCAAGACGTCGTCACACCGATCAGGCTCACGTGCCTCGAGCGTCCCGTGCCGGGTGACTGCCATGCAGAAGATCGCGTCAAACGACTCACTCTCCAGGTCCGTAGCGGAACCCGAGCACAGGAACTGCATTCCCGGGTGTGGGGCCTTTGCCAGTTGTGCCAGGCACCGACGGATGTTGTACGGGTTGATGTCGATACCGATGAGTTCGGCATTCGGCAGGTAGCGCGCAAGTGAAAATACTTCTTCTCCCGTTGAGCAGCCAAACGACAGGATCCTGGGGGCAGGTCGGGCGGCCAGTTGCCAGCCGACAAATTGGAACATCGATGGATACCGATTGCGCTTGGTGTTGGCCCATGGCTGCAGGAGCCCGGGCACGTTCAATCGTTCGAGTCGCCTGATACTGCGGTACTGCGGGTGAAACCACCGCAGGAAGCACTCGCGGCATCGCGCGGCGCCAGGGATGTGTTTCACGACCTTGCGCCCTCGCCGCACCCATCCGACTAGCGCCACGGCACCACCGGGATTCCGACAGAGGCTCGCGTCATCACAGCACCGCATCATACAGGGACAGGAGCAGCCCGCTCCTGTGTCACGCGGCTATACTTTCTCCACGATGCCGACACCATCTCGGCAGGACCACCACCGCGCATGAGCGTCTCGCCCTGCCACCTGAGCCGATTTTCTCCTGAGTTTCAACTCGCCTGCTTGTGCTGCAGGGTCGAACCGACCGCCGAAAACCAGACGGAGATTCGGCGCCTGCTGGGCGAAGTCGACGTGCCTGCGTTCGTGGCACTCGTGATCACGCGCCATCGTATCGGTTCCCTTGTGCAAAGCGTCCTGAGCGGACTGCCAGCTCAGGATCTGCCGCCGGGCTTGATGGCCCCGCTGTCGGAGGCCGCCACACTGAACGCGGTGAAGGTGATGCAGGCCATGCGCGCGCACGCCCTGTTGGCGCGCTGGTTCGCCGAAGCCGGAGTCGACTGGTTGCCGTTCAAGGGGATCACGCTGGCTGTGCGCTACTACGTGGCTCCGTCGGCGAGGCACGCCAACGATCTGGACATCTGGGTGCCTGCCGGCCAGCTTGACCAGGCACGTGCCGTCTTGCACGAACACGGCTTCCGCGAACTGGGCGCCCACATTCACGGCGATCTCGCGGCGCGCGGCAAGAAGCACGCGGCGTACCTTGCTGCGCACTATCACGAAGAACAGCAATACAACCCCGAGTTCGGCAAGCTGGAACTCCACTGGCGACTGGCCGACGATCCATTCCAGTTCCAGTTGCCGGCGGATCAGATCCTCGCCAACGCCGACAGGCTCCAGCTGGGCGGCGCAAGCCTGCCGGTCATGGGTGACGTGGACCTGTTGTTGTACTTGTGCAACCACGGAGCGCGCCATGGCTGGAGCAGGCTCAAGTGGCTGGCCGACCTGCCCAGGGTGCTGGCGAGCCGCACCTGGGACTGGCTGCAGGTCCTGGGTCGCGCGCGTCAGCTCGGCTGCCACCCGTCCCTGCTGTTGGGACTCGCACTGTGCCGCGACTTGTTCGCATGGCATCCGCCGGCCGAGGTGGGCACGGCGATCGCCCGCTCGTGGAGGCTGCCACTCGCGCTGCGCCTGATGCGCAGCAGCTGGGACGCGCCCGTGCCAGGCAACGAGATGCCGCTGGCGCAGGCCGCACCCCAGGTGCTGCGCGAGTCCGCCTTCAACGCGCTCTTGACGAGCAGCCCTCGGTCGGTGGCGTACCAGTCGTGGCGCTACCTCTTGTCGCCCAACGACCTGCGGCTGCTGAGGCTTCCGGATCGCTGGTTCGGCCTGTACTACCCGCTCAGACCCGCGCTCATGATTGCTCGCCGCGCTCGCGCGTTGCGCAAGGCGGGCTCGTCATCGCCCTGACATTCGGCGGCGTCACGTCGGCGCCGGACGGTCAGCAACACAGGCCGCGCTCGATTACACCCACGCCCTCGCCGACCGACCCGCTGATGAAGTCGAAACACGACGACTGGCGCACGACCGCCGCGAGCCGATCGAGACCTTCCTGCCCGAAATGGGAGAGGTTGCAGGACTGCCGCACGAGTTGCTCGATCGCCGCGCCGCGCGTGATGGGCCGGAGGTCGGCCCGCGCGCCGGCCTCGTGCCGCACCAGCACCACAGCGCGCGGCGGCATCGGCGCGGCGGCAACCGCGTCCAGCGACAACGCGGGCACGTGCCACTCGGTGGCCGCAAAGCGCTGCCGATCCGCGGGCAGGCGCGCTTCCAGTTGCGCCAGCGCGCTCCACGAGCCGCGCCGGAGGGTGATCGGACGAAGATAGGGATGGAAGTTGGCGTCGGCATCGACGCCGATCGCCTCGTCGCTCAAATACGTCCAGCCGGCGCAGACCAAGGCAGCCACAAGGCTGCTCTTCCCCGCGCCGCTGTCACCGATGAGCGCAACGGCTCCGCCGGATCGGGCCGCCGCGGCCGCGTGCAGCACGAGCAGCGGTCCCGGCGTGAAACAGATCCAACGGTTCAGCGCGGCAAGCGCGCGGGCGGGCGCTTCCGACGCCGGCACGTCTGCGGCGGCGAGGGTATCGCCGATCCAGAGATCGAAACGATCGAGCGACGCGGCAGTCAGCCGCAGGTCGAGGTGGCGCGCCCCGGACGCGGGTGAGCCGCGTTCACCGCCGAGGATGGCGCGCATGTACTCGCCCGCCCGGTAGTCGGTCGAGCGGATACGCACACACCATCCGAGCAGCGGGCCGACCACATAATCGGCCGCCCAGGACGCGCCTTCGGCCGGGCTCGTCACCCCGCGACGCAGGGGCCCGGCAGCGACCCGCGGACGCAGACCTGGATCTCGCTGTGCGACAGCGACTGCGGCGACGGATCGTTGATCGTGACCGTCGTCGATCCGTCGGGGTTGTTCACGACGGTGATCGAGTAGTTGCCCGCATTACATTCAGTGCCCGACTTCGCGGCGCCCGCGCAGAACTCGATGCCGGGGGCAAGGGTCCAGACGTGGGTGTCGGCGTCGGGGCAACTGAGCGTCACGCCGTTGTTAAAGAGACAACAACTGTTGATGCCCGTCGTCAGACAGTCATTCGCGCCGACACCGCTGTCGCATCCGCACTGGTCGGTGCTCTTGAGGCGGAAGAAAGATCCGGATGGGCAATTCGCGCAGGTCCCAGTCTGGGCCGACACCGGCTGACTGAGCAGCTGTGGTGCGACCCACGCCAGCCCGCCGGCGGCGACCGATGCTTTCAATAACTCCCTGCGGGAAACCTTGGATTTTCCGGAAACGTCAGCCACGATACCTCCTGCGATACCCGCTCAGTCTAACGCGGGCATTAGACAATAGCGGTACCTGCCCGAGGCCGTCAATTTCACTCGATCCGGCGCGTCATTCGACCCGGCGCATCAGTCGGGCCAGCGCGTCGACGACCAGCGGCCGGACCGGGCGGCGGCCGACTCTGCGGCGCGCCAGGAGGTATTCACGGGTGGGCCGGACCAGAGCGCGAGCGTACGCCAGTTTCCCGGAAAGGCTCCGCACGACGAACACCCCTGCGACGAGGGCGGCGGTATGCGATCCGCCAAACGCGGGGTATGTCGCGAGCAGGGCGCGGTCGCGCCAGCGCGGTCGCGCAGCAGCCACCCACGCCAGGACCGGCGAATCGGGAAGCGTCCCGAACACCCGCGCGGCGGCCGCAATGGCGGCATCCACCACCGGCACGCAACCCCAGCGCGTCGCCCGCTCCGCCACGGCCGGCACGTCCAGGTCGTCTCGCAGGAGGAGCTGCACGATGTCGCGCAGCAGCGCCACGCGAGGGGTCGTGTTTCCGAGCACGGCCGCAAAGCAGGCGTGGAGGAATCGGTCCGCCGGCACGAGCGCATGGACGGTGCGGCCGCCGAGCATAAACGAGGCCGGGGCGCGCCACAGGTCGTCGCAACACTGGCGAAGGCCGAGCGCGCCGCTCGTAAATGTGCGGTGGAGATCGAGCTCGACCTGGTCTGGCCCGTAGATCGTGACCCCTTTGCCGAACCGGCGGTCGAAACCCGGCCGGCGCTCAACCAGGTCGCGACGGTGCCCGTCTGCCACGAGCACCGCCACCGCGCGGTCGAAGTCCGCGGCCTGCACGAGCAGGTCCGCATCGCCGAACTCCCGCCACCCGGGATCCGGATAATCGAGGTGCGCGCTGGCGAGCCCCTTGAGCAGCTGTACCGGAATCCCTTCCGTCTCGAGCCGCTCGATCACTCTGAGAGCGACGGCCTCGATCCGGAGGGCGGACGCCGCCGCCGACTGTTGGAGCGCTCTGAGATCGTCCAACTGCCCGGGCGCGAGCGCGACCGCGCCGTCCTGGCAAGCGGACGCGAGCAGACCGATAAGTCCGTTCCGCGCAACCTCGTCGCGCACGGCCGCCCATTCGTTCGGGTCAGGCGCTCGGAGGCTCCCGGCCGCGGGGCCTTCTAGCAGACCGTAGGTGAGCACCGACAACGTGATGGGGTGCAGGTCGGTCATGGGACCGTCACGATTGCGCCGACCTGGACGAGTTGGTCGAGCAAGGGCCGCAGGTCTGCAGAAATGACGACGGGATCGCTGCCCGTCGCTGCGGCGAGGTGTTCGCACAAGGCCTGGACGGACATGGGGCTCGCGAGCGCGTTCCAGAGGAGCCCGCCGCTCCCATTGAGCAACACCGGGCGGATGTCGGCGGTGCCGATCGGACGGAGCAGTACGCCGTCGAGCGTCGTCCGCCACACGACACGCGGCGATCGGACGAATCGCCCGGTCATCGCGTCTCGCGGGCCGCCAGCCGTGCCAGCGTGTCGAGAAGCGCCGCTCCCTCTGCCGCGCAGGCATGTACCGCGCACCGACTCTCGATGCGAGCCGCGAGATCGAGGTCGCGCTCTTGGAGTGCGCGGCCGGGGGGCGCGGCGATGCGAGCCAGGGCGATCACCCGTGCCGCCGGCGAGGCGGCGTCCTCCAGCTGTCGATCCAACACGACAATGTCCGCCAGTGACGCCGACACGGGGCCGCTCGCGTCGTGTCCGTCTGGCGGGTACGCCTCTTCGATTTCTGCCCACGCCGGCCCGTCGATCGCCAGGGTCGGCGGCGTGGAGATGACGCAGCCACGTTCGGGATCGATCGGAACCCCGGCCGTGTCGACCACGCGATAGCCGAGGCGTTCCACGCGGCGCTCCACGCTATCGAACGCCGGCGTCAGCCAGTCGTCCACCAGCACCGCGATTCCCCCTATCTCGAGCAGGCGCGCGTTGAGACGTGCGGTCGGGGCTTCGGCGAGTGAATCCACGTACATGAGTGCGACCTGGATCAGGCGCCGCACCGAGCGTGTCCTCAGTACCTGTCGCCCGCCGCGGTACAGGAGATGGAAATCCTGTACGCTCCCTTTCGACGTTCCCAGTTTCAGAGACAGGTTGGGCGGCGCCTCGTAGTCCGGCTCCACAAGCGCCCCGAGCGCCGCGCGCAACCGGGCGGCGAGGGCCGCGTCGTTGGTGCGCAGGCCGATCAGTCGATCTCCTGCGCGCACCGTGATCGTTCCTGCCTTCCCGAGGCGGAATGCCGTGTCGAGTCACGTATTGGGTGGTTCCAACAGAAACCGCCGGCCGCCTGGGCCGGGGGTTTCGAGGGCGTGCGCCGGTTCCTCGGGACACGTATCGGCGGACGCGGACGGCCGCGGGTCGACCCCGCCGCCCCGGTCGTCGTCGGACGCGCCGGCCGACGGTTCGAGATTAGCCAGCAGGCCCGCCGCGCCGAGCCGGCGCGCCAGATCAACAACCTCGTCGAGGACGCGGGGGTAGGGCACTCCCAGTTCGTCGCTGACGTCCTGCGCGATTTCCGCGAGGCTGCCCGTGCCGTCGAAGCAGGCCCACAGGATTGCGCCCGTCGGATTGAGCCGGTGCACACGCCCATGCCCGTCGAGCAAGACACCCTCGCGGTCGACGGTGACGAAGCGGGTTGCGGGCGACTGGACGGGAACGAAGCGGTCGTCGCATTCAGAAGATCGGCTGGTTGGCATTGGAGGAGAGATCGAACCTGGGACGAGGCTAGCCCGCAGCGGACGGCGGGTCAAGCGGAACGTGGATCGCAGAACGTGGATCGGACCGGCGGTGCAGTGACTGGGCGCAGCCAGCCGTCGCTGCGAGCGAAGCGCGTTTGGCGGGCGTAGCCCAGCCATAGCCGCGAGCGAAGCGAGCGATCGGCGAAGGCTGGTGCGCCCGGCTGGACTCGAACCAGCGACCACCGGCTTAGAAGGCCGGTGCTCTATCCACCTGAGCTACGGGCGCGCAGGCTTCATTCTACCGCCGCGACGGAATCGGCGAGATCGCGTCCGTGAGCGGCCCGCTCAGTTCGTCGTACACGCGATGCATGAACCACTCCACCAGCTGCCCGCGGAAGGCGCCGTTGCGGCCCGGGTCATCGCCAGTCAGGACCACCATCAAGTCTTTCAGGCGCGGATAGACCTCGTCTGATGCCTGAAACGCCGTCAGGCCTCGCGCCCTGGCGTCTTTCCCGTGGGCGATCAGCCGCCGGAAGATCTCGGTCGTCGCGTGCAGAAGCACTTCGTCACGCAACACGCCCCCGTGCCCAGGCACGATCACCTTCGCATCAAGCGCATCCATCCACTCAAGCGTCTTCACCCAACCCGACGGATACACGCTCAGCGCAAACGAGATGGGATTGACCAACAGGTCTCCCGTCACCAGCACCTGCTCTTTCGGCAGGTACAGAAACGCATCGCCCGGCGTCACCGCACGATTGTGATGACGCACCTGGATCTCGCGGCCACCCAGGTTCAACGTCAACTGGTCGGTGAATGTCTGATCGGGAAACGTGTGCTTCACCGAGCGCTTCTGCTCGAGGAACCATTCGTGCCCCGCGATCCGGTCGCGGAGCGCCGTGGCTTCTGCTGACGCAGGCAATGACGCCAGCCGCTTTCGGAGGCTCGCGATGTAGTCGGGCAACTGTGAATCAATTCCCGGCTGATTGAACGCGAGCGCCGGACCCATCATCATCTGGCGCGTCTTCTCGTGAGCCACCACGCGCACATCCGGGAACGCGCGTTTATACACCTCGGTCCCGTACCAGTGGTCCCAGTGCCAATGCGAGTTGACGACGTAACGGACAGGCTGGGAAGTCATGGCGCGAATCTCGCGCAACACGGCCTCTGCGGCGGCGGGCGTGCCGTTGGTGTCAAACACCAGCACCCCATCACTCGACACGATGGCGACGACGTTGCCGTCGAGCCCCACTTCACCGTATGGCTCGGTGCGGAAGAGGTACACGTTGTCTGCCACTTCCACTTTCACCGGCGTGGGACGGGCCGGGGCCTGCGCCCCGGACACACCCATCACACTCGCAGCCACTATCACCAGGCACCAACGTTTCATGCCCTCAGTAGACGTCATCGCGTCGCAGAATACCCGCGCGGCGGTACGGCCGGCGCGTGGCCTGGGGCGAACCGCCGCGTTGGCGCGATCAATCCGGCACCGGTCCTATACAATTCCCTCGATGGGTCCGCGCCTCCTGACCGTGCTCGTGCTCGCCGCGTGCGTGACGGGAACACCGCGCGCCCAGGCGCCCGCGACCGCCATCACCATCGATCTTTCAGCTGCAGACCTCGGCGGGGCGCCACTGACTACGCTTCGGGCAGCGGACCTGGCGCTGCGCATCGACAACCGGCCGCATCCGATCGACACACTGCGGTTCGTGCCATACGAACGTGTGGAAGCGCTCCTCAAGGCGCCGTATGGCACGAATCAAATCGCGCAGGGCCGCACGATTGTTTTGGCCGTGGACGCCACCCGGTTGCAAACATCGCAAATGACATCGGTGAAGGAGGGGATTCGCGCGCTGCTTCCCGCGCTGGGAGCACGCGATCGACTGGGCCTCATCGCGCTCGCGTCCGACGGCTCCGCCGTTGACTTCACCACCAGGCACGAGCTTGTCGTGACGGCATCGGCAGCGTTGAAGGGAGGCGCCCCGGCCGTGTCGGCAGGCGCCGAGGCCGAAGAGGCCGCCGCCCTGGCGTCCATCGCACTGCTCGATCGTCTCTGCACGAGCATCGGCACCGAACCGGGACCCAAAACCGTGGTCTTCATGGCGCCGCCGTTCGCCACATCCACGGACGTGAGGCGCGCCCTCCAGTCCCTTGCCGAAACGACGGGCCGCCACCGCGTGCAGTTGTTCGTCATTGATTCAGGCGGCACAGCCGCGGATCCGGGCGCCACAGCCGCGGACCCGGCCGGCGGCCTCGCCGCACTGGCCACCGTCACCGGCGGAGTGCTCGTTCCATCGGCCGCCGCCGCCCTGGCGACCACACGCTACGAACTGCAGTTCACGCCCACCGCGGAACAGCGCAACAATAAACCGCACCGCGTCATGGTGGTGAGCCTTCGACAAGACGTCCGCATCGCGGCGCCGTCGTCTGTGTTGATCGGCAACACCACAGCCGCTGAGCCCATGCCCGCGCTCACCGACATGCTGCGCGAATCGCGCGCCTACGGCGATCTTCCCCTCCGGCTCGTGGCGTATCCCGTGCTCGACGGCGACCGGACTCGTCCGCAGCTGTTGATTCTCGCCGAGTCCGAAAATCCGTCGCGGTCTCTGGCGTGGGCGGAGTTCGCCCTCATCTCCCCATCAGGCACCATCGTCGCCCACTGGAAAGCCGAAGGCGCGGATGCGGCGACGAGGCCGATGCGGACCAGGGCCCTTGCCCCGGCCGGACCCTATCGGCTTCGAATGGCAGCCTCTGAGTTGTCGGGCCGACGCGGTGCGGTGGACTACGAGTTCGACGCCGGCTTCACGCCGGCGGGAGCGTTTGAACTCGGGCCGTTGATGTTCGGCGGCATGAACGCGGCCGACAGCGCGGTGTTCGTCCCGGTGTTGCAGCCGGCGGCGAATGCGGCTGCCATCATGGCCTACACCGAAATCTACGGCGCGCTTGCCGCGGCAGACACGCTCGGTGTGCGATTCGAAGTGGCGCGCTCACTCGAGGGCGAACCCGTCGGGAGCGTTGCGGGCTCTGTCCGAACGACTGGCGATAGCACGCGCAGAGCTGCGCTCGGCACACTCGACCTGGCGACCCTCCCCGTGGGCGACCATCTCGTCAGAGCCATCATCACGCTCAACGGTGTGGAGATCGGACGAGTGACGCGTACGCTGCGGAAGGTGGGCGGGTGACCGACCGCCTTCGTGCGGCCACCATCTTTATTGCGCTGGCTGTCCTTCACACCTGGCCGTTGGCATCCGCACCGCATCGGCTCTCACTCAACTTCAACGCCGACGCGCAACTGAACACCTGGATCATCAGCTGGATTGCACACACGCTGCCGACGAATCCGGCCGCATTCTGGCAGGGCAACATCTTCCAACCTGGCGAACAGGCGCTGAGATTCTCCGAGCCGCTGGTGGTACCAGCGATTGCCGGCGCCCCAATTTTGTGGCTCGGCGGGTCGCCGGTCCTGATGTTCAACATCATGCTCATCGTCGGACTCGCGGGCACGGCGTTTGCCGGCTGGTGGGTGGTGACGCGATGGACGGGATCGCCGCGCGCGGGGCTCGTGGCCGGAGCGCTGCTCGCCTTCAACCCGCACCTCCTGACACGGCTGCCCCACCTGCAGGCCGCCCACGCCTGGGGCCTGATCCTTGCGTGTTACTTCGCAGACCAGGCGCTTCGCGGCAGAGGCCACTGGTGGCCACTGCTGATCATTTGGCCACTGGTGGCGGCCACGTCGCTGCACTGGCTGCTCTTCTCTGCCGGCGCAGTCATCCTGTTGACGATGGTCACGGTAGTGGAGACGCGGAAACTTTCGGGCGTGGTGAGGCTCGCAGTCCCGACCATCGGCGGAGCGGTGCTCGCGTTGCCCGTGTTGTGGCCCCACCTGACGAATGGCGTCAGGCGTCCGCTCGAGCAGGTGACCGACTTCTCTGCCACGCTCGGCGGCTATCTCACTTCACTGAGCCGCTTGCATGCGGGGTGGACCGCGCCGTTTTTCACCACAGACATCGATGTGTTTTTCCCCGGCGTGATTGCGCTGGTGCTCGCAGCGGTCGGCATCGCCACTGCGGGGCGCAGCGAAGTGGCACGACGGGCCCCGTCGCGAGTGGTTTGGCTCGTCATCCTGGCCGCCGCGGGCGTGGTGCTCTCACTCGGCACCGGCACCCCGCTTTATGGATGGCTCTACGAGGTGCTGCCCCCGCTGCAGGGCATTCGCGCCGCCGCGCGTTTCAGCATGTGGTATCTGCTGGCCGTGGCGGTGCTCGCCGGCATGGCGGTGGCCTGGCTCGAACGGAAGGTGCGTCCCGCCGCGGTGCCCTGGCTTGTCACCCTGATCGTGGCAGGGGTCACGGCTGAGAATCTCATGGCACCCATCATGACCCGGGCCTACAGCGGGCTGCCGCCGGTCTATACCCTCGTGGCTGAGGCTGCGGACCCAGCCCTTCTGGTGGAGTTCCCGTTCTTCCCGCCGGACGTCATGCACGAAAACGGGGAATACGTCCTCAACGCCACCGGGCACTGGCGGCCCATCGCCAACGGTTACAGCGGCGTCACACCCCTGTCCTACCGCGAGCGCTCGGAAACACTGTGGTATTTCCCTGAGCAGAGGGCCGTGGATACGCTGCTGGCCCTTGGGGCCACTCACGCGATGGTCCATCTGGAACGATTCGCCCCCCCATGAGGTTCCGGGGTCATTCGGGCCCTGGAACAGCAGGCACATCTGCGCCTGCTGGCCGCAGATCGTGCCGGGCATCGCCTCTACCGTGTGGTTCGGGAATAACACGGCGGTTCACATGGTCCAATCCACAGGAGCGGTTCGACGTGGCCCGGAGGCCTCCCATGGATCTTGACCTCCAATTGGTCGGCAAGGCCCGTGAAGGCGACCTGGACGCGTTCGGCGACCTGGTGAGCCGGCACCAGCACCGGCTTGTGCATTTTTTGCGAATGATGATGTCGAGCGCCGCCGATCGGGAAGCCGCAGAAGACGTGGCACAAGAGGCGTTCCTGCGCGCCTTCCGTTCACTCGGGCAATTTCGCGGGCAGAGCACGTTCAAGACGTGGCTTTACCAGATTGCCACCAACGTCGCGCGCACCCAGGTGTCACGACGCCGGGATCGGAAGGAAGATCAGGAGCCCGAAACGCGGCCCGACCTGCCGAGCGGCGAAAACGTGGAGCGCCGGGTCATTGCGCACGACCAGTTGCGGCGGGCGCTGGCCGAGTTGCCAGACGACTGGCGCGAAGCCGTGATTTTGCGCGACATTGAAGGACTGGAATACCGAGAGATCGCTGACGTGCTGGGTATTCCGATGGGCACAGTGGAGTCGAGAATTTTCAGGGGACGGCAGCGGCTGAAAGCCGCGCTTCAGGAGCCACATCATGACTGAACATTGCGCGGCATTCACGGCATTGCTGGTGCGGGCAGCCGAAGACGTGCTGCCGGCCGAAGACCGGGCTCGCCTTGACACCCACCTTCTCGACTGCCCGGCCTGCCGCGAGGACTGGCCGATCAGCGCGCGGTGCGCGCGCGGCTACTGGCCGAACCCGTCGGGGGCGCGTCGCTCGGGTTCGACCGCCGCGTGATGGCGGCGATTCGCGCCGAGGCCGAGGGCCGGGCCCGCACGTGGCTCGACAGCCTCGACTTCCGCCGATGGACCTGGCGTCTGGTGCCGGTGGCGGCAGCGCTCGCCCTGGTCACCGCGGTGGTGTCCCAGACCAGTACTGTTGTCGGCGCCGTAGACACCGACACGCTCCCGGTCTCGTCGGCGCTGTTTTCGGAAGACATCTCTGAATCGTCGCTGCTGTCGTTGATGCTCAGCGCCAACGTCGATGACACGCTGGGGACTTACCGAAAGGACCAGCCATGATCACTCCCACACCTCGAGTCTGGATCGCGACCTTTGTCGGACTCGTCTTCACCATCGGCCTCCTCACCGGCATCGTCGTCGAGCGCACCTGGCTGCGCCGCGCGGGGTCCAGTTTCCAGGGAAGATTCGGTGGCGGACCAGGCGGGCCCGGAAGCCCAGGCGGACCGAGCCGCGGAGGCCCGGGAAGTGGACAGGGGCGCGGCGGGCCGGGCCGGGGAGGCTCGATGTTCGGCGCGCCCTCGCAGCAGTATGTGGATGACCTCTCGCGGGAAGTGACCCTGACCGACGCGCAGCGCGCGGAGGTCCTGACACTGCTGCAGGCTCAGGAAACCCGGCTGAGAACCATGCAGGACGACGCGCGGAAGGTGTTTATTCAGGAGCAGGAGGGCCTGCACGACAAGATCGCCGCCGTGCTCTCACCCGCACAGGCCGAGACGTTCCGAAAATGGGTGAC
This sequence comes from Acidobacteriota bacterium, assembly GCA_016716905.1. Taxonomy (NCBI): domain Bacteria; kingdom Pseudomonadati; phylum Acidobacteriota; species Acidobacteriota bacterium. The sequence goes on along the minus strand of JADJUS010000004.1, from coordinate 632,413 downwards.
GACCAGGACCGGCCGTGGCAGAGGCGGGCGATGACGGCATTTCGCCATTTCTGACATTTCGCCATTTCGGACATTTCCCGCATTTCGCCATTACACCAACGAGCAGCAGGAGGTTTTTGATAAACTGCTCGTTCACCTAGTGGTGGGTGTAGCTCAACGGCAGAGCACCGGCCTGTGGCGCCGGTGGTTGCGGGTTCGATTCCCGTCATCCACCCCAACTTCCTTTTCGGCCGCTATAATCTCCCCGTGCGGCCACCTTCCATCCCGTCGGCGCCAGACCAACCGCTGTACGAGCAGTTCTTCGGCTTGCGTGAGCAGCCATTCGCGCTGACGAGCGACCCGCGTTTCATCTATCTCAGCGAGTCTCACAAACGCGCATATCAGGAACTGCTCACGGGGCTGCGGCGCCGCGAGGGGCTCCTGCTGCTGACGGCCGACACCGGGATGGGCAAGACCACGTTGTGCCGCGCGGTGATTGATGCGCTCGGTGCACGCACGTTTTCCGCACTCATCCTGAATCCCTATATGACTGACGCGGAAGTGGTGCGGGTGATCCTGCGCGACTTCGGCCTGGGTGACGCGGGACGATATCCGCAAGGGGCGTTCGCGAACGCGGACATGCCGCAACTGCTGGACACGCTGGAGCAGTTCCTGCAATCGCTGATCCCACTCAACTCGTATGCCGTGGTGATCATCGACGAAGCTCAGAGTCTGCCGGCGCGGGTCATCGACCAGATTCGCCAGCTCGGGGCCTACGAGCAGGATGGCCAGCGGCTGATGCAAATCATCCTGGCCGGACAACCGGCGCTCAACGACACGTTACGCACGGATGCCATGCGCGCCGTGGACGGCCGCGTGTCGCGCCGCGCCGTGCTGGGCGCGTTGTCGCCGGCCGAGGTGGAAGGCTACATCCAGCACCGGCTCAGCGTGGCGGGCGGGCGTGAAACCGTGACCTTCCCCGCCGAGAGTGCCCGGGCCGTGGCCGAACTCACCGACGGTGTGCCCCGCCGTATCAACCTGCTGTGCGATCGCGCGCTCGAAGAGGGACGCGTGGCCGGCACGAGCGTGATCAGCCCGGCCGTGGTGCGTCGCGCGGCGCGACTGCTTTCGGGCGCCGAGGCCGAACCAGGCGAAGTGGAAGCTCCAGTGGTGTTCGACCACACGCCGGTGGTGGCCGACGAGGGCATGAATGCGGCCCTGGACCACGGGCTGGCGGTGGAAGAGACGTCTGATCTCCTCCTGCCTGAGCCTGAGCCCCGTCGGTGGTTCGTTCCGATTGGCGGCGCGGTGCTCGCGCTGGCGCTGGCCTACTTCGGTTGGACCACGGTGGAGGGCATGGCGACCAGCCGGCCGGACTTGCCGGCCGCGCCACCTCGCGCGATGGCCCGCGTCCCAGACAAGCGTCCACTGCCGACCGACGACGATGTGCGGTACGTGATGCAGGAAATCGCGCGCGCCGATCGCGCGCGGTAACAGCAAAACGACCTCTGCAAAACGACCTCTGAGGTAGTTTTTTCTTCAGAGGGAGAAAAAAACTACCTCAGAGGTCGTTTTGGCGTCCCTACCCCGTCGTCCAGAGGATGGCCACCACCTGCACGTGGATGCCGCCACGCTTTGGCGCAATGGTGATGGTTTCGAGCGCGTCCTCAACCGACCCGGCTGCGCTGCCGGCGGCCGCGGCCTCGATCGCCGACGCCACTTCGGCCTCCAGGTCAGCGAGCGCCTGACGGGCGGCGTCCAGATTCTGCTGCGCGCGCGAGACGTCTTCCTGTTCCTTCGATCCGCGCATCCAGCCCTTGGCCGTGGTGGACGCCTTGCCGATCGTGCCGGCGGTGATCCCGCCACGACGGCCGAAGACGGCGCCGAGCACGGCAGCGCCCAGCGTGCTTGCCACCGACAGGCCCGTCTGCACTTTGTGCTGCGCCACGTCCTGCTGTTCCTTGCCGAACGCCATTTCGGCACGACGCACTTTCTCGGTGGCGGTATTCAGCTTCGACGCGTACTTCGTGCGCAGCTTGTCCACAACCGCGTCGCGCGATTCCCGCGCGGCGGCCGCGAGGCGAATCCGGAAGTCGCGCTCGCTCTCACCGGCGCGTGACACCACGCCCAGGCCCGCGTGGCGCAGCAGCGTCAAGCGCCTGGTGCGGCCGAGCCATCGGTCCAGATCCGCCGCGAGCTTTGCGAACGCTTTCACCTGCTGCGCCTGAGTGGGCAGCGGCGCAAACGAGCCACCCGCAGGCGCGTCTGCCACCAGTTGCCGCGGCAGCACGTCCGTTTCGACGCCGGCCTCCCAATCAATGACCGGCATGCCGGACTGCAGGGGTACGGCGATCGCCACCGTCTGTGTTTCGTCAACGCCGCGCTTCGCATCGGCGAACGTGATCTGCGCCGCACCGTAGAGTGCTGGCGACCACGTGGCACCAGCCGCACCGGCGCCATCAAACAACTGCGGGATGTCGGGCGGCAACAGGGGCCGCGCGCCCGACAGCGCGGTCGGCTCCCCAGGGCTCGCCGTCGCCGTGGCGGCTCGCGCCGGAACGGACTCGGGCTGGCCGGCGGTCACACCGGCAGGACGGGACAAGCGCTTGAAGTCGTCGCGCGTGAGCGGGCCGCGCAGATACGACATGCACCAGCGGCTCTCGATGACGACCGGCGCCTTCGCATGGACGTTGTGCACCAGGAAGCGCCGCTTGCCGAGTCCCGTAATCGCGCTTTCCGCCTCCGCGCGATCCAATGCGCCACCAGCTGCGCCCTCCAGGCCATCAAGCAGTCGCGCCCGATCACGATCAGTCTGCAGCCGGCCGATGAGCCACGTGCCGGCGTTCGACAGCGCCTTGTAATCGAGGTCCACGGGATTTTGCGTAGCCAAGCACACACCCACTCCAAACGCGCGGGCCTGTTTGAACAACGTCAACAATGGACGCTTTGATGGCGGGTTGGCCACCGGCGGCAGGAAGCCGAAGACCTCGTCCATGTAGACCAACGCACGCAGGCTTGTGGTTCCCGGTTGTGTGCGCATCCACGCGACGATTTCACCCAGGATCAGCGACACCACAAACATCCGCTCCGCATCGTCGAGATGCGCGACAGAGATGATGCTGACCTTGGGCTTGCCCTGAGCGTTGTAGAGGAGGCTACCGATGTCGAGGGGCTCGCCTTCAAGCCAAGCCGCGAAACCGGGAGCCGCCAGCAGGTTGTTCAGGCGCGTGGCGAACGCGAAGCGATCGTTTTGCGGATAAAACGACTCCAGCTCCATCACGCCGACGCGGGTCATCGGCGGCTGTTGAATCTGCTGGATCAGATCACTGAGACTCAGATCGCGCCCGTCCGCCCACGCGGCGTTGACGATGGTGGAGAGGAGGATGTGATCGCGGCTGGTCAGCGGGTCGGCGTCGATGCCCAGCAGACTCAGGAGCGCGGCCACGACACTCGACACCTTGTCGCCCACCACCTCGGCATCGTCGCGCACCGCCGGTGGCGGCGCCGCGAGCGAACTCAGCACTGACAGTGGGGTGCCGGCCTTCGACCCGGGCGTGTAGACCACGAAGTCTGCAGCGGCACGCATCTTCGCGATGCGGGCTCCGTCCTGCCCCCAGTTGGCCAATCCCTCGCGCCACTTGGTGGCTTCGCGCTCGGCATGCGCTTCTACGGTCACACCTGCGCGGGCCGCTTCATCGGCGCTCACCCACGGTGCAAAGGACGCCGCGTCGAGTGACGGGAACGACAGGAGCAAATTGCCGACATCACCTTTCGGGTCGATCGCAATGACGGGGATGCCATCGATGGCCGCCTCTTCAAGCATCGCGAGGCACAACCCGGTCTTGCCACTGCCCGTCATGCCGACGCAGACGGCGTGGGTGGTCAGGTCGCGTGAGTCCAGCAGGAAGGGTTCGGGCACGGTGGTGCCGGTGGCCGGGTCTACCGGCCGTCCGAGGTAGAACAGGCCGAGCTTCTCGAAGTCGTTCATGGGTTCATCCGCGGGCGCGCTTGCGCGGGGCCGCCACTGCCTTGATCGCCGGCTTTCCTGAGACCGCCTTCGCGGCCTTCTTCTTGTTGGCCGACACGCGTTCAAGGCTCTGACGCAGCGCCTCCATGAGGTTGACCACCTTGGGTGGCGCCTCGTCGATGGGCGCCACGATCTCTTCGCCCGCGATCTTCGCGTCGATGATCCGCCGCAGTTCTTCCTGATAGCCGTCTTTGTACTGCGTCAGGTCACCGCCTACTTCGAAATTGCCGATGACCTGACGGGCCAGCTTCAGTTCGTCGGGTTTGATCTTCGAGGGCACGGACTTCAGTTCGTCGATCTCGCTCATCGCTCGCACTTCGCTCGCGTGGCGAAGGGTGTACATCACCAGTCCGTTCTCGCGCGGCATGATGGCGACCAGGTACTCGCGGCCGTACAGTGCCACTTTTCCCACGGCGGCCTTGCCCTGCATCCCCTCGCGCATCACGGCAAATGCATCAGCCGCCACCTGTCCATCGGGCGCCAGAAAATACGGCCGTTCCACATACACCGGGTCGATCACCTTCGCTTCGGCAAACTGCACGATGTTGATGACGCGCGTGGACTCGGTCTTGACCTTGGCCAGGTCCTCCTCCTCCATCACCACGTACTTGCCCTTCTCGAACTCGTAGCCCTTGACGATGTCGGTGTTGGCGACCTCGGTCTGGCAGGTGGCGCACCACTTCTTCTGGTTGATACGCGAGCGGCATTCGCGATGCAGCTGGTTGAAGCTGACGGTCGCCGCCGAGTCGGTGGCCGGAAACACCCGCACGGGGATGTTGACCAGGCTGATTTTGAGGTACCCCTTCCACGTCGGTCTTGCGGCCATGCTGCCCCCTGTCGACTGAAAATGCCGAGGCTGGAATTATCGGTCGGTTCGGGGTCGGAGTGCACGTTGCACAGAAGTGCACGCGTCCACGACGGATCACAGGAGATGGGGAGGTACGGAGGTTCTTTTCGAAGAGCTTCACGTCACGCTGCACTTCTGACCCCTGGACCCCTGGACTCCAGGACCCCGACACCGGCGGGAACTTGTAACTATATCTATCGTAGGTATAGTCTATCTGTCATGGCACGATTTGACCCGGCTCCCTTTCTACCGCTCACGCCTGCGATGTTCCAGGTGCTTGTGGCTCTCGCCGACGGCGAGAAACACGGCTACGCCATCATCAAGGAGGTCTCGCGGCGCACGGGGGGCAAGGTCATCCTGCGGGCCGGCACGCTCTACACGGCCATCAAGCGATTCGTGAATGACGGCCTCGTGGCAGAGAGTGACGAGCGCCCCGACCCCTCGCTCGACGACGAGCGGCGGCGCTATTACCGGCTCACCGACCAGGGAAGGGCCGTGGCCCACGCCGAGGCTGAGCGCCTGACTGAGACGGTGGCGCAGGCCCGCATGAAGCTGGCGATGCCGCGCAGAAAAGCCCACTAACCCTCGCATAGGAGCCCCCATGGCGGACCGGCTGTTTCGTCTCTTGTTGAAGTTGTTGCCAGAGGAGTTCCGGTCTGCCTACGCGCGCGACATGGAGACCACGTTCAGATCTGAACGGCGGATGGCCGGCGGCCATCGGCGTCAGGTCCTGAGGCTGTGGGCCGCCACGCTGGGCGACATTCTGCGGCACGCGCCGACGGAACACGCCGACATCCTGCAGCGCGACACTCGTCTGGCCTTCCGGACGCTGGCGGCCCGGCCACTCGCCACCGCCGCCGCTGTCATCACGCTCGCGATCGCACTGGGCGCAAACGTGGCGATGTACGCCGTCATCAACACCGTGCTCCTGTCACCCTTCCCCTATCGAGGCGCCGACGACATCGTGACGGTCTCTGAAACCGAGGCTGGCGCGGACCCGAGCAACCTCGGGTATCTGACGTTCGTGGATCTGAAGAACCAGTCGCGCAGTCTGACCACTCTGGTTGCAGCAGCACAGTCCACGGCCACGCTCGCTGGAGGCGGGCGCGATGCCGAACGTGTCAACGCGATGCGCGTGTCTCGCGAGTACTTCGACCTGCTGGGCATCACGCCCGCGTTGGGCCGCACGTTCACGGCTGCTGAAGATCTACCGGGCGCCGCCCGGCGCGTCGTCATACTCAGCGATGCGTTGTGGCAGCGGCGCTTCAACGCCGACCCGGCGGTGATTGACCGCGTCATCGATATCAGCGGTATACCCTTCCGCATCGTGGGTGTGCTGCCCAGGGGCTTCAAAGACCTGGTGGCTGCGCGCATGTATCAAGGTGCCGAACTCTGGTACCCCCTCGGCTACGATCCTGCCGCGTCGTTCGCCTGCCGGAGTTGTCGTCACCTCCGGGTATTCGGACGCCTCGCTCCCGGGCGCACGCCCGAAAGTGCATCAGACGAGCTCAGCGGCTTGATCGCGGGAATCGAACAGCAGCATCCCGAGGAATACCACCAAGCCGGAAGCAAAGTGACACGGCTGGGCGATGTATTTCTGGGCCCCGTGCGGCCGGTATTGCTCGCCTTGTGGGCCGGCGTGATCGCGCTGCTCCTGGTCGCCTGTGGCAATGTGGCACACGTGCTGCTGCTCCGGGGCAGCGAGCGTGCCCAGGAAATTGCCGTCAGGACGGCGCTCGGAGTGACGCGCGCCAGGCTGGTGCGCCAGTTCATGACCGAGGCCATCCTTCTCGCAAGCGCGGGTGGCCTTACCGGATTGATCCTCGCGTGGGGCGCGATACGGGTGATTGCGAGCGAAGGTCCGGCGCAAATTCCGCGATTGGCCGATGTGACCGTAAGCGGCGAAGCCGTGCTGGCCGCCGGAGTCCTCGCGCTCCTCAGCGGGTTGTTCTTCGGCCTGATCCCTCTTCGTCACGTGATGCGCCACACCGAAGGCTCGACGCTGCGTTCAGGCTCGCGTGGCACAGAGTCGGCGACGACATGGCGGGCCCGCGCAATGCTGGTCACCGCCAACGTTGCGATGGCCGTGCTCCTGCTGGTGGGCGCCGGACTGCTGGTCCGCAGCCTCAGCGGATTGCTCTCCATCTCCCCAGGCTTCGACCCGTCCGGTGTGCTCACGATGCAGGTGTGGGCCACGGGCGATCGCTTCCGGCAAGGCGAAACGGCCGATCAGATTGCGGCTGGGGTCAGGTTCTACGACGACGTGCTCGAGCGCGCACGGCAGTGGCCTGGCGTGACTCATGCTGCGGCCGTCACTACACTGCCGCTCGGTGGCGATGTGGATGGATTCGGCTTCCACGTCCAGGGCCGGCCGGCTGCGCGTCCGGAGGCCGCGCCCAGTGCGGATCGGTTTGTCGTCACGCCCGGCTACTTCGATACGTTGCGCATCCCGCTAATCCGCGGCCGTGTGCTTGATGCACGCGACTCCCAATCGGCCGAGCCGGTGGCGGTGGTGGGCGCCACCACGGCCGCGACGATGTTTGGAGGCGACGACCCCATTGGCCAACGTGTCAGCCTCGGTCCGCCCACCGCCCTGCCACGCACCATCGTCGGCATCGTCGGCGACGTCAGACACCACGGCCTGGATACCCCGGTTGGCCTGCAGGTCTACGTGCCCCAGGCGCAGTGGGCCTGGGCGGAGACGTTTCTCCGGGTGCTGGTGCGAACAACGGGCGACGCCTCTGCGCTGGCCGGCCCCATGCGCGATATCGTCCGCGCGGTAGACCCTGCGCAACCTGTCACCGCCGTCAGGCCGTACGCCGACATTGTGGCGGCGTCCACCGGGACACGGCGGTTTGCGGCGATGCTGCTCGCGGTCTTTGCCGCGACCACACTCGTCCTTGCCGTGGTCGGGCTCTACGGCAGCGTCGGAGTGATGGTGGCGCAACGCCGGCGCGAGATTGGCGTGCGCCTGGCCCTGGGCGCATCGGCATCTGGCATTCGCCGGCTGGTGCTGGCGCAGGGCCTGCGTCCAGTCGCCGCCGGCCTGGTCGTCGGCGTCGTCATTGCCGCCAACGTGGTGCAATTGCTGGACTCGATGCTGTTCGGAATCGATGCACTTGACCCCGCCACATTCGCCGCCGGCGCGGTGATCCTCGGTTTGTTCGCGATTGTGGCGTGTCTGATTCCGGCACGAAGGGCCTCGCGCATCGATCCAATCACGACGCTGCGCGACTAAGGAGTAGACTGGCCCAGATCCTCTGGGGCCTTTCATGTCACCGCGATTCATACCGGCACTACTGGCGGTTGCGCTCATGTCTGCTGTGGGCAGCATTGGGTTCGTTGAACGGGCAATTGATCACGTGACGCCACCCGCCGGCGCGCTTGAAGGTGCCGCCGACGCCGACCACTGGTTCACTATTCAGCGAGGGTATCCGTCGGGCCGCAGGCCGTCACCGGAGGCATTGGAAGTTGCGATGGGTGCGTTGCGGCCAGAGCCAGGCACGCGCCCCGCGCTCGCTCTTCCCTCTGACCGATGGGTCTCTATCGGACCCAGTCCGATCTTCGTCAACAACACACTGCCCTACGCAGGACGCGTCACGGCGGTCGCCACGCATCCCACCGCGCCAGGCACGATCTACATCGGCGGAGACGGGGGCGGCATCTGGCGCACCACAGACGGAGGCGTCACCTGGGCGTCGCTCACCGACGGCCTGCCTGTGCCGGCCATTCAGTCGATTGTGATCGATCCAGTGAACCCGCAATTGATCTATGCGACCACGATTCAGCGGACCTATGCCACGCGATGGCTGTCGTCCACCAACGGCGGTGCCACGTGGACGGTCTCGTCGATCACCACCACCGATGGACGCACGCTCTCGCCGGCATTGTGCTCAGTCAACGTGTTCAAGGCGTGTATCCCTCCTTCATCGGGACGCATCCTCATCGACCCACGGCGCGCCGGATCGCCGAACACGAGCACGCTGTATTACGTCGGCGCCAGCCACCTGCTCAGGTCAGACGACAGCGGGCGCACATTCCGGGCGGTGCTGACGCTGCCTGTGGATCTCGACTTTGCGGGCGCCGCAGCGCCCACGCTGAACCCCGAAGCGCCGTTCCTGCGAGACGCCACGCTCGACCCCACGCGGCCGGATCGCCTGCTGGCGGTGGTGGCGCAACCCCGATGCCTCGTCGGCGACTGCACTCGCATGGAAAGCAGCGTGGCCGCGTATCAGTCGTTCGATGCCGGCGCCCGCTGGACGTCACGGGTGCTGACGACGCTGGGCACGTACGACCTGACGGCGGATCTGGCGGTGCGCTATTCGGATCCAGGCGCGGTCTACGTGCCTCGCGCGCGGGTGGCCATCGCGCCCTCGGCGCCAGACACAATGGCCGTGGCCGTGCGCGACCTGCTGTTGAACCGTCCGCGCGTATTCCGCACGACAGACGCCGGAGAGTCATGGACGGAAACGGCGCCGCCCGCAACCTCGCTGACATGGCCGTTGGCGCTCGCGTTTTCACCGACCGATGCCAACACGATGTACGTCGGCAGCAACGCCGTCTATCGCACCACCAACGCCGGCCAGAACTGGTCGACGATGTCGCCGACGCATGCGGACAACATCGCCATCACGTTCACCGCCGACCGCAGCCTGATCATCGTCAGCGACGGCGGGGTGTACAAAGGCACGACCGGCACTTCGCTCACCGTGTTGCATCATGCCCTTCCGATCACGGAGTTCTATTCCGTGTCGGCCCATCCGACCAACCCGCTACTCCTGGCCGGCGGGACGCAGGATAACGGCACGCTGGTCTTCCAGGGAAACATGGGATGGTCGCTCATCACCGGCGGCGACGGTGGTGACACGGTGTGGGATCCGCGACCGGGCACCACCACGTTGTACGCGGAGATCGAGTGGATTGTCAGCGGCAACAACAACGTCTTCCAGTTTTACCGGTGCGAGGTCGGGGGATGTCTCGCGAAGCGGTCGGGCATCGACCTCTCGCTCGAGGGGCCGTTCATCCCGCGCATGGCCATGGACCCATCGAACCCTGCGTCCATCTGGATCACTGCGGAGAAGCTCTTCAGGACCGACAACCGCGGGGACAGTTGGGTGGCCGCCTCACCCTCAGTGGGCAACGACCTTCGCTGCTGGCAGGACGAAGTCTCAGGCCGCACATGCGCGCGCGCACGGTACTTCACTGCCGCGGCCGTGGCGACCACCGCTCCCCAGACGGTGTACGCCGGCACGCTGAATGGCGATGTGCGGCTGACCACCGACCGCGGCCTCACATGGACGAGTGTGGCCGGGACCGAGGCCGGCCCCCTTCCAGTGCGGGCCGTGACCGACATCGTCGTGGACCCACTGAATGCGCAGACCGTGTACGCCGCCTATTCAGGCTTCGCCTCTGGAGGCTCTGGCCGCGGTCACGTCTTCCGCAGCACCGACGGGGGCCGCACGTGGGTGGACATCACCGGGAACCTGCCGGACGTGCCGGTGAATACGCTGCTCATCGATCCGGATTCAGTCGGCTCCGGCCCGCGCGTGCTCTATGCAGGCACCGACATCGGCGTCTTTCGAGTGACGCTTGATGGCACCACGAACTGGCAACCGTTCGGCACGGGGCTGCCTCCGGTGGTGGTGAATCGCCTGGCCTACAACCTCACCACGCGCCAATTGCTGGCGGCCACGTACGGTCGCGGCATCTGGGCGATCTCCGGCAGGTTCAGTCGATGACCTTTCGGCAACGCGTGATCGGCGCGATGTTGTGCGGCACCCTGGTCGCCGCCTGTAGCGATTCGCCCGCCGCGCCAGCGCCAGTGGCGGTCAACATCGGGGGCGCGTGGAACGGGACATGGACGTTCGTCGCGGCCGGGGTGACCGTCACCGATACCGTGTCCGTGACGCTCACGCAGTCCGGCACCTCCGCCGGCGGGCTCTGGTCGGCGGCAGCCGGGCCTGGCGGACAACTCACGCTTGAGGTTGGGCCGACCATCACCGGCACGGTGTCGATCAGCCAGACGCTCCTCAGCGGGGTGAACTGCACCGCGTCGACAACCCTCACCGGGACGGCCTCCTCGTCACGAGTGCAATTCACGCTCGGCGCGTTGACGCCTGCAGGGCTCTGCCAGTGGGCCACCAATCAGCAGTTCACCTTCACGCGGTGATCCTCATCGCTCGTCGGAGTCCTGGGGTCCAGGGTCCAGGGTCCAGAGTCCAGGGTCCAGAGTCCTGGGGTCCTGGGGTCCTGGGGTCCTGGGGTCCGGAAGGCTGCGTGACATGGAAGCTCTTGAAGAAGAACCTCCGTGTCTCTGCGCCTCCTCTGATCCGTCGTGATCGGCTTTGCCCGTCGGAGTCCTGGGGCCTGGGGTCCTGGGGGCCGAAGGGCTGCGTGACATGGATGCTCTTGAAGAAGAACCTCCGTGTCTCTGCGCCTCCCTGTGATCCGTCGTGATCGGTTTTGGGGTCCCGGGGTCCTGGAGTCATGGATGCGGCGTGACACGAGGCACTTCAAAGAAGAACCTCCCCGCCTCTGCGTCTCCCTGTGATCCGTCGTGACTGTAAGATCTGACGCGTGCCGAAGTGGCGTGACGACCCCTCGAAAGTCCGGCCGATGCTGGCATCGCTCGATCCGCCTCCTGTGGTCAGGACGGGGATGGTGTACGAGCCAAAGTACGACGGCATCCGCGCCATCATCGACATCCAGCCGGGCTCAGGCCGGCAGCCGGCCCACGTCGCGATCTACTCGCGTAACGGCAACGCCAAGGCCCACCAGTTCCCCGCCATCGTCACTGCACTCCAGAAGATTGCCGGCAAGCTGAAGGGGCCGTTGCTGCTCGACGGCGAGATTGTGGCCACCGATGCGGGGGGACGGCCGCTGCCGTTCGGGCGGTTGCAGGGGCGCATCCACCTGACCGCCGCCACCGATATCGTGCGTGCCGAGAAGGCCCAGCCTGCCGCGCTCATCGTCTTTGATCTGCTCAGAGACGATGACCGTGATGTGCGCGGGCTGTCGCTGGCTGCGCGCCGCCTTCGTCTGCACGACGCGCTGCCGGTCAAGACCGGCGGCAAGGCACTTGTCCGTCTCAGCGAAATTGTGGCCGACGACGGACGCGAGATGCTGGAGCGCGCCAAACGCGAGGGGTGGGAAGGGCTGATCGGCAAGGAAGGCCAGTCGGTGTATCACTCGGGCCGGCGGTCTCCGGCGTGGCGAAAGCTGAAGCTGCTCAAGAGCGAAACCTTTATCGTGGGCGGCTGGACAGATCCACAGAACAGCCGCCACCACTTCGGATCGCTCGTGCTCGGACGGCCGGAGGCGGGACGGCTGCGATGGGTCGGCAACGTCGGAACAGGGTTCGACGAAGCGGAGTTGACGCGCGTGTTCGGACGGCTGACCTCGCTTGCAGCCAAGACATCTCCCTTCGCCGATCCGTCGCGCGCGATCGCCAAAGCGCATTGGGTACGGCCGACGATGGCCGTGGAGGTGGAGTTCACCGAGTTGACGGAAGAAGGCATGGTGCGGCATCCCGTCTACCTCGGTGAGCGCGACGACATTCGCGTGAAAGCCACGAAGGCGGAAAGCCTGCCTGACGACCCGCTGATGGCGCTCGTGGCCCGACTGCATGCGCTGGAAGACGCTCGCAAGGATGGCGAACTGCAATTGCCGGGCGGCCACTCGCTGCGGGTGACGAACCTGGCCAAGGTCTTCTGGCCGGCATTGAAGCTCACGAAGGGCGACCTGCTTCGGTACTACGTCGAGGTCTCGCCGTTCGCCCTGCCGGTGATTGCGGACCGGCCGATGATCATGCGGCGGTTCCCCAACGGCATCGAGCAGCACGCGTTTTATCAGCAGCGCCATCCTGAGGTGACGCCGGCCGGGGTCAGGCGCGAGGTGCTCGACGATGATGTCGACCCCATTGAGCCTGACGAAGGTGGACGCGAGCGGCTAATCGGCGGTTCGCTGGTCACGCTGCTGTACATGGCGCAGCTCGCATCCATCTCGCTGGACCCATGGTTCTCGCGCGTCAGCGACCCGCTGCACCAGGACTTTGCTGCTATCGACCTCGACCCAGGCGAGGGCACGTCGTTCGCACGCGTGCTTGATGTGGCGCGCTGGGTGAAGGAAGAACTGGACCGGCTGAAGATTCCCGCGGCGGCAAAAACGTCCGGCGCCAGCGGCATGCACATCTACATCAGGCTGCCGAAGAAGACGACGTATCAGACCGGCCAATTGTTGTGTCACGTCATCGCGACACTCGTGTCATCGAAGCACCCGAAGGTGGCCACGATCGAGCGCATGGTGAAGAACCGTCCGAAGGGCACGGTGTACGTGGACTATCTGCAGAACATCCTTGGCAAGTCGATCGCAGCGGCCTATTCGGCCAGAGCCAGCGACTATGCCGGCGTGTCAACACCGCTGACGTGGGCGGAAGTGGCTGAGGGTGTGGACCCGCGTGATTTCACCATCCGCACGGCGCCCGCCCGCTTTCGCGACGTTGGCGATCTGTGGGAACCGATTCGCACAGGTCGGGCCGTAGACCTAAGGTCCGTGCTGTCACACAAGGCATGAAGGTATGAAGGAACGGCTCCGGCGGGCGAATTTTGCGTCGGGTGTCTTTTGACGAAAAAGACTACCCGAGGTCTTTTTTGGACGCCAATGTTGACGCGGTTTGCGCCGGCGCCGACCGGCTACCTGCACCTGGGTCACGTGGCCAATGCGCTGCACGTCTGGGGCGAGGCGCGGGCGCGCGGCGGTCAAGTCCTGCTGCGCATCGAGGATCACGACCGGGACCGGTGCCGTCCGGAGTATGAAGCGGCGCTGCTTGACGACCTCGACTGGCTGGGGTTCGCGCCGGACCTGTATCCCACCGACGCATTCCGCGCCGGCCCGTGCGCGTCGCGCCAAAGCGACCGCCACGACACCTACGCGGCCGCCGCAGCCGCCCTTCAGGCCCAGGGCCTGCTCTACGCCTGCCGGTGCAGCAGGGCGGACGTAGCGGGGTCCCGGGGTCTTGGAGTCCAGGGCTTGCCCGCCGTAGCGCGGATGGCGGAGGAGGGTCCAGAGTCCAGGGTCCAGAGTCCTGAGTCCGAAACCGCCTACCCTGGCACGTGCCGCGATCTGGGCCTGCCGTTCGACGCGCTCGATGTTGGGTGGCGGGTGCGGATGCCGCCTGACACGGTCACGTTTCACGACCGGTGGTGCGGGCCCCAGGTGCAGACCCCCGTGGACCAGTGTGGCGACATGCTGATTCGCGACCGCCGCGGCAACTGGACCTATCAGTTCGTGGTCACTGTGGACGACCACCTGCAGGGGGTCACAGACGTCATTCGCGGCGTCGACTTGCTCGCCTCCACGGGCCGGCAGGTGTTGCTGGGCCGCCTCATCGGCCGCCCCGCCCCGGCCGCGTTTGCGCACCACGCGCTCATCATGAAGTCGCCCACCCAGAAGCTCAGCAAGTCGGATGGCGACACGGGCGTCCGCGACCTGCGCGCCGCCGGTTGGACCCGGCAGCGGGTGATTGACGCGTGCCGTATGATTGGCCCTGCTACGGAGGACACCTTGCCATGAACCGGTCGGACGTCGATGCGTTGCTCGACAGGCACCAACAGTCGTTTCGGAGCCGCTCGGCGGAGACGTTGGCGGGCGATCACACCGAGCACGGCACGTTCTCCAGCCCGGCGGCCGGCACCGTGACGGGTCGCGCGGAGGTTCAGCGCGTCTACGAGTACTGGCTCGCGGCGTTTCCAGACATGGACTTCACCTGGTCCGCGCCCATCGTCGAAGGCACGCGCGTGGCGCTGTTCTGGCATTTCTCCGGCACGGTCGCCGGACAATTTTTCGGCGACGTTCATCCCGGCACGCGAGTGCAGTTTGACGGCGCCGCCGAGTACGTCGTGTCCCCGGAAGGCATTGTCAGTGCGCGGCATCAGTTCGATTTCACCGGCGCGCTGGTGCTTGCCGGCGTTCTCAAGGTCAAACCCGCTTAGCCGCGTCTGCGACACGCCTCGTGAATCCTCTCACCGCAAGAATCCGCTCGCTCGAGGCCGTGGCGCGCCGCCTCGATCCCCAGGATGCTGAACGCGCGGCGCTCCTGCAACCAGTGGTGGACTACGGGAACCGTTTTCTCGATGGCATTGCCACGCGCCCGATGTTTGTTGAACCGGCCACGGGAGCCACCTCGGCACTCGACGCGCCATTTCTCGAAGGCCCGTCCGCGATCGGCGACCTGCTGCACATCGTTGACACGGAGGTCGATACCCCTGGCCTCAATCCCGCCAGCGCCGGCCATCTCGGGTACATTCCCGGCGGCGGCTTGTTCCACTCGGCACTGGGCGATTTCCTCGCCGCCGTCACGAATCGGTACTCCGGTGTCTTCTTCGCGTCGCCCGGCGCGGTGCGCATGGAGAACCGGCTGCTGCGATGGATGGGCGACCTCGTCGGCTATCCCTCAACCGCGGTCGGCAATCTGACGTCTGGCGGCAGCATCGGCAACCTGATCGGCGTCGTCTCGGCCAGAGACGCGCAGGGCATCTCGTCGAAAATGATCGAACGCGCCCCGATCTACCTGACGCGCCACGTCCACCATTCCGTCGACAAGGCCCTCAGGATCGCGGGCCTCGACGAATGCCCGATTCGCCATGTCCCCATGGATGGGCGCTACCGGATGGACGCCGACGCGCTCGAGCGCCTGGTCGTCGCCGACATTGCGGCGGGCTTGCGGCCGTGGCTCGTGGTGGCGTCAGCGGGCAGCACGGATGTGGGCGCGGTCGATCCCATGGCGGCCATCGCCGATATCGCCGCGCGGCACGGCTTGTGGTTCCACCTCGACGCCGCGTACGGCGGCTTCTTCGCGCTCTGCGACGAGGGCCGGCGCATCCTGGCGGGCATGGATCGATCGGATTCAATCGTGATGGATCCCCACAAGGGACTGTTCCTGCCGTACGGCACCGGCGCCGTGCTCGTGAAGAACCGGAAAGCCGTGCTCCACGCGCATCGCTACGACGCGCACTACATGCAGGACACCTTCGACCCCCGCAATGAAGACTCGCCGGCGGACCTGTCACCCGAACTGTCGAAGCACTTCCGCGGCCTGCGCGTGTGGATGCCCCTGAAGGTGTGCGGGCTGGCGCCGTTTCGAGCGGCCCTTGAAGAAAAGCTGCTGCTCGCGCGCTACTTCCACGACGCGATTCAGGCCGTGCCCGGGTTCGAAGTGGGCCCGGCGCCGGAGTTGTCGGTCTGCACGTTCCGCTACGTGCCGAAGACGGGCGACGCGGACGCGTTCAACGCGCGACTGGTACGGGCTATTCGCGAAGACGGCCACGTCTTCCTGTCGTCTTCGCAGATTGATGGCCACTTCATCATCCGACTGGCGGTGCTGGCATTCCGCACGCACCTGGACACGATCGATCTGACAATCGACCTGCTGCGCCGGAAAGCAGCAGCCATCGAATCGGGTCAGGAAGAATCTGCTCATGAACACACCTAGTCGCCTGCGCGCTCACATCCGCCGGCTCACGCCGATCGCCATCGCCGCGATGGCCGTTGCGCCTGCGCCAGGGCTCACGGGTCTTGCCAGTGAGTCAGCCCAGAACCCACCGAGGGCACTGAAGGTGTTCATCTCGGTGGACATGGAGGGCCTGGCCGGCGTGGCCACGTCCACCGACGTCAACGCCACCGGCCGCGACTACGAGCACTTCCGCAAGATCATGGCCGCCGAAACCAATGCCGCCATTGAAGGCGCGTCACGTGCCGGCGCCACCGAGATCGTCGTGCGCGATTCGCACGGCGGAAAGACCAATCTCCTGCCCGGGGATCTCTCCCCGCTGGCGCAACTCATTCGTGGCGCCAGCACCGGCCCCAAAAACATGATGGAAGGGATCGACGCGACCTTCGCAGCGGCGATCTTCATCGGTTACCACGCCAAGGCCGGCACGCCGAACGCGGTGCTCGCCCATACCTCCAATGGCAACGTCGTCGACCTGTCGATCAATGGCGTATCACTGCCCGAGGCAGGCTACAACGCGCTGGTCGCGGGTCTCTACGACGTCCCGGTCGTCTTCGTCGCCGGCGACCGCGCCTTCGTCGAACAGGCGCGTGGACTGCTCGGTCCGGTGGAGGCCGTGGCGACAAAGACCGAAATCGGTGGTGGCGGCATCTCGGGCCTGTCTCCGGCCGAGGCCCAACGCCAGATTCGCGATGGTGTGGCGCGGGCCCTCAGCAACCGCACCAAAATAAAACCCTACAAGCTGACCGCGCCGTACACGATGGTGCTCAAGGTGAAGGTGGACAAACCGCTCTATGGCAACGCGGTGCGCCCCCGGCCGGGGGAATCGGTCTTCGAACACGCCGACCTGCTCGAAATCCTGAACGCGTTCAACGCGATGAAATAGGCTACAGGACCAGGAACGCGTAGGCGATCGACAGTACGGCCAGTCCGATCAGGACGGGCGCCGCCAGCTTCGTGGTCTTTCTCGACCCCAGCCCGTAGGTATACGTGGTCTTGAGCAGGTTGTT
This sequence comes from Acidobacteriota bacterium, assembly GCA_016716905.1. Classification (NCBI taxonomy): domain Bacteria; kingdom Pseudomonadati; phylum Acidobacteriota; species Acidobacteriota bacterium. Next base: position 615,044 of record JADJUS010000004.1, on the reverse strand, counting down.
GCTGGCGCTGGCAATCACGATCGCCTGCAGGACCTGCGACGACGAAAGTCCCAATTCACCCTGCAGCACCGAGACCACGAACGGTGTAATGTCGGAGAACCCCACCAGGAAGGACATCATGCGGAGTCCCCCTTCCTTGTACGACTCGAGCACAACCCTGGTCGCGAACGAGACAACGACGAACAACACGGCGAACAAGGCCGCGGCGCTCAGTTCCAGCGGGTTGCGCCGCAACTCCGGTTCAGCCGCAGCCTCCACCGTGTGACCGTCGACACGTTCGGCTGACGTGCCGCGGTGCCGCAGCCACCATGCGCCGCCGGCGGTGAGCGCGGCGAACAGCAGCAGGGGCGGCGCCGCCTGAAGCGCCGCAACGGGCAGGAAGATGGCGACCAGCGCCAGAAGCCGCACGTACATCATCGACACCGCCAGCAGGATGGCCTGGGCCGCGGGCTCCTCGGCAGCCGCCGACACCCTCGACTTCCTGGCCAGCACAATGACCGTTGCCGTGCTCGAATACACCCCGCCAACCAGACCCGTGAGCTGCAGGCCCTTGGTCGGGTACGCATACGTCTGGATGACGTAGCCCAGGTACGAAATCGCAGTGGTGACGACAACGGCCAGCCAGATCTGGCGAGGCGTCACGGGGAGTCGTGCGAACACCTGTCCCAACAGCCCTTCATCAAACGACGCCGACGTGATCAGGGGCAACACGACCCCGGCAATGGCCAGGAATGTCGAGGCCGTCACCACCTCTCCGGTCTCCAGGCGGTCGCTCAGTTGGCGGATGCGCCCCTTCGAGTGCAGGACGAAGAGGATCGACACCGCGACCATCACCGAATACCAGCGCGGCGCGTGAATGGCCATCGGGCCGGTGGCGTACGTCAGCAGCGCGATCAACACGCCGATGAGCCCCGGGCTCTTCTTCTGCAGCACCTTGTTCCCGTAGTAGATGAGCAGGAACAACAGCAGGGCCACCAGTCCCACCAGGTAGGCCTCGGCACCGACGACCGGCAGTTCGAACAGCACGAATCCGAGCATTCCGATAAACACGAAGGTGCGCACGGTTCCGAAGGTGTCGAATTTCTGCTCACTCTCGTAGTACTGCCGGAGGCCGATGCCAATCAGGAAGCTGATGGCCATCGTCAGCAGAAACGGGGGCACCAGAGCACTGGTCATCATGCCGGTTCCAGGCCCACGACACGTTTGGCCGCCTTGAGGTAGTTCACGTTGGGGCGATCGGCGAGACCCAGCCCCTCAATCACACCGCGCATCGCGGCGTAATTGTCGCTCTCCACACACGCCGACTCCACCATGGCCCCGTTGAACCAGACCTGGGCGTACTCGCAGATGACCCCATCGATGGTGAAGCCGTACCGCATCTTCTCAACGTCCACGGCCGCGAGATCGGGATGCTCGCGCGTGGCACCGATGAAGTCGTCTATCGTCCACGAGGCGCGGCTCCCGGGCAGATCCGCGCGCAAGTGCGCGAGAATGGCCGACAGTTCGTCCGCGCCCACCGGGAACTGGAACTTCCCGCGCGGCTGGAAGATCTCGTACCCTTCCGGTGTCTCTCCCACCTTCACTTTGATGTCGAGCAGGCCGTCGCGCACCTTGACGTTGGCGTCGTTGGTTAATCGAGACAGGAAATAGGTTTCACGCGGCATCTTCCGCGCCTGAAACAACACGGTCTTTCCATTCCACATCCTGGCCTTGACGGCCTCAATGACATCCTGGCCAAAGACGCGGAACTCCGCTCGGGGCACGATGCGCGCGGCCTCGGCGGCAGACGTCGCGACGTTGGGCATGACGGGTTGGGACATGGCGGACTCCAGTTCAGGCGTTCGGGCCGGGGCGGGCCGCCCGGCTCGACACGAGGTCACGAAATGAGAAGAGATAGGCCAGCGACAGCAGGACGCCGACAATGAGCCACGTCCAGGACCTGCGCGCCGACGTCAGCTCGATCTGCATCGACGCCGAGTCGCCCTGGGCCAGCGCAGCCACATCAAGCCTTGCCGTCTGGGCGCCGTCGCGGCCGCCCAGTTGCACGCGCGGACCGGCCTCGGTCGCGCGCAGTTTCGGCAGGGCTTCGGACACGGCATGGGCGCGCAACTCACGGGGGAAAAGCACTTCAACGTCGTACCGGCCAACGGGTGCGGATTCCGTGTTGACGAAGGTGTGCTTGAACAGGCGGACGCCCTCGGGCAGCGTCGGGCGCTCGCCCTCCGCAACGACGGGCGCGGGCATGAGTGCGGGCGCGCGGAACTCGATCGCCAGGGTCACGGGTCCCGTCGTGGCCGCAGGCATTGTCACCAGCAGCGCCGACTGCTTGCCCGCACGCGACGCAATGACCGTGCTCCCGGCCGGCGCGTTCGTGATCACCACATCGGTGATGTTGGCCACCCCGACAGGCACACGAACGGCTGGCGCGCCGCCGGCGAGCGTCAACGTCAGCGTCCCGGCTCCGTCTCCCGCTGAGTCCACGCGCAACACCAGGCTGTAGGACCGGATCTCCGCGCCCGCGACCCCGGCCGCAGCACAGACCAGCACGACGACCGCCGCCAGACGCCTCATCGCGCCACCGCCCAGAACGACGGCGTCAACCCGATCCAATGGAACCAGGTCGCGCCGGAAATGACGAGCAGGATGACGCCGACCGTGCAGGTGACCATCCCATACCGGAAGTTCTCCATGACCGAATACTGGTTGGTCGAAAACAGGATCACATTCGGCTTGCCGCTGATGGGCAATCCCACCACCCAGTCGATGCACAACGCGGCCGGAAGTGCGAGTGACACAGGATTCCAGCCCAGCGTTTTCGCGACCGTGATGATGATCGGAATCATGATCATGGTGCGCACGGTCTTTGAGGTCGTCAGTAGATGGCTGTACATCATCACCGCGATGATCACGGTGTAGGTGACGCCAAAAGGCACGCCCTCAAGCGGCACTCCCACAAACAACTTGCGCACCGCCCACTCGGCCGCGCCCGTGCCATCCAGAGCGAGGCCGCCTGCATACGCGCCCGCGCTGAAGATCAACAGGTGCCAGGGAATGTCGGCTTCAGACCACTGAAGGACGCCCCATCGCGGAAACAGCACAATGATCGCCCCGAGCAACGCCGCGAACGGTGCGCTGATCTCCACGCCGAACCACCGCATGTGGAAGATGTCTGTCATCCAGAGGAACAGGACCAGGCCGAAAATGGCGAGGGCCTTCTTTTCTGCAAACGAGAGCGGCCCCATCTCGGCGTGCCTGGCCTTGATCATGTCGAGCCCGCCGGTGAGCCTGGGCGTGCGTTCCGCGACGGGGATCCTGAAAATGGCCACCTGACCGGCCACCCACATGATCAGCATCGTCACGATCGCGATGGGCGCACCCACGCGCACCCAGTCCATGTAATAGAGCCGGTGCTCACCCATGGTCTGAATGAAGCCAACCGCAATCAGGTTCGCCGAGCTGCCGGTCATGGTCATTGACGACAGCACCGAAATGCCGGCCAGGTTCAACAGCATCAGGTTCTTGCCGAACGCGTTGGGCGACTCCTCGGTCGAACCGTAGATCGCCGCCACCACCAGCATCAGCGGCAGTGTCATGACGGCGCGGGCCGCCGTGGCCGGGATCAGCGGCGCCAGCACCAATTGCAGCAGGAGGAATGCGAGCAGCGCGCGGGTCGCACGATCGCCGAATCGCATGACCAGCGAAAGCGCCATGCGGCGGGCCAGCCGGGTCTTGACGAGCATGGCACTGAGGATGAACGCCAGCAGGTTCAGCCAGATGACCTCCATGCCCAGCACGTCCATGATGGCCTTCGGTGCCGAGGTGCGGGTCACCAGCAGCAGGAACATCAAGGCCAGCGACGTCACATAGGTCGGAAACGGTTCGGTCACCCACCAGATCAGGGCCAGGACAAAACAGGCGGCCCCGGCCTGGCCGGCTGCTGTGAGGCTGGCCTCCGCCGGCAGGTAATACAGCACCAGGAACGCCGCGATCCCGGCCGGGAACCCCAGGTACCGCATCCACCGCTCCGCCGGCCCCTGCGCTTCCCTCCCCTTGGAGGACAGCGTCATCCTCTCCATCTCGAGGAGTGCGGTGAGCCGTTCATTGCCGGCTGCGATCGCGGTTGGTGTGCTCGCGGCTGCCGTCATACGTCGCCTATCGCCAGGTCTTGAACGGGTGTTTGAGCAGATTGGAATTGAAGTACCGCGGGTCGGCCGACACGTCCTCACCCACCCACGGCGGCAGGGTCAGCGCCTCATGTTCGGACGCCAGTTCCACTTCCGCCACGATCAACCCGTCGTTCTGGCCGTGGAAAACGTCAATCTCCCACCGGTGTCCGCCGAACCGCTCGAGGTACCGGTGCTTGTCGATGAGGGGCTGCTCACACAGGTGATCCAACAGGACGGCGGCATCCTCCACCGGGATGGGGTACTCGAACTCCAACCGCGAAATGCCGGTGGTCTGGCCCTTGATGGTCAGCTTGGCCTTGTGGCCCTCGATCCGGACGCGGACCACGCGTTCCTTCTGCGCGTTCAGATAACCCTGCTTGAAGTGTGTGCCCTCGTCCCTGGGTGTCCACGCGTCTTTCCTGACGAGAAACTTCCGTTCGATTTCCTGTGCCATGGCCTGGTATCCCTGAAAAACAGACACCCGGGCCGGCGCGACCGGTATAGTCGTCGCCCGCCCGGGTCAGGTGTGCTGTCAGAACGCGATCTGATACCGCACGGCGAACGTCATGAATTTGTCGCCGACGATGGAGGTCTGCGAAGTGCTGGTGCCGGTCGGCAGCGGGGCCCAGTCCTTGCCGGGCTTCGCGTTGTCATTGTTGTCGACCTGTGTCACGTTGAACATCAGTTTGTGGTTCGCGTTCATGAACCACGTCAAACCGCCCGTGATGTTCTTGGCGGCGCCACCCTTGATGGGATCCACGGTCGTGACATCGTCCAGGTCGATCGTGCTGTAGCGGACGCCGAGTTCCACGGCGCCGCGCTTGCGTGTGGGCACGATTCGCATGAATTCACCCTCGGAGACCGAGTAGGGCCGGCGCTCACCGGTCAGGAAGAACGTGACCTGACCGTAGTAGCCGCTGAACTCGTGGTCGGCATACGCAGCCACGGTCGTCGCGACACGGTTCACCTTCGTCATCTGGTACTCGCCCTGGAACGTCATCGGGCCGGCGACGCCTGCCACCTCCGCACCGTACTGCTGGAAGTTGTCCACGTACTTCATGTCGCCGGTGCTCACAAACTTCGCCCGGCTGACATGCGTTTCGGCGCGCGAGTCGAGCTTGACGATCTTGCTCGCATTCAGGCGATCGGGCAGGTCGGCACCCGATGTCGCAATCTTGGCGACCTCGGCCTGACGGTAGGCCGCGGCCGCGCCGAAGTGCAGGATCCTGCCCTTCTCATTGAGCGGTGCCACGGTGAGACGCCCGATCACGCTCCATCGCTGGCTCGTGCCCGCGCCGCCGCCCGTGAGGCTGTCCTTGTCGTTAAACGCGCCAGCGGCCTCGCCGTACACGCCGCCCGAGACCTGGAAGTGCCGTCCCCAGTGGCTCACGTTGAGACCCATGAGGCGATCGGGCGCCCATGAATCGATGTACGGACGCTCGATGAACGTGATGTTCTTGGATGAGGTCAGCGATTCGAGGCCGAACGGCGATTTGTGGTTGCCGGCCTTGATGAGGGTGTTCGAGAAGCCGGCGTATCCCATCCACACGTCTTTCATTTCGATCAGGTTGTCGGCAAAGTCGAGATCGATCTCCGCCAGCCAGTCGGTGAACAGTGTGGTCTTTACACCGATCCGAGCGCGGCGAACCTCAAACCCCGTCGGCAGGCGATTCTCCGAGCCACGGTACATCGCGAAGTCAAGATTCGCGCGGCCATCGAGCCAGTACTTGAACGCGCCATCGGCGCTCGACGCCACAAGATAGCCGTTGTCGTAGAACCCGGCGAGGGCCACCGGGTCAAGCGTCCGTTCCTGATCCTCGTTGTTCATGAGCTTCGAAGCCGGCAGGGCTTTCTCTTTGAGAAGCTGCTCGATCTTCATCTCGAGTTCGCGAATCCTGCGCTCGAGGGCAGCCGGATCCTGAGCGGCTGGGAGCGCCGGCGAAGCCGTGCCGGAACCGGGCAGCAGCGCCGCCAGCTGCTGCTCAAGCGCCGCAATCCGCGCAGTGGCATCGTTTGCGGTCTGCCCAAACGCCGGTGTCGCCAAAAGCGCAACCACAACGGCGCTTGCGAGGAACGTAACCAGGGACTTCATGACATGCCTCCGTAAGTAGGTAGGACGGACGAGCGCCGAAAACACGGCACTCATCCACACGTGCTTGAGAAAGCCATGCCATTCGAAATGTGGGAAAATCGGCCTATTTCTGGTGTCTTGAAGGCGAATAACCGATCGTCGGCAGCCGGCTGCGAACTTTCACGCACCCAGAAAACGAGGATTCGCGCCCTCTGGACAGGAGGTTGACCGCCGCCTGCGGCGAATGTCGGGCGCTGGTTCGGCTGTGCCTCAGTTCGCGAACGCGGGGATGCCCGTCTGTGCGCGGCCGAGGATCAGGGCATGGATGTCGTGCGTGCCCTCGTACGTGTTCACCACTTCCAGGTTGACCAGGTGGCGGATGACGCCAAATTCGTCCGTGATGCCGTTGCCACCCATCATGTCGCGGGCCATGCGCGCGATGTCGAGCGCCTTGCCGCACGAGTTGCGCTTGAGCAGCGACGTGATCTCCACCGACGCAATGCCCTCTTCCTTCATCCGGCCCAGCCGCAGGCAACCCTGCAGTCCAAGCGCGATCTCGGTTTGCATGTCAGCGAGCTTCTTCTGAATCAGCTGATTGGCGGCAAGCGGGCGACCGAACTGCTTGCGCTCCATCACATAGGCGCGCGATCGCAGCCAGCAATCTTCCGCAGCGCCCAGCGCACCCCAGGCGATGCCGTATCGCGCGCTGTTCAAACACGTGAATGGCCCCTTCAGGCCTTTGACATCCGGGAAGGCGTTCTCCTCGGGACAAAACACCGCGTCCATCACAATTTCGCCGGTGATGCTCGTGCGCAACCCGACCTTGCCGTGAATGGGCGGAGCGCTCAGGCCCTTCATCCCCTTTTCAAGCACAAAGCCACGAATCTCTCCCTCATCGTCTTTCGCCCAGATGATGAAGACGTCGGCGATGGGGCTGTTGGTGATCCAGGACTTGGTGCCGGTGATCTGATAGCCGCCGTCCACGCGCGTCGCGCGGGTGGTCATGCCGCCCGGATCGGAGCCATGGTTCGGCTCGGTCAGGCCGAAACACCCGATCCATTCGCCGGTGGCGAGTTTCGGCAGGAACTTCTGCTTCTGCGCCTCGGTGCCGAACTCATTGATGGGCACCATCACCAGTGATCCCTGCACGCTCATCATCGACCGGAATCCCGAGTCGATGCGTTCGACCTCGCGCGCCACAAGTCCATAGGCCACGTAGCCCAGCCCGGCGCCGCCGTACTCTTCGGGAATGACGATGCCGAGCATGTCGAGGGCACCGAACTCGCGGAAGATGCGCTCGTCAACGCCTTCGTGGCGGAACATTTCGAGCACACGCGGCGCCAGTTTGTCGGTGCAATAGGCGCGGGCGGTCTCGCGGATCATCCGCTCGTCCTCGGTCAGTTGCTGGTCGAGGAGGAACGGGTCGCTCCAGTCAAAGCGGGCTTTGGTCTTGGTGGGTGTGGCCATACGGATGCTCCCGCCATGATGCCACGAAGCGACTCAGCCCAGCAGGATGGGCGGCATCGGGCAGCTCATGGCGGCTGAGACGGCGCGCAGGAGCTCGGCCTCGGCGGCAGTCGCCTGCCGATCGGCGGCAATACACGCCACGGCGGCTTCCAGAATCTTCCGCTTGACCTGCGGCGCCGCCTGGTCAAGCTCAGCGAGCACGCCGTCGAGTTCGGCCAGGCCGCAGTCCTTCCTGGTCAGGATGTGCGCGCCCTCAATCGCCAGCACCGTCATGGCCTGGCCAAACGCAGCGGCCGCGGCCTGTTCGTCGCGCTGCCCCACGTACGCAAGCGTGGACATCAGCAGTTCGCACTGCGCGCGTACCGACGCGACCGACTGGTACGAAACGCCGGCCGGCCCGCCCCTGCCCAAGACTGTCTCGATATCCCTCAACAGAATGCGATGCAGCGACCATTCGAACAGGTTGATCCGGCTATCGGCCTCAATCAGGGTGACGACGTTGCGGTCGAATGCGGCGCGTTGCACCGGAATGAGGGCACGCAGCGACGGCAGCGCAATCTCGACCAGCGGCAGCCGCATCTTCGGCTGCAGCCGTTCGAGCAGCGGGGCCAGCCTCCGCGTTTCTTCGAACACACCGGTATCTGCGTCGGTCTTGAGATGCGCCAATTGCTGCTGTCGGATTGCCGGTTGGGAATCAAGCAGCAGGCCATACACGACGGCCCTGGCGCCGTACGTCCCTCGAGCAGCGGCTCCCAGGTCTGGCGGGAGGCTCTCGATCAATTCCGCGGCATGACGAAGGTGAGCAGGGCCTGGCTGCCCGATGCTGTCACCGCCGCACCGGCGAACTGGGGCACCTGGGGAATGACGAGGACCTGGGGAACCGGGGAACTGCGCACTGGGGAGCACGGCGACCGGCCGGGACGTTCTCAGGGAACTCGCCATTCCACGAGGGGTCGATGCGACGGATGCGCTCTTCGAGCGGTGGATGCGTGGCGAACAGCGAGGTAAATCCCGAGGTGGCCTCGCCGAAGAACATGTGGCTGGCCAGTGGTGCATTCGGATTCTGGATCGACGCGCCCTTGACGAACCCGCCGATCTTCTTGAGCGCGCCCGCAATGCCGTCAGGCTGCCGCGTGAATTGCACCGCCGACGCATCCGCCAGGAATTCGCGCTGGCGGCTCACCGCCGCCTTGATCAAGTTGCCGAAAAACGTCCCGGCAAAGCCGATCACCGCCAGGCCCGCGCCAATGGCCAGGATGGGCAGGCCGTCCTTGCCGTCCTTGGAACGCCGCCCGCCCCCGCTGTAGAACGACATCCGCAGGATGAAGTAGCCGAGCATGCCGATGATCAGGATGCCGTGCAGCAGTCCCATCAGTCGCAAATTCAGCCGCATGTCGCCATTGAGGATGTGGCTGAACTCGTGCGCAATCACGCCCTGCAGCTCGTCGCGATCCAGTCGCGTGGCCGTGCCGCGCGTGACGCCGATCACGGCATCCTGCGGCGAGAACCCCGCGGCGAATGCATTGATGCCGTCCTCCTGGTCCATCAGGTAGACCGGAGGCGTTGGCGTCCCGGAGGCCAGCGCCATCTCCTCCACCACGTTCAACAGCCGCTGTTCAACCAGGTCGGCCGTACCGGCGGTGAGCAACCGTCCGCCCAGTTGCTCGGCCACCACATGCCCGCCGGCTCGCAACTCCGCGATCTTGTACAGGCTTCCACCGCCCACCACGATCAGGGTGCCGACGGCTGACACCAGCAACAGGCGCAGGTCAGTGACCGCCGCCCAGTTGATGGCTCCCGTGTCCGGATCCCTGCCGAGGTATCCCGTCGTGGCCGCGAGCAGGACCTCGATCGACAGGATGATGGCGAGCACCGCCAGCGCAAACAGCACAATCAGCCGCGTGGTGCTGCGCCGCGCGACGTCCTGCTGCTGGAAAAAGTCTGTAGCCACCGATGCCGCTTAGAACGCGACCTTGGGAGCTTCCGCGATTGCCGCGCTATCGAATTCAAGCAGGCTGGCGTCCGCGCCGTGCCCGAACATCCCCGCGAAAATGACCGGAGGGAAAGTCTGCTTGTACGTGTTGTACTCGGTGACCGCGTCGTTAAACGCCTGACGCGAGAACGCCACCTTGTTCTCGGTGGACCGCAACTCCTCGCTGAGCTGCATCATGTTCTGGTTGGCCTTGAGGTCCGGGTAGGCCTCTGCCAGTGCAAACAGCCGCCCGAGCGTTCCGCTCAACGCGCCTTCCGCAGAGGCCAGCCCTTGCATCGCCGCGGCATCACCAGGGTTCTGGGCCGCCTTCTGCAGCCCACCGGCCGCCATGTTCCTGGCGGTGATGACGGCTTCAAGCGTTTCGCGCTCGTGCTTCATGTAGCCCTTGGCCACCTCAACCATGTTCGGGATGAGGTCATACCGCCGCTTGAGCTGCACTTCGATCTGGGCAAACCCGTTTTTGTAGCGGTTCTTCAGCAGCACGAGTTTGTTGAAGACCCCGGCCAGCCATGCGGCGAGGATGACGACGACGCCGACGACGACCAGGACCGTGACGACGAATGTGCTCATGAGCAGAGGCCTCCGTGATCCATGATACCGGAGTTACGATACGACCCCACCCGGAGGTTCCCATGTTGCAGGAGTTCAAGAAGTTCGCGATGCAAGGCAATGTCATGGACATGGCTGTGGGCATCATCATCGGCGTCGCCTTTGGCGCCATCGTCGCCAGCTTTGTCGGCGACATCCTGATGCCGGTGATCGGGCTGATGGCCGGTGGCGTGGACTTCGCCAACCACTTCGTGGTGCTCAAGGAGGGCACGCCCCCCGGTCCCTACGCCACACTGGCGGCCGTCAAAGCCGCGGGCGGCGTGGCGCTGGCCTACGGTGTGCTCATCAATGCGGTGGTCAACTTCCTGATCGTGGCCTTTGCCCTGTTCCTGCTCGTCAAGGCGATGAACTCGGCCAGGCGCGCGGAAGCCGCGGCACCAGCGCCACCGGCACCGCCCTCACGTGAGGAAGTGCTGCTGACCGAAATTCGCGACCTGCTGGCACGCCGCTAGTGTCTGACGTCCTCCTGACGCTCGGTATCAGCCTCCTCATCCAGGCGGTGTTCTTCGCCTTCGCGGCTACGTTTCGCACCGACAAGGTGACCGACCTGTCGTACGGTCTGACGTTCATCGTGATTGCCGCCCTCCTGCTGGCACGAGGGAACCCGGCGCATTTTCCGCAACTGGCGCTGGCCACGATGGTCATCGTCTGGGGCGTGCGGTTGGCGGGTTACCTGTTGGTGCGGATCGTCCACATGGGGCGCGATGCGCGTTTCGACGGCATTCGCGAACAGTTCTGGCCGTTCTTCAAGTTCTGGCTCGGCCAGGGCATCGCTGTGTGGGTGATCATGCTGCCGGTCACGATCTGGTTCGCGTCGCCAGGCGACTGGACACCATGGATGTCGCTGGGCGCCGCAATTTGGGCCGCGGGGCTCTTGATCGAGACCGTGGCTGACGCGCAGAAGTTCATCGCCAAGCGCCAGCCTGGCGGTGACCGTCGCTGGATGTCCACCGGACTGTGGAAGTACAGCCGGCACCCCAACTACTTCGGTGAGTTGTTGTGCTGGTGGGGCGTGTTTGTGTTTGTTGCGGGCAGCTACACCGGCTGGCAATGGGCCGGTGTGCTCGGCCCGGTGTCGATCACGTGGATCCTCCTGAACGTCACCGGCATTCCGACGCTCGAAGCGAGTGCGCAGAAAAAGTGGGGTGACAACCCCGAGTATCTGGCGCACGTTCGCCGCACCAGCCGCCTGGTGCTTTGGCCGCGGAGGGCCGTGTGATGCGTTTCAAACTTCCCCATCCCTTTATCCTGCTGCTGTCAGGCGTGGCCGTGGCTGCGGCGATGACGTGGGTCGTTCCCGCTGGGCAGTACGAACGTCGTGCCGATGCGGCCACCGGCCGCGACCTGGTGGTGCCCGGCAGTTACGCACGCGTGGCGCAGACTCCCGTTGGCCCGATGGCGGCATTGCTCGCGGTGCCCCGCGGCATCATCGCCGGCGCCGACGTCATCGTCGTCATCCTGCTGGTCGGCGGGGCCTTTGCCCTGCTCGACGCCACCGGTGCGCTCGGGCGACTGGTGGGAGCACTTGTCGGAGGTACGCCACGGCCACGCTTGATCGTGGTGGCGATCAGTGTCGTGTTCGCGACCCTTGGGGCGCTCGAAAACATGCACGAGGAAATCGTCGCGTTGATTCCGGTGATCCTGGTGCTGAGCCGAGGCATTGGTTTTGGTGCCGTCACCGCGCTTGCGATGAGCCTCGGCGCGGCGGCGGTTGGCTCGGCGTTCGGACCGACGAACCCGTTTCAGACAGGCATCGCGTTGCGATTCGCCGAGATGCCGCCGCTGAGCCAGCCTGCACTGCGCTTCGGCCTGCTGGCCGCTGCCGTGGCCGTGTGGATCGCCTGGACGCTCGCCATGACGTCACGCGACGACGTGCGCCCGGATGTCGCCGCCCCGGCGCCGGGCCGCGCCACGGCGCGCGACGGTCTGCTCCTGGCCATCGCGCTCGCGCCGTTTGTGCCATACGTCTACGGCGTGCTGAAGCTCGACTGGGGCTTCAACGAATTGTCCGGGCTCTTTCTCATCGCGGGCTTTGCTGTGGGTGTGGTCTCGGGCCGGACGCTCTCGGACACCGCCACGGCCTTCCTGAAAGCGATGGAGCCAATGCTGGCCGCCGGGCTGTTCGTCGGTGTGGCGCGCAGCATCAGTGTGGCGCTGACTGATGGGCAGATCCTCGACACCATCCTCTATTCGCTTGCCACGCCCTTGTCACAAGCTCCGGGCATGTTTGCGGCCGCGCTGATGGTGCCGTTCCATGCGCTGCTCCACATTCCGGTGGTGTCGGTCAGCGGCCAGGCGGTGTTGACGATGCCGGTGATGGCGCCGCTGGCGGATCTGGTGGGTGTGTCGCGCGATGCGGCAATCATCGCGTACCAGACCGGCGCCGGCCTGATGGACATGATCACGCCGACCAATGGCGCCGTGCTCGCGATGCTCCTCGGGGCCCAGGTGTCGTACGCGCGCTGGATCCGGTTTGCGATTCCCGGCGCGCTGCTCGTGTCGCTGGTCGGCTTCGCCGGCATCTGGCTCGCGGGGTAGAAATCAAAACGACCTCTGAGGTAATTACCTCAGAGGTCTTACCTCCCGGGCGCGATGTTGAAGCGTTCGACCAGGGGCATGCCGGCTTCGAAATCGAAGAAGGTCACTTCCTTGAGACGGCGCAATGTCCGCTGGTATCCCTGGAAGGCGTTCAGCAGGTTGCTGGCGGTGGTGGACTCGCGCGACAGCGCCTGCATCAGGTCCGAGAGACCGACGTCACCGGAACGGTAACGCGACACGGTCGTCTCGGTCAGTTCGTGCGCCAGCTTCAATGTGTCGAGCATGGTCCTGGAGCGCCGGCCGAAGTCGTCGAGACTGGCCACCAGGTTGCGCACCTCGGTCTCGATCTCAGACAGCGTCTGCTCTTCCGACAGGTTAGCCCGATCGAGCGAGTACTGCTGCGCCTGAATGCGATGTTTGCGCTCACCCCAGTCCCAGATGGGCACGGTGGCGTTCACTTCCACCGTGTAGCTGTTGCTCGGCTCTGACCAGAGGTTTTGAAAGCGCGGGTCCTGCACCTCGCGGCCGTACGTGGCCTCCAGATTCATCCGGAACGCATTGTTGCCTTTGGTCTCGGCCAGCCGGATTTCGTTTTCGCGCGTCGCGATCGTGAGCTGGCGCATGCGAGGCGTCAGCGTGGACGCCAGGCGAATGGCCTCGGTCACATCCACTTTCACGGGTACCACATCCAGGGCTGAACGGACCGTGACCGGCGCGTTGGCCGGCAACTGCAGCCGCTGCTTGATGGTCTGCTCGCGCGTGCGCAGGTTGGACGCCGACTGGTTCTCCGCTTCGCGAGCATTGGCCAGTTCCACCTGCAGCAGATCCAAATCCCCCGCGCGCGCGGGCGCGTTGGCCACCACTTCGCGCACGGCGGCCATGGCCAACGTCAGGTCACGTGCGAACTCGTTGGCGCGGTCGCGCCGGAAGGCGTCGCTGACCAGATCGAAGTAGTCGGTCGCCAGGTCATCAATCGCCGCGATCACATCGCTCTTGTAGCGCAGTTCCGCTTTTTCCAGGTTCAGTTCGGCCTCTTCGAGGTCGTTCTTCATCCGGTTGGGCTGGAAGAGCGGCTGATCGTAGGCGACGAAGTACCGGTTGTAAAACGTGGTGTCGCGTCCGTCGTCGTTCACCTGCGTGTAGCGGTAGACACGGTTGTTCAGCGACAACACGCCGTTGGTGGGATAGCCGAACAGGATCACGGGCTGACGCACGGACAGGTCCATCTGGAACCTGCGCGTGTCTTCGCGCACCAGTTCGTTGCGCTGCAGCACAGAGTTCCATTTGTTGTCGGAGATCGCCTGAAACTGCGGCGCGGCGATATTGAGCGAGACCCGGGATTTCAGGCCGGCCCGCTCGGCGGTCAGCAGGCTGCGCGTACGCTCGACCTCCAATTGCAGGTGACGGACGCGAAAGCTGTCGCGCAACCCGAGCTCCACCATCCGGTCGAGCGTCAGTTCCACCGGCGCCTGTCCGTCCCCTGCGACCACCTGACCTGAGACCTCGGCGGCCATGAGCAGCACCGCCATCGCCATCGCCTGAACGCCCAGCACATGTTTCATCGGCACATTCTAAACCTCGCCGGGTCCGGCTTTTTCCGGCTATGCTCACCACACTCACCAACGGAGGGCCTATGAATCGCGATGACATCAACGCGTTTTTCCTCGAACGGCAGCATGCGTGGACGGCCCGGGATCCCGAGGGACTGGCCGCGGGCCACGCCCTGACCGGTACTATCGACAGTCCGATGTTCGGCAGCCGTCAGGGACGGCCGGCCATCGCCGAGAGCTACAAGCTCTTGTTCACCACATTTCCCGACTGGGACTTCGACGGCGAGCCGTTGGTGATTGATGGCGACCGCGTCGCCCAGCCCTTTACCGCGAGCGCCACACACGTGGGCACATTCATGGGGTTGCCCGGATCGAACCGGCGGTTCAAGATTCAGGGTGTGCGCCTCTTCACCATGGCCGATGGCCTGGTGCAACACGAGCGCCGGATGTATGACTTCACGGGGCTGCTGATCCAGGTCGGCGTGCTGCGGGGGAAGCCGGCGAAAGACTGACGCGTCAGCGCCCCTGCCGCTGGCAAAAGGCCAGCCACTCTGCCTCGGCCTCGTCGAGGCTCCGGCCGTACGCGCTTTGGAACCGGCCGGCGAATTCGCGCGAGTTCGCTCCGTACACGGCCTTGAGCGGCGCAAGCCCATACGTCTCGATCACATACGCCAGAAACGACGCGCTGGCGCTGTAGGACACGTTCTGCGGGCGCGACTGCCACTTGTCGTCATCCACAAGATCGGCCAGGCGCGGCAGCTGGGAGCCGCGCTCCGCCGTCCACCGGTAGTAGAACGTCTTGCCAAGCGCGTGATACCGCTCAGACAACACGGCGGAGGCCAGCCCCTCGTTGACAAAGCTCGTCCCAGGCCGGCCCAGCCCGTTACGGATGATCACGTGATTCACCTCGTGCGACAGCAGCGACATGAGATTGCCGTCGAGGGGCGGAACACAGGCGGCCTTGACCGTCTCGGTCTCGGGATACGCAACGCCGCTGTGATCGCCATTCCCCAGGTCTGCGGAGAATCCGGCGTCCGCGCCTGAGTTGTGCAGAAACACCGTCACATGTCCTTGATAGCGGAGGTCGAGTCGTGCCACGCTGGTCGCGAACTGGTCCTCGAGCACGGTGGCGAATGTGCCGACGTTCGCCTCAGCGAACGAACCAGGCCGCACATAAAACGTGAAGCGGCCTGCGCTCGACAGGCGCCAATTGTCGTCCGTCGGCGATGGACTCAGGATCAGATCGCAGCCAGCCCCGGACAGCACCGCCACTGCGCACACAACCAGCCGCAGCACGCTACTTCGCATAAGTCACCCCTACCATCAGCGAGTTCCGGTCACTGGTGTGCTGGCTGTGCGACGACAACACGGTGTCACCGGTCGAGAGGAACCGCGCCGTGAGCGACACGCGTTCGGAAACCGATACATCGGCGCCGATCGAGAGGTCGGCGAGCCAGCCGCCGCCCCACTGCGACGGGTGGTCTGCCGCCGCGGAATGGCGCTCGCCAATCCGGCTGATGCGCCCACCGTTTCCCCAATTGACCTCCACACCGAATCGCGATCGACGGAAACGCGCCGCGGTCACAAAGGCGATCAGCACATCCAGGTGGGTCTTCGTCGTGGCAAGGCTGTCGTCCATCTCCCGGGTCAGACGTGAGCGCGATCCGCCGAGCGAAAGGCCCGCTCCAAGATCAAGCCCACGAACGATCACGTTGGAGAACAGGTACCGGCGGTACTCGTACCTGGCGTCGAGGCGGGTGAATCGATCACCTTCCGGCCTCGCGATCTTCTCAAGGCCAGAGTCGTAGACAAACTTCCCGGTGCGAGCCACCGAGAACTCGAGGCGTTGCAGCCGGGCGCCCCGAAGGCGCTGGTGCTCGACAAGCATGGCCGCGCCGGTGCCCCGCAATGTGACAGGTGAGGCATCCACAGGTTTACAGCAGCGCGCAATGTCGCGCAGGGCTGCTTCATCGCGCCCAAAGGCCACCCGCCACGAGGTGGAGGACTGGGCCAGTGCCCCCGTGGCGTGAAGAAGCAGCACACCTGCCATCGCCAGAACGGGTCGGGAGACTCGGGTCATCAGTCGCAGTGCCAGTGCGAAAAGTGTGCCGCGTCAGGCCCCGCAAACCGTCCGCCTCGAGACACTTTGGCCCCTCCGGCGAAGACTCCGGCCCCTGTGCCTCCGAGGAATCCCCAGTGGGTTGGAAAAACCCGCGGGCCATGACCTCCGTCATATGGCACGACCCGGGAGGGTCGTAGGCTTGGGTCGAGGTACCAATGACCGAGCCAGCGGCTTCCCATCCCGCCGGGGCCAGCACACGCGACGAGTGGCCCGACCTCGGGGTTCTTGTCCGCCACATCGTTGACCTGCACCACCACTACGTGCGCACGGAGGTGCCGGCAATCACCACCGGGCTGAACCGCCTGGTCAACGCTCACGGCCACGCCCACCCTGAGCTGCACCAGGTCCGGCAGGTGTTTGCGCAATTGGGCGCAGATCTCCTGGCGCACATGGAGAAGGAAGAGCACATCCTCTTCCCCTACATCGATGAACTGGCGGCGGCCCAGCGCCGGACGGGGCCATTTCCGCCCAGCCCCTTCGGGACTGTCGCCAATCCCGTGCGGATGATGGAAGACGAACACCAGGATGCACTGGTGCTGCTCGAGAACCTGCGGACGCTCACGAACAACTTTGCCGCACCGTTCGACTGGCCCAGGAGTGATGCCGTCACGCTCGCGACCCTGGCGCGCTTCGGCGCGGATCTGGTCGAACACATTCGGCTGGAGGACACGATCCTGTTCCCGCGGGCACTCGATCTGGAGGAGCGATTGACGTAGAGTTCACTCCCCATGGAACATCCGTCCACTGAGGTGCTCTCGCAGATTGCGCTGTTCCGCCGTGTCATCCCTGAGGATCGGGAGCGGCTGGCCAACGTGTCGCACCTGCGCCAGTACGAACGCGGCGACCTCGTGTTCGACGAGGGCGACCCGTCAGACTTCTTCTTCATCGTCGTCACCGGCCGGGTCAAAGTGTTCAAGCGCGCGCCTAATGGGCACGATCGGATTCTTGAAATCTTCGGGCCCGGTGGTCTGCTGGGAGCGGTGGCGGCCTACGAAGCGCGGCCCTACCCCGCGTGCGCCGCGGCGATGGAACCCACCACGTGCCTCCTGACCCCGAGGCCGGCGTTTTTTGCCCTACTGGAAGAGCGGCCGTCGCTGGTCCGCGGCCTGCTGGGCAGCCTGTCGATTCGCCTCATGGAACTGACCGCTCGCCTGGCTGAGCTCACCGGCGGTCGAGTTGAGTCGCGGTTCGCGCGACTGTTCCTGAAGCTCGGCAGCCAGATGGGCAGGCCGGACCGAGGAGGCGTGTTCGTGCCGATGACCCTGTCACGGCAGGAACTGGCAGACCTCACCGGCACCACCATTGAAACCTGCATTCGCATCATGAGCCGGTGGAGCAAAGACAACGTGATGCTGACGGACAAGGATGGGTTCGTGATTCTCGACAGTGCCGCGCTCGAGGCCCTGGCCGAACAGGGCTACTGACGCCCATCGGCTGTTGGCCGCATTGTTGCAACAGTCTGCCGCAGGAGGGGTCCATGCGACTCCCGGCACAGTCGATCTTCGGCGTCACTCTCCTGCTGGCACTAGCGGCCTGCGAAAACGGCTCTCCCAACGGGCCCACCCCGCCGACCCCCTGTACCTACACCCTGTCGTCAACCTCGTTGACGTTCCTGCCGGCGGGCGGCACGGCAACCATTGGTGTCACCGCTCCCGCTCACTGCACCTGGACCGCAGCCTCCGACCGGGACTGGCTCACGGTCACAAGCGGCGCCAATGGCACAGGCAACGGCCAGGTCGTCGTTGCCGCATCGGCCAACCCGACGACCGTGGTGCGGACCGGCTCACTCACGATCGGCGGACAGGTCGTGACGGTGCGCGAGGACGGCCTGGCGCCGTGCTCGGTGACGCTGGCGCCCGCCGGCGCGACATACGGCCCGAACGGCGGCACAGGAAGCCTGACGGTCAGCTCGCCCTCGCACTGCGCGTGGACCGCCGTGAGCAACGCGCCGTGGCTCGTCGTCACGGCAGGAGCCCAAGGCTTGGGCAACGGCCTGGTGTCCTACGCGGTGGATCGAAACCGGGAACCCGAGACCCGCACCGCGGCGATCGCGGTGAACGAGCGGACATTTGTCGTGACGCAGACCGGCGAAGCGGTGCAGTGCGACTACTCGGTGACGCCGGTCACGTTCACGCCCTGCATGTCGGCGTCGGGCGACCTCACGGCCATGGTGAGCACACAGCAGACCTGCTCCTGGACCGCAGCGCCCAACGCGTCGTGGATCAGCGTCATCGACGGCGAGTCGGGCAACGGGCCAGGTCTCATCACCTTCCGGGTGACCGACAACTGGGAAGCCCCAAGGCAAGCGGTGGTGATGGTCCGCTGGCCGACTGAAACTGCGGGCCAGAACCTGCAAGTGCAGCAGGCCGGCTGTTACTACGGCGTGAGCACCTCCGCGATCGCCGTGGACGTCGCCGGAGGCCCCGCGAAGTTTGACGTGGTGCAGCAAAGCGATCCCCAGATCTGCGGAGGCCCATTGCAGAACGCGTGCGTGTGGACGGCGATTTCGAACGTGCCCTGGATCACGGTCACAACGCCGATGCCCCAGAAGGGCGATAACCCAGTCAGCTTTGTCGTGTTGCCCAACGACGGCGTCGCGCCGCGGACCGGCACGATCACTGTGCGCAATCAGGTGGTGTGGATCACGCAGGCTGGCCGCTGAGCGCAGCTTCACACACCTTTCGCAGCCGGCGCAGACCCGCGAGCGTGTCTTTCCCGATTTCCACACGCACCACGCGCCGGCCGCGCTCGACCAGCACCTGATAGTCGCCCAGTGCCTGCGCTCGCTTCATGTCGCCAAACGAATAACTCGTACCCGGCACCGCCAGATCCCGCTCATCGTCTGACACGATCACAAGAAAGACGCCGGTATCCGGACCACCCTTGTGGAGTTGCCCGGTGGAGTGGAGAAATCGTGGGCCGTATCCCAAAGTCGTTGCCACCCGCGCGTGGTCGCGTACCAGGTGACGCACGGCCTGAAGTTCACGATCGTGATCGTCCGACATTGCAAGAAACGCGTTCACGGCGAAGTAGTCACCGGGAACGAGGCGCGCGAGGTGCGCGGCGACGAGCGCCTCTGGCGACGTCGCTGGCGCCAGAGTGTCCGCGTTGACGCCGTCGGCGTAGAACCGAAGACCGTCGTGCTCAAAAGTGGGCGCAGGTGGCGCTGGTGCCAGCCCCTGCTCATACGCCTTCATGAAGCCCCGGGTGGCGACTTTGGCCGCTTCAACATCCGGTTGATTAAATGCATTCACGCCGAGGACTGCACTGGCGACAGCGGTGGCGACTTCCCACCGAAAGAACTCCTGACCGATGTCCATCGATTCGTTCAGCACGATCCGTACGACGGGATGTCCGGCGCGCTCGAGCCGTGCCAGCGACTCTTCCTGCGACGAGTCTGACTCTGATTCCGTCCTCAGATGAACAAACACACGATCGGGCCCGTACGCCTCGGGAAGCCCGAGCGGTTCACCGTCAACGGGCACGATGCCAAGGCCGCTCTTGCCTGTCGATTCAGCCACCAACTGCTCTAGCCAGGCGCCGAGGGCCTGCACCGATGGCGCGAGCGCGAATGTGAGTTTGTCCCGTCCGTGCGCCGCCGCCGTGCCGAGGAAGACGCCCAATGCCACGCCGGCATTCGCGTCTGGCGGAACGGCCGGCGCGCACGCGCGCACCATCACCTCGGCTCGGTCGAGCAGCACCCCGGCGTCGAGACCCATGAGTGACGCGGGCACGAGTCCGAACACCGTCAAGGCTGAAAACCGGCCGCCCACATCGGGCCGCCCCGTCACCACATGGCGGAAGCCCTGATCTGCAGCCAGCTTTGCCAGCGATGTTCCGGGATCGGTAATCGCCACGAAGTGCTGCCCAGGCGATGCGATGCCGGCGTCGCGGAGCCGCCCGTCAAAGTACGCATGAAGGGCCACCGGCTCTGCGGTGCCGCCAGACTTTGAAGCGACGACGAAGAGTGTGCGAGACAGGTCCAGCCCTTCGTCTACGCCCAGAATCTGCGCGGGATCGACTGAGTCAATCACGCGTAGTTCCGGATACCCGGGCACCCGTCCGAACATCTGTCGCAGCACCCAGGGGCCAAGACTGGAGCCGCCCATACCGAGGATGACCACGTGGGCAAAGTCTGCGGCGTCGCGCCGGAGATTGGCGAATGTTGCAAGGTTCTGGCGGCCGACCTCGATGGCGTCGAGCCATCCCAGCCACTGCGCTTCGTCGCCGCCGGTCCACAGGGCCGCGTCGCGCCGCCACAGTTGACGCACTTTGCCGGCCTCTCTCCACTCATCCAGGGTGCGCTCGAATGCCGTGGCCAGTTCACCGGCAGCAATCTGCTGCGTCGCCAGCGCGGGCCGCAGCACGTCCTGCCGCTTGCGCTCAATGGCCCCAAGGAGCCGGTCGAACGACGACGAGAACGCGGCCAGCCCTTGTTCGAGCAGGATATCCGTCACCGCGTCCAGCGAAATGCCGGCACGTTCGAGGGCCGCCAGGTTGCTGCGCGCGATGTCGGGTTCTTCCACCAGGCTGGCACGGACGTGTCCGTCAGCAATGAACGCCTGCAGCGTGTCGGCGGGAACGGTGTTCACCGTGTCGGGCCCGATCAGCTCGTCAACGTAGTACGTCCGCGACAACCGGGCGTCCTTGGTGCCCGTCGATGCCCAGAGCAGGCGCTGCGGCAGTGCGCCCTTCGCGGCGAGCCGCTGCCATCGATCGGACGCCACCAGTTCCTGGTAGTGCACGTACGCCATGCGGGCGTTGGCGATGGCGGTCTGGCTCACCAGACGCTGCAGTTGGGCCCGGCGATCGGGGTCGGCGGAGGTCTCCAGTGCCGCGGCGATACGCGCATCAACCGCCGTGTCGATTCTGCTCACGAAGAAACTGGCGACGCTCGAGACCTGTCGCGGGTCTCCTCCCGACCGAATGAACTGTTCCAGGCCCGAGCAGTACGCCTCGGCCACAGCCGCATAAACCTTGATTGAAAAAATCAGCGTGACATTCACCGGAATGCCGATCGCGATCAGTTGCTGGATGGCGGCGATGCCTTGAGGCGTGGCCGGTACTTTGATGAGGACGTTCGTGCGCGCGACGGTCGCATGCAGACGACGCGCCTCGGCCACCGTGTCTTCGGTGGATCGGGCGAGGTAAGGCGACACTTCGAGGCTGACGTACCCGTCGCGGCCGTTTGTGCTGGCGTGCACCGGTTGCAGCAGATCCGCGGCCGCACGAATGTCATCAATGGCCAGATGTTCGTACACCGCCTGCGCATCCGTAGGCGATTGCGCGAGGAACGCCTGGATCGCCGCGTCGTACGCCGTGCTGCCGGCGATCGCCTTCTCGAAGATCGAAGGGTTCGAGGTCACGCCGACAATGCCGTCGCGCTCAATCAGGCGGGCGAGTTCGCCCGACTCGAACATGGCGCGATGAATGTTGTCGAACCAGAGGCTCTGGCCCAGCTGCCGGGCCTCGTACACGGGATGGGGCATCTCTCGCTCCTTTGAGCCACCAATGTTAGCTCGGCAGAGCAGAGAGACGCCCATCGCCATTCCCCGGAGCCGGGTCAGACCCGGCGGCTACGAAAACTAGAAGACGTGTTCGATGCTGCTGCCCCTCAGCAACAACTTGCTGACCACTTTCTTGCCCGACGCGTCTGTGGTGGTCTGCATGGTGGTCTGGTCACTCGGGGCGGCCAGTTCGCGGCCTTTGCACGGGACCGTGAGGACGGTTTTGCCGGTGGCTTTGCTGGCGAACGTGATGTGCTCGCGGTCACAGGTGTACCGATAGTCGCCGGCCTTCAGGACCGACGTTCCGACCATCACATCGGCGACGACGGTCAGGTTGCCCTTGACCGCGACCTCGGTGGTATTCAGGTGCTGCGCTGTCACGACGGCCGAGACGAAGACGATGCTGGCGGTAATCAAAAGTAATCTGCGCATATGAAAAACTCCCTCGGAAGGGTTACACCCTGCAACTCACGTGCCGTATGGCTGGTCTGGAACGGCCGACTGGCACGCGGATCGTCGAGGGGGGCCTTCTGTGGGCGTTGACTATTGCGCTGCGGGAGTGGAGTTTCGCGCAGTCGCTCAAATATCGGCGCGGCGAACGCGAAAGACCGCCACGGCCACCGGCAGCAGCACCCACGCCACAACCGAGACTGCCAGGTAGAGACCCGCGCCAAGGGCGCCTCCGGTCATGCGCAGGAAGGCGAGCGAGGCCGCCCCGAAAGCCGTCGTGCCTTCCACGGAGAGCAGCGTCCCTGTTCTCACCGCATCCACCGGATTGACGATGACCGCGACCATGAGCAGGCGTGAAGCGGTGCCGGAACGCAGGAGCGAGGCAACGCCGAGCGCCGCCACATCAAAGAGCACGATGGCCACGAACCAGATGACCAGAGCCACGGCCAGATGGTGCGCGCGGCGGGTGCTGGTGGCGCCGGCCGTCAGTGCGGCGGCGATCGCGAGGAAAACGGCGGTCAGCACAAACGACCCGGCCACCACGCCTAAAAAGCCCATGACGCCGTCCGCACCGGCGCGCCAGAACAGCAGCAGTCCAGCGGCGCCGAAACCCACCGCCTGTGAAGCAATCAGTGCCAGGCACAGGCCGGCGAGCTTGCCGAGCAGGATCATCGGCCTCGGCACCGGCTGCGAGTACAACAGCTCGGCAGCACCCGCATCGGGAGTGAGCGCCATCACGCCGAAGATAAGCGCCGTGAGCGGAACCAGCAGCAGCACCAGTTCCACAAGCGACGCAGCCGTCCTCGAGAAGTCCTGGAGGCCGCTTCCACCACTCAACACATACCCGGAGGCCGCCACCGCGAGCGACAACACCGCGAACACCAGCGCGAACACCTGCGTCCATCGCGATCGCACCGACAGCCGCAACTCCTGCATCGCGCACAACCGCACGAGGGTCAACCGGGGAACGGCGATAGTGGTCATCACTTCGCTCCCTGCGCCCGCCATGCGGCAGGCACCACATCAGCAAGCGTCACCGGCACACCCGCAGCCACGTCGGGGTCCGCGTCTCGCGACGCCTGCGTGGCATGCGCCACCAGGTGTGATCCCATGGGTGTCGAGAGCGCCGGCACGCGCGTGAACACGGCCTCATCGGCGCGCACCCAGGTTTTCGTGCGGCGGTCGGTCACGTAGATCATCGCTGCAGCCGGCGCGTCCTTCGTCGAGGTCAGGTAATTTCCCAGACATCCCAGGTCATCAAAAAACTTCGGCAGTTCGCCAGGCACCACCACCTGCGAGGCGAAGTCGATTTGCGAGACGGTCATCCGGCAGAAGGTGCACGCTTCCCGTCCCACATCGAGCACCGCCGGTTCCGGCGCGCCTGCGCCACACGCCGCGGCCATCACCAATGCCAGTGCGCACCATACTCGACTCGTGACCCTCATCGCAGGCCCCCCACCAATTCGCGGTAGAACGCATCAAGGCGGCCTTCTTCGGCCGACCACCCGCGGATGGTCACCCGGTGCTCACGCAGGGCATCAAGCACGGCCAGCCGCACCGATGCCGCGCCCGGCACGATGATCTGATCGGCGGCCACCACTGACTTGGGCGACAAGCGCCTAACGCGCTCGAGCGCGCCAGCCGGCAACGCGTCAACGGTGACCTTCATCACGCCGCGATCCGCCAACAAGGTGGTCAGTTCGCGTGCCGTGAACGAGGCCGCGAGGCGGCCTGCGACCAGCACCGCGAAACGATCGGCCAGGCGCTCGACGTCACCCATCTGGTGCGAACTGAACAGTACTGTCTGCTTGTCAGCCCGTCGCGACTCCACCAGCGCGTAGAAGGCACAGGTGCCGTCGGGGTCGAGCGCGGCTGTTGGTTCATCCAGCAACAAGATTGGCGCCTGCGCGGCCATCGCCACCGCCAATCCGAGCCGCTGGGTCATGCCGCCCGAGTACGTCCCCACCGCCCGCGCGCTCGATCCGTTCAAGCCGGTCAGCGCCATCACTTCCTGGATGCGTTCCGGCCCGCGGCCACGGAGGCGGCAATAGAACTCGGCCACTTCATGGCCGGTGAGCGACTCGGGAAACGTCACTCGCTGCGGCAGGAACGAACACGCCAGCCGTGCGTCTGCCTCGGTTGATGGCCGCCCCGGTTCACCAATCAGCACGGTGCCGTGGGAGGGTCTGATTAATCCTGCGGCCGCTTTGATCGACGTCGTCTTGCCGGATCCGTTGGGCCCCAGGAGCGCGACCACTTCTCCCGGTTCAACCCGGAAGTTCAGATCCTTCACGGCCTGGACGCCGCCAAAGGACTTCGCAAACTCCCGATAGACAATCATCGTCGTCTCCCGGCCCACAGGACGGCCAGGCCCAGGCAGAGGCCCAGACTCGACACCATCAAGCCCGCGCGAGCGCCACGCGCGTTTTCAGGAGGCATGTCGGGAACGGCGCCACGCGCCGGCGCCCGCAGCAACGGACGGGCATCAACCACGGCGATGGGCCTGAGTACCGGGAACGTCCGTTCCGCGCGGGCCAGCACCACCGCACCCAGCCCCTGTGCAAACAGGTCCGCGGCTGTGAGACTCCCCCCGAAGGTGATCGAACACGTTTGAAAGCCGGTACGGCTGGTCTCGGATCCCGTCGCCATCCAGATCGGGTTCGTCGAACTCCGACCAGTAGTTGCCATCGAACACCGTGTCGGTCCGCCGGCCCACCAGGCGAAGAGGCGCGAGGTTCCCGATGAAGGCATTTCCTTCGAACCGATTGCCCTGCGACGAGTCGTAGACCACTACCGCCACGTCGGAACTTGAGACGATGTTGTGCCGGAACACGTGTCGCACGGCACCGTCAATGAAGAATCCCCGCTCGTTGTCGGCCACGAGGTTGTCTTCCGCCACCACGTCTTCGCAGTCCTTCAGGAGCAATCCGACCGAGGCAAAGCCGCGGTTATGCACAAACCGGTTGCGGGCAAACGTCAGCCGGCGTGAGTACATCAGCGCCGCGCCTGCCGCTCCGCGCTCAAACAGGTTGTCTTCGAAGCGGTTGTCATTCGAGTTCATGTAGTGCAGGCCGTACCGCACATCGCTGACCTGGTTGCCGGACACCACTCCGCGGTCCGACGACTGGATGTAGAACCCGTCGCGCGAGTAACGGATGAGATTGCCCCGCAACGTAAAGCCCTGCGTGTTCCAGACATGGATGCCCGATCCCTGTTCACCTGCCGCTTTCCCCTCGATCCCGGTCACCGAGGTCCCCTCAACCGTCGCGTCGTCGGCCTCCCGAAGATACACGCCGAACAGGGAGCGGACGATGCGGCAATCGCGCACGGTCACGTGTCGCGCCGTGATGTGGATGCCGGAGGAGTCGCGCGCCAGACTTCCGCCCAGCTGACCGTCGATGTCGAAGCCTTCGACGACCGCGTGATCCGCGCGGATGCGCACAACGCTGCCGGTGCCCGACCCCAGCAGGCGTGGGCGGCCGATGCCCACCAGATGCACCGCCTTGTCGATGAACAGGTCGCCAGGATAAGTGCCGGCCGGCACCTCGATGCGGTCGCCCGGCCGGGCGGCATCGAGGCGACGCTGCAGCGGTGACTCGTCGGCCGACGCGGGCCGGCCCTCGATGCCCGCGGCCGCCTGCGCCGCCGCCATGTCCACCTGCGGCGCCTGGGCCCGGACACCGGGGGTCGGCGCGAGCGCCAACAGCGCGGTTAGCAGGAGGACCTTCTTCATAGTGCGACGGCGTCCTTTGGCTCGACCGCGCGGTGCCGCTGCCCGCGCCACGCCACGACGAGCGCGATGGTGACCAACAGACCGGCGGCGACCATCAGGTAAGTTCCCGCCTGGGGGTAGGAGTACACGTCAAAGTTAGCGATCTTCTTGTACCCGAACATCGGGGGCGTAAACCCCTCGACCCTTACGGCCGCCGTGGGCAACAGGTCGTGACCGTAGCGGTACATCTTGTATCCGAAGGACCAGAGCGAGAACGCGCCGAAGTAGATCGAGATCACCGCCGCATCCACGAATTCCTTCATGGTGCCGAAGAAGACAGCCCTGATGAGCAACAGCGCGAGGCCACCCAACGCAAATGGCATCCACTTGAATTCAGTGAAGTCTTCGATGGCCAAATCGCGCATCCCGATGTAGTGGTTCAGGAGGTTGATCTCCTTGAGGTCCTGTCCGTTGTTGCCACCCACCAGCGCGTGGTCGAAGATGTCGAGCCGCAATGCATCCGGGTACTGCGGCGCGAACATCGTCAGGTTCCACAGCGGGAAGAAGTGGGCGGTGACGATGAGCACCGCCGCGAGCAGGAAGCAGGCCCGCGGCCATGCGCCAACGGGCTGGTGGAGACGCCGGGCGGTGCGGGAGAAGAAGGAAGTCATGACAGTCCAGGGTCCAGAGTCCAGGGTCCAGGGTCCGCTGAGCAGCGCCCAGCGCCCAGGGCCAGGACTCTGGACCCTGGACCCTGGGCGCTGGACTTTTTTTAACGGGGCTTCACCACGAGATAGCTCTGCATCTCCTGATGCAGCGCCGAGCAGAAGTTCGTGCAGTAGTACGGGAACACGCCCTTCTTGGCGGTGAACGTCACCGTCTTCGTTTCTCCCGGATCCACGACCAGGTTGATGTTGTAGTCGAGCAGACCGAACCCATGCAGTTCGTCGGTCGTCTGCTCGATGTTCGTGACGGCCACCGTGACGATGTCACCCTCCTGCACCTCAAAATTTGTCGGGGTGAATGTGGAGCGGACAGCGATCATCTTGATCGTCACCTTGTTGCCCACACGGGTCACGCCGGCGTCCTTCACGTCCCAGATGGCCAACGGGTGTTTGTTTTCTTCCTTCGGGTACACCTCGATCGGCTTGATCTTGTCGGCCTTGACGATCTGGGCGTAGTGCGGTTCGGGCTCGGTGAACGCGTCGTACAACACCTTCATCTTCTCCTCGCCGATGTCGATCAACTGCGACGACTCCGGCTGTGAGGGCCCGACATTCAGGTGGCGTCCGTGCGACAGCTTGTTGAGTGAGACCAGGTAGTTGCCGTCGGGGCTGACCGTATCGCCCTCTGCCGCTGACAGGTGACCCACCGCGTAGGACACGGGCACCTTGTCGATGACTTTCCATTCGCCAATCTTCCAGGAGGCGATGGCGCTGTCCACGAACAGCGAGGTATATGCCATGCCGTTGGGGCCGAACTGCGTGTGCAGGGGACCCAGACCCACTTCCACTTCCGCATCCTTGATCGATTCGTACTTGAGGACCGAGATGCCGTTTTCCTCACCGTCGAAGTCCTTGTTGCGAATTGCGGTCTGGACCTTCTCGAAGTTGAACGCGGTGGTCACGCCCTGGAGTTTCCCCGACCCGATGATGTACTTGCCGTCGGGCGACACGTCCACACCGTGCGGCGATTTGCCGCAGGGCATCAGGTACACGAGGCCGGGGATCTTCGCCGGGTCGAGGACGCGGACGCCACCGATCATGTCACCGAGCCCCTGGGCGGCCGCCTTCTCGGCCGCGCGCCAATCCACAGCGGCGATGTAGTCGCGGTCGCGCTGGCTGGCGGTGACCTCGAGCTTGCCGGTGGCGCGTTCGGCGTTGTACGCCGTCAGGAACATCCAGCCGTCGGACGCGAGCTTGCCGGCGTCGCCGATGTCGTAGTCGAAGGGCGGCATCAGAATCTGGAAGCCCAGGTCCATGTTGCCTGTCTTGGGGTCCACCTTCAGTGCGCCGATCACGCCCTTGTATTCGGTGGCGTATTTGTCGATGGGCGCGTAGGTGCCCTTCGGAATCGGGATGGAGAACCGGCTGGCCACCATCACGTATTCGCTATTGGGCGTGATGAACGAGGACCCATGGTTGCCCGAGATGTTCGGGATAGGTCCATAGATCTGTTTCGT
Source organism: Acidobacteriota bacterium (assembly GCA_016716905.1). Lineage (NCBI taxonomy): Bacteria > Pseudomonadati > Acidobacteriota > Acidobacteriota bacterium. The sequence continues at coordinate 586,677 of JADJUS010000004.1, read as the reverse complement.
CTTGAAGTCCCGCAAATCGATGCGCGCCACGCGGCCGTTCATTTCATTGATGAAGAGCCAGCGGCCGTCGTAGTCTCCGGCAGTCTCGGACAACGCGGGGTGATGAGCGTCGCCCCACGTCAGGCCGCCGAGCATCTTCTTCGACTCGTCGTCAAACCCGTAGCCGGTGGCCGGATACGGTGTGAAGACGGGAATGGTCGAAATGTGCCGCATGGACGGGATGCCGTAGACGTAGACGTTGCCCGAGTGCCCGCCCGAGGCGAAGAAGTAATATTCGTCCAGGTCGCCGGGTGCGACGTACGTTCGCTCGGCGGCAATGGCGGTATCAGACGTCGCTCCGCCACTCTTGCGTGCCCCCGGCGGTGCGCTCGGCGAGCAGGCGCTGTACCCCAGCACCAGCAGCACCCCTGCCCCGGTCATCAGCGACAACTTCATGCGTGTTTTCCACAGTCTCTCCATACCTATCGCTCCTTCTTCTCTGCTTGCTGTTTCTGATAAACCGCAAAGGCTTCACGCAATTTCTGAATGGCGATGGCCTTCTGTTCGGGCGTGAGGATGATTTGCCTCGAGAGCACCACGGACATCGTGCCGGTTGGCTCGCGGAGGAAGTCGTCGATGGTCCGTCCGAACCTCGACTGCACGTCTTCGACCGCGTTGGACAGGTCGGGACCAATTTGCGCAGGCGACTTCACGCCGTAGACCTGGATGGAGTGGCACGTACTGCACCCGGTTTCCACGAACCAGGCGCCTGGGCCGGTGCGCATCCGTTCTTCCTCGGCGAGCTGTTCTGGCGTCGGTTTGTCGGTGCGGGGGGCCCCGGCCAGGTACGCCGCAGGCACATCCGCCGGCCGCCACGACAACACGAGCATCGCCAGGGCCTGCGCCTGTTCGGTGTTGAACCCGAAATTCGGCATCGTCGAATCCGTGGTCAGCGCTTTGGGATTCTTGAAATGCGCCACGTGCCAGGCAAAGGCCGTCTGCTGGCCCGACAGCCGCGAGTAGTCGTACTGCTCGGGCGCTTTTTCGCCGACGCGCGTCAGATCGGGGCCGATGCGGCCGCCGCGGTTGTTGATGGTGTGACAGGCGCGGCAACCCTTCTCGTCCACCAGGCGTTTGGCGAGATTGATCGCGTCGGCGCCCTTCGTCTCGCGATCGTAGCGGTGGCAGATGTTGCAGTTCATCTGCAGCAACGCGCCCTTGTTTCCCGAGAGCGAGTACTCCTGCCCCAGGGTCTTGCTGAGCAGGGGTTCCTCCCAGTGCGCCACTTCGCCGTGCGCCTCGGCGACATCAACCGCCCACCCCTGCCCGCCATGGCACGACGTGCAGCCGAACTTCTCCACCGGATGGGTCTTGAGCGGTTCCACCGGGTGCGTGCGGAACGGCTCCTCGGCCTGTTCAAACCCCTTCCATGACGTGGCCTGATGACAGGTGATGCACCGGTCGGCGCGCCCGAGGTCCGCGACCCAGATCTGCTGCACGCCGGTCGTGACGCTGTTGGCGCGATCGGCGCCCAGTTTCTGCGCCACCTGGTCCTTAAACGCCGACTGGTAGTACCGCCAGTCATGCGCGCGATCGCTTGCAAAGAACAGGGCGCAGGACAGCACCAGCAGCACGCCAATGATCGCGAGGGTCGGCCGGTCGATGCGCGCGTACGGAGAATTGGTTCGCTTCTCCATAGTCAGATCCTCCCCGGCACGCTGGGCCACGTTTCCCACGGCCAGAAGAACTCCCAGTAGGGCCCGCGCAGTTCCATACCGATGTACGTGAGCAGCAGGATGCCGACCATGATCGCGATGAACACGATGTTCTGCGTCCGGCGCGCGCGCGGGAACCACTCACCCGTGACCTCGCGCGGGCTGCGGTCCAGCCATGGCCACGCCGTGAGCAGGCCGACCAGCAGGCCCGGCAGCACCACGCCGCCGATGAACGCGCCGTTGATGGTGAAACTGCCGAGGTGAATGGTGGTGTCGGTGACAATCTCCTGCAGCCACAGGAAGTACCAGGGCGCCTTGGCCGGGTTGGGCGTAATCAGCGCGTTGGCGGGTTCTTCCAGGGGCGACGCAATAAAGACCGAGGCGATGCTGATCACCGCGATGGTGCCCAGCGTGGCGATCATCGCGCGACGCGCCAGATCGGGCACCGCGTTCACGCTGGTGTTGGCGGCTTCAAGTGAGCGCGCGGTCACCGTGGGCGCCGTGCCCTTCGCCACACCCAGCAGCGTGTACGTCTTGGTCGGCACCACCGCCACAGGCCGCGACGTCTCGGCGATCTCTTCGCGGTCGGCGCGCGCCAGGCCGCCATCCTTGCGCACCCGCCACATGTGATACGCGAACAGCACGCCCACACCGGCGGGAAGGAAGAAGATGTGCAGGACGTAGAACCGGATGAGCGTCGCCTGCTCGATGGCCCGGCCGCCAATGAGCAATTCGCGCACGTCAGGGCCAATCCACGGAATGGCCGAGGCAATGTTCGTGCCGACCGTGACCGCCCAGAACGCCAGCTGATCCCACGGCAGCAGGTACCCGGTAAAGGAGAGGAACAACGTGAGCAGCAACATCACGACGCCGATGACCCAGTTCCACTCGCGCTTCTGGTTGCGTCCGATGCCGTTTTTGTAGGCGCCGGTGAAGTACACCCGCGCCAGGTGCAGCACCACGGTGATGACCATGCCGTGCGCGGCCACGCGGTGCACCGCGCGAATCCAGCGCCCGAACGTGATGACGTACTCGATGTCCTTGACCGACTGATACGCGCGCTCCACCGAGGGCACATACAGGAACAGGAGCGGCAGCCCAGAGAGAATCAGCAGCAGGAAGAGCGCGGCGGTGATCGTGCCCAGCCAGAATGAGTACGTCCAGGACATGGACGCCTTCGACACCTTGGCCGGGAACCAGTGCAGCAGGAAGTTCGAGGTGATGGCGTCGCCGGCGTCCCGGTCAGACCGGGGCCGCAGACTCCAGAACGGCCTCGGCCGTACGCCTGGTGCTTGTTCGGGCAATGACATGTCGAATACCTCAGACCGTCAGGCGGAAATCGCGCTCAACTTCGTCCGCCAAATCCACGACGAGTTGCCCGTCGTCGGTCGCCACCGACAGGCGGTACCACGACAGGGGTTTGGGCGCCGGGCCAGAGACGTTGGTGCCGTCGCCGGTGTAATGCGACCCGTGGCACGGGCAACTGAACTGGTGCGTGAGCCGGAGGGGCGCGCCACCCACCGTGGCGGTTTCTGGTTTGGACAACGCCTCGGCCCTGACCGTGCAGCCCAGGTGCGTGCAGACCGCCGATACGGCGTGGAAGGTGTTGCCGTCGCGGAAGATGAAGAGCCGCTCGTCGGCCAGAAACTTCAGGCCATCCGGAAACTCCGCAGGCGCTCCCAGTTTTACGGTTGTTGGCGCGTCGTAGGACACGTTGGGTACCAGCGACCGCAACGACGCCACGCCTTGTGCGCCAAGTGCGCACACGCCACAGCCCGTACCCAGCTTGATCAAAAACTCCCGGCGATCGTTTCCCGCCATCACTCCTCCACCCAGTTCTCTGTGATTGAAAACCGCTCCATCGTCATGGCACCGGTCGGGCAGCGAATCGCGCAGAGCCCGCATCGAATGCACCGCTCGTCGTCTTTCACCATGGCGGTGAGCGGCAGCGTTGTTTCGCCCGCACGCGCCGTGACCGCGTCGCGTTCGGCGTCGGGCATCGACACGGCGTCGAGCGGTACAAACGCCAGGCAGTACTCGGGACAGATGTCCACGCAGCGGTTGCAGAGGACACACAGCTCCGGGTCGTAGATGGTCTGGATGTGGCAGACCAGGCACCGCGCGGCCTGCTCCACAGCGGACTCGCGGCCGTAGCCCGTCTCGACTTCGGCGATGCCCGTGCGCCGCCCGATGTCGAGTGTCGGCGCAGCGACGCGATCGAAGTTTTCGAAGCCGCTCACCATCTGGTAGGTGGCGGTCGGCATGACCTCGATCTCAAGGTGCGTCTCAATCCGGGCGCGATGGTCGGTCAGGAACGAGTGAATCGAACGCGCAGCCAACTTGCCGTTGGCGACGGCCTGGATGAGGTTTCGGGGACCAAACGCGACGTCTCCGCCCGAGAACATGCCCGGCGCGCTGGTGGCCAGCGTGACCGGGTCGACGCGGATGGTCCCCGAAGGGTTGAGTTCAATACCGTCAGCTGGAGTCAAAAAGCCCAGGTCCGGCTGCTGACCGATGGCCAGGATGCACGCGTCGGCGTCAAGCGTGATGACGTCAGCGTCGTCGTACACGGGGGCGAAGCGGCCACCGGAATCAAATACCGATGTGACAGCGCGCAATTCGATGGTCGCCAGCCGGCCGTTGGCGCCGATGAACGCGCGCGGCCCGCGCCGGGTGATGAACTTGACGCCTTCCTTCCCGGCCTCTTCGTATTCGTCATGTCCCTGCATCGTGCGCAGGACCGGCATCTCGTCGAAGTGTTCGAGCGAGATCATGGTGACTTCCGCCGCACCGCCACGCAGGGCGGCACGCGCCGAATCAAAGGCCTCTTTCGCCCTGGCGTCGGCGGCGCCTTCCAGAGCGTCGAGTTCATCTTCATGGCTCACGCGCAGAGCGGTGCGAGCCGCGTCGAAGGCGACAAAGCCGCCACCGATGACCACCACTCGGCGACCCAGATCCATGCGGAACCCGCGGTTCACGTTCAACAGGTAGTCGACGGCTTTGACCACGCCGTCGAGCTCCACGCCAGGAATTTGGAGATCGCGCCCGCGGGAGACGCCAACCGACAGAAACACGGATTCAAAACCCGCAGCACGCAGGTGCGACAAGCCGAAAGCCGGTGTCAGGGGCGTCTCGAGTTTCAGGGTGACGCCCAGCGCAAGGATCTTGTCGATTTCGGCGCGCAACAGGCTTCGCGACAAGCGGTATTCCGGAATGCCGTACCGCATCATGCCGCCGGGTTCGCTTCCGGCTTCAAACACGGTGACGTCGTGACCGAGCAGGGCCAGGTCGTGCGCCGCCGCCAACCCGGCGGGGCCGGCGCCAATCACGGCGACTCGCCGGCGCGGGGCTGGGCCTGCCGCGCGAACCTGCGACCCGAGCGGGAGCTGATCGATATACCGATTGCCCTCGTGGACGCCGTTGGGCCGCAGTTCATCCTGCGTCGCCGGTTTTACCGACTCGGCGCCATACTGTTCCGTGACATATCGCTTAAGCGCCCGGATGGAGACTGGCGCGTCAATGGCGCCCCTCCGGCAGGCGTCCTCACACGGCGCCGCGCAGACCCTGCCGCACACCGAGGCAAATGGGTTGGGCGCCCTGGCCACCAGGTACGCCTCCTTGTCGCGGCCATCGGCGATGAGTTGCACATACTTGCCTGCGTCGGTCTGCACCGGGCAGGCGGTCTGGCACTTGACCTGCGACTTCCAATGAGCGAGATCCGGGAGCCGAACGTGAATACCCATGCCGTTGGCAAAGGTATCCGGCCCGCAGACGAGCGGTTATGACGTTGGTCATACTCGGTGCGCTCATGTAATGGCGAAATGGCACAAATGACCGAAATGGCGAAATATGACCCACTTGCCGGAAGCGCCTGGAGTGCGCCGGGCACCGTGGCGGGGTTTTCGCAGTCACCCCCCAACGAGGTCCTCATGCGGTTCGCCGCAGGCGAACTGGCTCGCCTTGGTCGCCCGGGCACGGCTCTCGACATCGGGTGCGGAGCGGCGCGCAACGCCGTGCCGCTGGCGGCCATGGGCTGGAACGTCATCGGCACCGATCTGTCGTGGCCCATGCTGAAGGCCGCGCGCGCTCGTGAGGTCTCGGGCCCATCCCCCGGCCGGCTCACGTTCTGCCTCGCGCCAATGGAGCAACTGCCGGTGCCGGACCGTTGCGCGGACCTGGTCATCGCGCACGGCATCTGGAACCTCGCGCACTCCGCAGCCCAGTTCCGCGCGGCCGTGCGCGAGGCCGCGCGCGCGGCCAGGCCCGGCGCCGCGCTGTTTGTCTTCACCTTCTCGCGGCACACCCTGCCCGACGATGCGCGGCCAGTGGAGGGGGAACCCTTTGTGTTCACCCAGTTCTCGGGACAACCGCAGTGTTTCCTGACCGAGGCGCAACTCATCGAGGAACTCGCCGATGCGGGATTCACGCCCGATCCAGCCGTGCCGATCACCGAATACAACCGGCCAACGGCCTTGACCGTCCAGCGTGGCGGCCCGGTGATCTACGAGGCCGCATTTCGGAAGCGGTGCTAAGTGCTCCGTGCTCGGTGCTCCGTGCTCCGTGCTCCGTGCTCCGTGCTCCGTGCTCCGTGCTCCGTGCTGAAGTGCAGCACCCCAGCACAACAGCACCCAGCACAACAGCACAACAGCACCCAGCACAAACAAATTACACAACCCTTACATCCTCCCGGCCCGGACGGTGCCTACGATGAACCAGAGGTATCGCCAGTGACGCGCACGCATCCGATGATCATCCAGGGCGGCATGGGCGTCGGGATCTCCGACTGGCGCCTGGCGCGCGCTGTCTCGACGCTCGGCCAACTTGGCGTGGTCAGCGGCACGGCACTCGATGAAGTGCTGGCGCGGCGCCTGCAGATGGGCGACCCCGGCGGCCACATGCGCCGGGCCCTGGACCACTTCCCTGTCGCCAGACTCGCCGACCAGGTGTGGGACACGTACTACATCGCCGGAGGCAAAGCGCCCAACGCCGCGTTCGTCACCCGGGCGCAGGCCTCGCCCACGCCGGCTCCTGACTGGCAGGCGCTTTGTGTCGTCGCCAATTTCGTCGAGGTCTTCCTGGCCCGCGAAGGCCACAACAATCCCGTCGGCATCAACTATCTGGAGAAGATCCAGACGCCGCACTTGCCCTCCATCTACGGAGCGATGCTCGCCGGCGTGCACTACGTGCTGATGGGCGCCGGCATCCCGCTCAAAATTCCCGGCGTGCTGGATCTCTTCGCCAATCACCAACCGGCCACCTACCCGCTCAACGTCAGCGGCGCCGCGGCCGACGACGCCACGACGTTGTCGTTTGATCCGCAGACGATCGTGGGCGTGACGGAGCCACCGCTCACACGGCCGCAGTTCCTGGCCATCATCGCGTCCGATGTGCTGGCGTTGACCCTGCAGCGACGCGCCAGCGGCCTCGTCAACGGCTTCATCGTCGAGGGCCCCACGGCGGGAGGCCACAACGCGCCGCCGCGAGGCGCGCTGCAACTGAGCGATCGGGGCGAGCCGGTGTATGGCACACGCGACGTGGTGAATCTCGACAAGTTGAAGGCGCTCGGCCTGCCGTTCTGGCTGGCCGGTGGTTCGGGCGCGCCCGGCCGTTTGCAAGAGGCGCTGGAACGCGGCGCTGAGGGCATTCAGGTGGGAACGGCCTTCGCCATGTGCGCCGAGTCCGGCCTGCGCGCCGACTTCAAGCGCACGCTGCTGGAGCAGGTGCGATCGGGCGCGACCGACATCTTCACGGATCCCAAGGCCTCGCCCACCGGCTTTCCGTTCAAGGTGGCCCGGGTGCCTGGCACGTTGTCGGACGAAGGCGTCCTGGACGCGCGGCCGCGCATTTGCGACCTCGGCTACCTCCGCGAAGCGTATCGGACCACCGACGGCGCGGTCGGATTCCGATGTCCGGCTGAGCCCGTCAACGTCTATGAATCGAAGGGCGGCGACCGCGCGGCCACCGAGGGCCGCGCGTGCATCTGCAACGCGCTCGTGGCCACGACCGGTCTCCCACAAGTGCGAGCGGGCCGTCTGGTTGAACCCGGGATCATCACCATGGGCGATGATCTCCCCGGCGTGGCGCGATTCCTGAGCCCGGGCGCGACCGAGTACACCGCGGCAGATGTGATTGCCGTGCTCGAATATGAATCTCAGGCGGTTTCCAAACTGGCGTAGTCCCATGGCAGCCAGGTTGCCGAAATTTTCGTGTACGATCAGCCCGTGACTGACGAAGCGTTTACGGCTGAAGAGCGACGATGGCTGGCGGTGTGGGACGACAAGCGGCAGCAGGTGGCGGCCGGCGCCATGACCACAGACGATGTGCGGGAATGGGTGTGGCAGAACAAGGTTGTCAACGCCATCAGTGTCACCATTCAGCGCATCAAGCGCTCCGAGCGGCCCGGGCGCGACTCCAGACGCACCGACAACACGTGGGTGACAGTGGCCGCCGAACGTGGCCACGCCAAAGACGACGCCAGTCCGCTGGCCATGCAGACGCTGTCGTACGTCGTGGACCGGCTGACCGAACGCGGCCACGACTTTGACGTCGACATCATGGCCACTTCACGTGGCCTGATCGTCATTTCGATCAACGTCAAGGGCCTTCGCGGTTACATGAATCGCCGATCTGCCGCCGGCACCGCATAGCCGCCTGCGCCGCCCTCAGCTCGCCTTCAGCATCGTCAACAACATGCGCGCCGCCTCGGGCGCGTCGACGGCGTGTGGAATGTCCGCAGGCATTCGCACCAGCGTGCCGGGCTCGGTGCGCATGGCCACTCCGCCGATGGTCAGGATGAGTGCACCTTCAAGCACCATCACCAGCGCATCAAACGGCGAGGTGTGCTCGGTCAGACCCTGCCCTTCAGCGAACGCGAATAACGTCACGCTTCCTCCAGGCGTCTTTGCCAGAATTCTTGAGGCGATACCGTCAGGGGTTGGGGTGACGAGGGAATGGAGGGAGAGGACTTCAGAGGCAGGGACCATATGAAGATCATAGTCCGTGGGTCCGCTGGTCCGTAGGTCCGTGGGTTCGCGGAGCCGCGCCGTTCAGCGCGGACCCACGGACCTGCGGACCCACGGACAGTGTGGGCAGTAGCTCTGTGTTCGTGTTATCGTATGTTCATGCCAAAACGAGCGCTGTCGGTAACCCTTGAAGAGGGCAACTTGCTCTGGTTAAAGGGTCGGGCGGCCACCACCAAACGCCGGAGCCTGAGTGAGGCGCTGGACGGGCTCATCACCGCCGCACGCGCGGGCGGTCACGGTGCAAACGCGTCACGGTCGGTGGTCGGCACCATCGACATCGCCCCGGGCGACCCCACGCTTGAGCACGCGGGTGCGTACGTGCAGTCGGTGTTCGCCGCGTCCCTGCAGCGGCCGTTCATCGCGCGGGAGACGCCACCACTTTCCGGATCACGCGCCAGACGTCCGCGAAAGGCACGGCGTGGCTGACAACGCTGCGGTCACCGACACGCACGCGCTGGTCTTCCACGCTGCCGGCGGAGGCGTTCTTGGCCCCAAAGCCAGGGCCGCCTTCGCGGCAGCCGAGCGGCGCGAGATGATCATTTACGTGCCTGCGGCGGTCATCTGGGAAGTCAGCCTGCTGGCTCGCGTGGTCCGCATCAACCTGCGGCGTCCTGTGCGCGAGTTTTTTGGAGACCTGTTCAGCAACCCGGCCTATCAACCACACGCGCTTGACGCCGGCCAGGTCTTCGACGCCGACGACCTGCGATTTACCCGCGACCCGTTCGACGGCCTCATCGTCGCAAGCGCCCTGGACCTGGGCCTGGGGCTGATCACCCGCGACTCCGCGATTCGCGAGGCCGGAGTGGTCAAGACAATCTGGTAGCGGCCGAGCGGCGCGACCTATCGAAACAACAGCGCCACGAGGTCGCGCAGATTGCGCCGCCACACGTGCCATGTGTGGCCGCCGGGCTCGACCACGAACGTGTGTTTGATCCGGCGCTCGTTGAGCAGATCGGTGAACAGCTTGTGCTGGGTGAGCAGGCGTTCCTCCTGTGAGCCGACTCCGAGCCACAGCAGGCGCAGCGCCACATTGATGCCGTTCGGGACCGAATCGGGTTCCTCGAACGCCGGTCCATACGCCTCCTCGATCGTCGCGGCGGTGACCTGAGGGCCCCGCACCCCGATCGTGCCGCTGAACGTCGCGACTGAGTGAAACAGGTCCAGCCGCTGCAGGCCAATGAGGCGCGCGTGATTGCCGCCCATGGAGAACCCTGCGATCGCGCGATGGTCGGCCTTGCGCGACACCCGATAGTTCCTTTCGACGGCGGGTATGACTTCGCTCAACAACTCCTGGGTGAAGGCCTGGGTATCGCGGCCCGTATACGACGGCGCGACACCCGCCCTGGGGCTGGGATTCGTGTGGCCGAAGGGCATGACGACGATCATCGGTTTGGCACGGCCGTCGGCAATCTGGTTGTCGAGGATGATGTTCGCCAGGCCGTCGTTGACCCAGGAGCCTTCGTCTCCACCGCTGCCATGCAGGAGGTACAGGACCGGGAAAGACTCCTTGCTTTCCTCGTAGCCTGGCGGCGTGTAGACCCAGACACTGCGGAACATGTTCAGCGTCTTCGAGTCGTACCAGTGCTGGTGCACGGTCCCGTGTTTCACCGGACGCGGGTCCCAGGCCTGCGGCGCCGGCCCGGTGACATGCACATACCCGGCGGTGCGCCACACTCCGTCGGTGAGAAACGCGACCGCGTAGTAGTCGGGATCGAACGGGCCCAGAGTCGCCGTCCACATCCCCTTGTCGTCTTTCACCATCGGCTTGGCGTCAGCCGCATTCATGGGCTCCATCACCACGCGGACGTCGCGCGCCTGCGGCGCGTCGATGCGAAAGGTGGCGGTGCCGTTGCGGTGGTTGCCGCTGATCTCCACGATACGCGCGCCGGTCTGGGCCTGCGCGGCCAGCGTGGAGACGCCCGGCGCCATCGCGACAAGCGCGGCGAGTGTCACCACCGTGCGAGCCAGCCTGATCATGTTTGCATTATGCTACCGTCCTCCCAATGAGCACCAGATGCGTCGTCAATGTGGACCTCGTCGACGTGTGGCGCGAGCCCGGCCGGAAGAAGCTCATCCGCACTCTGGCGTGGGGCGACGAAGTGGCGGTCACCGAACAGACGTCCACGCGCGTGGCGGTGGAGACGGTGCGTTTTGTCGAGCAGCCTGACGGCAGCATCCTGCCCGAGCACGAAACCGGCTTCATCGAACCCTCGAAGAGTTCCGGACTGAAGGCGGCCGACGTCGTCCGGCCCATCAGCCAGAACGATGTCCTGAAGGTGAACTTCGTGGACGTGCAGCAGGGCGACGGCTCGGTGATCGAGTCGCCCGACGGCAAGGTCATTCTCGTGGACGGTGGTGACAATCAGTTGTTCGCACGATACCTGGCCGGGCGCTTTCGCGGAACCACCGCGAACTCGCCACAGGAAGTCGATTGCATATTGGTCACCCACGGGGATGCGGACCACTTTGATGGCCTCCCGGAAATCCTCAAGTCGGAAACCCACGCGGAACACCGCAAGCGACTGTTCATCAAGCCCAGGCGCTACTACCACAACGGCATCGTCAAACGGCCGGGTTCGAAGAACGGCAAGCGGGTGCCGGACAAGGAACTGCTCGGTGCCACCAGCGAGGTGGACAATCGGACGTATCTGACCGGCCTTGAAGACAATCTCCTGACAGTTCCCGATGGCGAACTGAATGAGCCGTTCACGAAGTGGCGCGACGCGTTGAAGGAGTACGACACGCGGTCTCCGGTCGAGATCAGGCGCTTGCAGTTTGGCGACGATGACGCGTTTGCGTTTTTTAATCAGGGCGATCTGCGCATCGAGGTGCTTGGCCCGCTGGTGACGCAAGTAGGTGGGAAGCCAGCGCTCCCATTCCTGGGCAATCCTCCGAAGGGACCTCGGATTGGGCAGGAATCGCTCAACGTGGACACCACTCCCTTTAAAGGGCACTCGGCCTCGCACACGATCAACGGCCATTCGGTGGTGTTCCGCCTTGTCTATGGGGGTTTCAGTTATCTGTTCACTGGCGACCTGAACGACGAGGCAGGCCGGTTCCTGACGCGCGAGCACAATGCCGGGCGCGTCAACCTCAGGTCCGATGTCTTCAAGGTGCCGCACCACGGTTCCCACGAATTTTCGGGCGCGCTGTTCGAGGCGGTGGCGCCAGTGGTCAGCATCATCTCGAGCGGCGACGAAAGCGCACAAAAGGAGTACATCCACCCTCGCGCCACGCTCGTTGGCGCGCTTGGCAAGTGGTCCAGGGTGCCCGAGCCACTCATCTTTGTCACGGAGTTGGTGGCGTTCTTCAACGTCGAGGGGTGGTCAAAGCTGGCCAGCCCGAAGACCAAGGCCCAGAAAGAACGTGGCGACTTTTTCGGGTTCAGCCGGACGGCCTTTGGGATCGTGAAGACCCGCACCAACGGCAAGCGGCTGTTTGTCTACACCGATAGCGGAAATACGGCCATGAAGGAAGCCTATGCGTACGAGCTTGATTCATCTGGATTTCCGCAGCCTGCGGAAGTGCGACGAGGGTAACTGATGTCGAACACTTTGATGCTTTCACTGGTCGGCCTCGCGCTGATGACCCAGGCCGCGCCGCCACGCCCGCCCGGCGGCGTCGCGACCGGACCACCCATCGTTGCCAGCTACGGCGCGGCGATGGTCACGGCGCCGCCTGAGGCGTTGGGCCTCGACCCGTTCTACAAGAAGTACACCGACGCGTTCGGTATTCCGATCGTGTCATCAGAGAAAGTGGATGATGCGGCGCTCTTGCTGGCGCGCGACATTGTCAACTACATGCTGGTGAAGCGGCCGGACGTGCGGGCGGTGCTGGTGGGCCGCAAGTCGCGCATGCTCGTGATGGACCAGACGGAGGGCGAAACGGATCTGCCCGAACGGCGCGACTGGAAGAAGCCCGCGATCGACGACCGGCGCCTCACGCCGGGCGAACGGGCGAACTACCACGGGCCCAACGGCATCGCGAGCAAGACGGACAAGGAGTACTGGGATGCGCGCGCCCGCGGGATGGGCGGCAATGTGACGTCGTGTGCCGAAGAGAACCTGCTCGGATTGCCCGGCACTCGGTACTACGGCGAACACATCACGGTGCATGAGTTCAGCCACAACATCATGGGCGCGCTCCGGGTGTCGGACCCAGCGCTTCATGCCGAGATTCAGGTGGCATACGACGCGGCCAAGGCGAAGGGGCTCTACAAGGACTCGGCAGGCCGAGAACAGTACGCGATCAATACGCCCGCCGAATATTTTGCGGAAGGCACGCAGTGGTGGTTCTGGTCGAACATCGAGTTCTACGACGGCACGACGAAGGCACGCGTCCAATCACCCGACGACCTGAAGGCCTACGACCCGGCCCTCTTCGCCATTCTCGAGCGCGTCTATGCCGGTCATCACATTCCCGCCGACGTGTATCACGGCCGGAACCTGCGGCCGGCACGGCCCCCGCAATAGAGTCCAGGGTCCAGAGTCCAGAGTCCAGAGTCCTGGAGTCCCGGGGTCCTGGGGTCCTGGGGTCCTGGGTGTCGTAGGGCGGTCTCGGTCCTCGTAGGGCGGCCTGGGTCTCAAGGCCGCCGAGTCTCGCGGCGTTGAAGTGCACGCCGCGCTACGAAATGCGCGCCTCCGCTGCCGCGCGTAGAATGTGCCGGGGTTCACACCATGCGATTGTTTCAGGCGCTTATTGTCATCACTGCCCTTGCGAGCCAGACGGCGACGGCACAATCGACGTTGACCACGGCGGGTCAGCCGGCTGAACTTCAGATCCGTGTGGCCGGGGACCGCTCGCTTCGCGTCACGCTCAAGCCGATCAGTTTCAAGGCAAACTTTCCTGCCACGCCGGCCGTGGTGGACCGCACCTATCCAGCACCAGCCATCCGCATCCGAACCCTGGCGAAACCGATACAACAACGAGTCGGCCGGTTCCAGGTGGCAGTCCGACCATCGCCGCTCACCGTGACCGTCACCAATGCCGCGGGTCAGCTGGTGCAGGAGCTGGTCTTCGAAGCAGACGGCACACTGGCGTTCAAAGTGGATGAACATCCGGTGCTGGGGTTGGGCGAGGGTGGCCCGAGGCCCGCACAGGGTTCACCGTGGCGTGAACAGCCCGTGCAATTCGATCGCCGAGGCGCACTCGACACGATGGAGCCGCGCTGGCAGAGCGACATGTACGGATCGCGCAACCCGGCCGCGATGCTGATGGGTACCCGCGGGTGGGGCCTGTTCGTGGCAACGCCCTGGGTGCACGTGGACATGCGCGATGCCGCTCGTGGCGTGTTCACCCCTCGGCCGCCCACCGACGCCGAACGAGCGCCGCAGACCGAAGGGAATCAGCAGCAAGCGCTTGGCAAGGGACTGCCACCGGCCGACGCCTACGTGCCCGGCCTCTACGACGTCTTCGTCTTTGATGCGCACGAGCCGGCGGCGGCGATGAAAGACTTTGCCGTCATCACAGGCCCGGCTGTGATGCCGCCAAAGTGGGCGCTCGGCTACATGCAATCGCATCGCACGCTGAAAGACGACGCGCAGATGCTGGGGATCATCGACACGTTCCGGTCGAAGCGTATTCCGCTTGATGCGGTGATTTACCTGGGCACCGGATTCGCGCCTGTCGGATGGAACACCCGGCAACCGTCATTCGACTTCAACCCCGACGTCTTCACGCGCAACCCGGCCACCGTTCTGGCCGACATGCACGCACGCAATGTGAAGGTGGTGGTGCACATGGTGCCGTGGGACCGCGACAAACTGCCCACGATCAATGACGCGAACATTCCGAGCTACTGGCAGCAACACGTGGGCCTTGTGAAGGCGGGCGTGGATGCGTTCTGGCCAGACGAGGGCGACTGGTTCAATCTGTTCGAACGCCTCGCCAGGTTCAAGCTCTACTATCAGGGCCACCTCTCGACCACACCCAACGTGCGGCCGTGGAGCCTGCAGCGCAACGGGTTTCCGGGTATCGCGCGATGGGGCGGCTGGGTCTGGTCGGGGGATACGGAAACATCCTGGAAGACGCTCGAAGCGCAGATCGCCGTCGGCCTCAACTACTCGCTGAGCATCGGTCCCTACTGGGGCTCGGACATCGGCGGGTTCTATCCGAATCGCGAGCTCACCGGTGAACTGTACGCGCGCTGGTTCCAGTTCGCGGCGTTTTGTGGATCGTTCCGGTCACACGGTCGCGTCTGGCAAACGCGGCTGCCCTGGGGCTGGGGCCTCGATAACCTCGGCCCCCTCGAGTACGGCAACAACAACACGGCGCCGCCGGAAGGCGATCGCCGCAACATCCTGGCTTCTGAGCTGAATAACCCCGCCATCGAACCGGTGGCGAAAAAGTACGCCGAGCTTCGTTATCAGTTGATGCCCTACACCTACACGCTGGCGCGTGAGGCGCGCGACCTGGGGCTGCCCCTCATGCGAGCGCTCTGGCTGCACTATCCCGACGACGTGCGCGCGCGAGGCATTGGAACGGAATATCTGTGGGGACGTGACTTGCTGGTGGCTCCGGTATTCAAGCCAGGCGCCACCACACGCGATGTCTACCTCCCGACGGGTGATTGGTATGACTGGTGGACGAACGAACGCGTCGCCGGCGGACGCACCGTGTCACGCCCGGTCTCGCTCGAGACGATGCCCATCTACGTGCGTGCCGGCGCCATCGTGCCATTCGACCCGGTGCGGCAATACACGGCCGAACCCGTGACGGAACCCACGACGTTGCGGGTCTACCCCGGCGCCAACGGCGAGTTCACGTTGTATGACGACGACGGGATCAGCCAGGAGTATCTCGCCGGACGCGGCCAGTGGATCCGCATGACGTGGAACGATGGCGCGCGCCAACTCACCCTGGTGCCTGGCACTCCGGCTGGCGCAACCGGCGCGGGCGTGACCCGCGAGTTCAGGGTCACGTTACCCGACGGGTCGTCCAAAGCAGTGACGTACCGCGGCGTGCGCGTGGTCATCGCGTTCTGACGCTCCCGTCGGAGACACCCGGGAATACCACGGGCACCCGCCCAGTCTCATTCCATAGAAGCGGAAAAAGAGAGACATTTCCGCGGTTGCGAAGGGAGCAGTTATGAAACGCACATTGGCAATGGTTGGCGTGGCCGTGTTGGCGGTCGTGGGTGCGGTTGTGTCGGCGCAGGGGCCGGCACCCGAAGCGCAGCGTGGCGCGGGACCTGGGGTCAACATGGCCCAGCGCGGCCCCGGTCGCGCCCTGGGCATCCAGGGACAGGGCCTGCGGCAGGGTCAGGGATTCCGGCGCGGCCCGCAGGGCGCGATGCGTGGCCGTGGTGCCGGCGGCCCCGGAGGCCCCGGCGTTGGCCGCCGCGGTGGTCAAGGGTTCGGGTTGCGCGGCCTGGACCTGACAGAGGATCAGAAGGCGCAGGTCAAGAGCATCCACGAGAAGGCGCGACAGGATGTTGACGCGATTCTGACGCCCGAGCAGAAAGCGAAGCGGCGCGGCGGTCGTTAATCGACCGGACGTGGAAAGGCGCGGTCGCAGACGAAAGTGTCTGCGGCCGCGCCCATTCGTATCAGCCTCAGCGAATCTGGCGGATCGTGATGTTGCCCGACACGTCGCACCGATCCCTGCCGCTCGCCACACTGACCAGCGGATCGCTCGTGGTCACTCTCAGGGTCCCCGGCGCGGTCTCAGTCACATCCGCATCAGCCGGAAATTCCAGCTCGGCATCGTCTCTATTGGATGCCGCAGTGCGGCTAGGGCCAAGCCTGATCTGATTCTTGCCGTAGGTCACGACAATGTTGCGGCCCTCAACCCGGCATGAGCCGGTGGTGGCCATGAACAACCTGACGCCCCTGCGCCTGCCGTCCCGCTGCTTGAAGCGCTTGCCGCCCTCACTGGTCCAGGCACCGGTCGATTGAATGATGACCGAACCGCTGCTGACAATAATGGGAGGACGATCCTCATCCAGATCCTGAGCCGCAGACCCGCGAGTGGCCTGGACCAGACCCAGCACGATCAGCAGCAACAACACGGAAACAATACGCACGGAAGAAGGCTTCATGAAATACCTTTCGTCTCTTTCATCAATGGCGCGAGATCGGGCCGGGTGCCGTATCGGGCCCCCTGTGCGGCCCACTGCCCCAGCAGCGCAGCCAGATCATCGCGAGCGGACGTGCGCATCGTAGCACCGGTTCCGGTGCCGCCGTCAGTGGAGGCCTGTGCAGCCACTGCCGCCAGCCGCCAGCGCAGTTCCAGGTTGTTGCGGACAGGCGCGGCGCCCCACGCGCCTTCGACGAGCGAGCGGGCCAGGCTCGGCTCGCGACGGAGCAGCAGGGTGCGAGCGGTCCAGTAGGCGCACTCGCGGACGAACGAGGGCCTGGAGGCCTGGCTCGGCCACGCCGCGATGGTCGCCACGGCCACGCGGCTGGTGCCGGCATGGGCGCGCGCGTACTCAGCCAGGATCTGCGCAAAGAGCGCCGTGTCATCCTGCGCAGTCGGCGTAGCCTGGCCGATGGCCACCCGGGACAGTGATTCGACCTGAGCGTGACGACCCTCGATGGCCGCACGAAGCGCACGCATCAGCGCCACCCGGCGGGCGCGCCCCCGGTAGGCTTCGCTGCCCGATGCAATCGCGCGTTCGACCTCGGCGAGCGCCGCTTCACCCTCCTCGCCGCGGCCCAGTCGAATCAACAGTTCCGCACGATTGACCAGGTCGTACCCGAGTGACGTGTGGTCGGCCCGGTCGCGGTGCAGGGCCTCCAGACGTTCGCGAAGCGCCAGTGCCTCCGGGAGCTGCCCGAGCCGCTCGGCCTGTCCCGCCAGATTGTCCAGTGACACGCCCGTCAGCACTTGATCATCGATCGACGTGGCGAGGGCGAGGACCTCGCTCGCCAGCTGTCGGGCCTGGTCATACTGCTCCAGGCCTTCGTGGGCTCGCGCGAGGATGCTCTTCGCCTCGGCCTCATTGCGCACATAGCGGCCCGTGGTGAAGAACTGGAGCGGGGCGTCGACCATCGCAATGACGTCGGCGTAGCGGTCGTCCTGCAATCGCAGGGCGGCCTGTTGCAGGCGCGCCTGCATCTCGGCGCGATCGGCCCGCTGCTCGATCGCGAGATCGATCGCGCGCGTGAACTGCACGTCCGCGTCGGCGCGCCGGCCCGCCACCAGCAGCGCCGTGCCGAGGTCGCGAAGCCCATCCGAGGCGATGGTCAGCATGCGCGCCCGAATGGCCTCCTCGGATGCCGCGCGCGAGAGCGTCTCGGATTCCTGGAACTGGCCCTCGGCCAGCGCGAGGCGCGCCCGTGCAAACTGGGCGCGCAACCGCAGTGACACATATCCGGGCCCAGCCGATATCTCCGCCACTCTGGCCAGCGCCTGCCTGGCGGCATCAAGCTCACGCCGGGCGCTGTGCGCGGCCGCTTTGCGCAACGTGGCTTCGGCCTCGCCCTCCACATTCGCGCCCGCCTGATACAGCCGGATGGCTTCATCAAGCGAGGCGATCGCGGCCACACTCTGGCCCCCCTGCGACTGCACCACGCCGAGGCGCAGATGCGCGGCGGCGTATTGCCCGTCCAGCTTCACGGCCTTGGCGAAGTTGTCCATGGCGGCAGCCCGACGCCCTGCCGCTTCTTCCGCGCGCCCCACATCCAACCAGACGCTGGCCGTGGTTGGCGACACATCGGCCAACTGCCGGTACGCCGCAATCGCGCGCTCATGGTCGCGCAGCACCGACGATCGCACCGCCTCCAGACGCCACTGATCCTCCCGAGGCAGTCTGGCCGCCGAGGGCAACAGCGCGTTGACCTGCAGCAACGCTTCCTGCGCACCGGTGTTGTCGTCGAGTTCCGCCTTGGCCTCTGCCAGGCGCAGGTGAGCCTGGATGAACTCCGGGCTCAACCTCACGGCTTCAAGCAGCGCCGATCGCGCGCCCGCATAACTGCCTTCCCGCAGCTTCTCCACGCCGCGGTCGAACCACTGAATCGCCTCGGGCGACGCCGTTGGTAGCGCAGTTCCGCGCCAGAACCACCCAATGCCCGCGACAGCCACCACTCCGGCAGCCACCGCCAACGTCAGCCAGTGCCGGCGCGAGAAGCGTGACGGGCCGCGCACCTCCGCAGCCGTCGCCCGTGTCGTTTCTGCCGATCGATAGTTCGGCGACAGGCTGCGAATGGCCCCCAGCACTTCATCAGCGGACTGAAATCGTTCGCTCGGAACCTTCCGGAGCAGATCCGCACACAGCGTGTCGTAGATGGGCGCCAGGCCAGGCACCACGGTTGATGGCGCCGCGGGGTCCACGTGCAGCAACCGGCCGATGATCTCGGCGCGTGATGCGCCCGCGAACGGTCGCACCCCCACCAGGCACTCGTACAACACGCAGCCCAGTGAGAAGAGGTCGCTCCGCGCATCCACGGGGCGTCCCTGGATCTGTTCGGGCGACATGTACGCCAGCGTGCCGACGACGTTGCCATCACCTGTCACCTGCGATGCCGTCGTGGCATCCGCGGGCTGATCCTCGGAGAGCATCCGCTTGGCGATCCCAAAGTCGAGCAACTTCGGCTGGCCCGATGGCGTGATCACGATGTTCTGCGGCTTGATGTCGCGATGAACAACGCCCACCCGGTGTGCCGACGCCAGCGCCTGGAACAGCGGCGTCATCACCGCGAGCATCTCGGGGGGCTGCATCCGCCCACGGCCCAGCCGCGTCGCAAGCGTCTCGCCTTCCACATAGGCCATGACGATGAAGTCGCCTGAGACTTCGTCGGTCACCACTTCATGGACGGTGCAAATTGACGGGTGGTCGAGCGCGGCCACCGACCGCGCTTCGGCCAGCAACCGCCTCCGCCCCTGCTCATCGTCAGGCTCAATGAGGAACTTAATGGCCACGGGGCGGCCGAGCGTGAGATCGCGGGCCAGAAACACTTCGCCCATGCCGCCGGCGCCGAGCACGCGCTCGAGGCGGTAATGGGAGACTTGTGATCCAACAGCGGGACGAGCCATGTCCCTCCAGACTGAGACCGCCCAGTATAGATCGGTGGGGATAATTCCCCAGTTAGGCCGATTCCGACGCGCGCCGGCGACGCCGGAATGAGCGTTTCCCGAGTAATCAGGCCAGAAACAGAGCTGGCCCGGCGCTTGCAATAATGTGTGGCGATGCTCCGCAAGACTCTGACCCTGACGGGCGCGTTGCTTGTCGCGTTTCACATCTGGCTCTTTGGCAGCCAGGTATGGGACGGGCAACTCCTCGACCTCACGCTGGTCACGCGCTGGGCCATCGCCGCGGGACTGCTGGCCG
Organism: Acidobacteriota bacterium; assembly: GCA_016716905.1. NCBI lineage: Bacteria > Pseudomonadati > Acidobacteriota > Acidobacteriota bacterium. The sequence goes on along the minus strand of JADJUS010000004.1, from coordinate 566,692 downwards.
CCCTGTTCCACCTGCATCGCCGCGGCATCTCGGTGATTCGGAGCCGACAGGCGATCGCCGTCTGGTTGCTCACCGCCACCCTGCACGGACCGGCACTTGCGCGCGATCTCGATCTGACGGCTCCGGCCATGCCGGAAGTGGTGGCCACGCTCGCCCAGACCACGGCAACGCTGACCGGGCTGGCGACGCTGATCTTGTTTGGCCTCGCCTTCCTTCTCCGAGGACAGCGTCCGGCCCTGCTCTCGATTTCACGCATTGAGATGCCGGCTGTGGCCGGCGCTCTTCCGCCTGCGTCGTTCCTCGCCTTCGCACCTAGACCCCCGCCAGCGAATTAGGAAATTAGGAACTTGGGAAATTGGGAACTGTAAGTCGCCCGATTTCCTTCCCGATTGCCGATTCTGGATTTTCGTTTCTTCCCTGGGGGGTTTATGCGTACGCGTATCTTCGGAATATTTGTGTGCCTTGCGTTGTTGTGTTCGGCAACGCCGGCGTGGGCTGCCAACGTCAGTGGCGTGGTGTCGGATGCGACTGGTGCGGTTGTGCCTGGCGCGAAAGTGGTCCTGCGTGAACTGGCGACCGGCCGTGAACGAACGGTCACGACGGGCGCTGATGGACGGTATGCGTTTGACGCGGCGAGTGCGGGAACGTTCCTTGTGCTCGTCACGCGTCAGGGATTCTCGGAGGCCGCGCGCACGGTGGTGATCGCGCATGCCGAAGAACGGATCTCGCTGACCGTGCAATTGGAACTGGGCGGGATCAACACGGAAGTGAGCGTCACGGCGGCCAGAGCTGAACGCGAGAATCGCACCATCCCGCTGCACGTCGAGACCCTGTCGGGCGCGGCGGTCGCACAGACCAATCCGCTCTCGACCGGTGACGCGCTCGCGACAGTCGCGAACATCACGCAAGTGGGCAACGGTCCGTTCGGCGTGCGGCCGCGGCTGCGCGGCCTGGACTCCACGCGCATGCTGGTGCTGGTGGATGGCGAGCGCCTCAACACGGCGCGCCAGGCCACAGACCGCACTGGCGCCGAAGTGGGGCTCATCGCGCCCGACACGATCACCCGGATGGAAATTGTGAACGGCGCGGGCACACTGCTTTACGGGTCGGACGCGCTCGCGGGCACCATCAACATCATCACGAACGAACTGTCGTTCACCGACTCGCGCCAATTCCTGTACGGCGCGAACAGCTACTACAGTTCCAACGAACAGGGCCGCAGGGGCACGCTGACATTTGGCGTCACGGCCCCGCGTTATGCCGTGCGCGTGCAAGGCGGCGCCGAGGAATACGGCAACTACCGCGCCGGCACACTGACGTCTGAAGACACCACGCCTTTTTTCAGCAACGGTACCCTCCGGAGGGCCGACACCGTTGACGACGCCTTCGGATTCACATTCAAGGCGTTCCCCGACCCCTTCAATGCGGCATACGTCCGCACCGACAACGAAATTCTCAACTCGCAGGCGAAAGGGTATTTCGTCAATGCCGCCGCGCTGGTGAAGCTTGCCGACAAACGCACGCTGAAGGTGCGATATCAGCAGCGCCGCATGGAAGACGTCGGCTTCCCCGACTTCGCGCAGCCGTATTTCTTCAACGCCACCTCACTGCCGCACAGCCGGCTCGACCGCCTGTCGGCGCGCTACGAGGCCCAGGCCATCACACCGTGGCTCGCCAATCTCTCGCTGACCACCTACTATCAACGGACGTCGCGCCTGCTCGAGAACCAGCTGCCTGTGCAGTTCCCGGCGCCCACACCAACCCGCTTCTTCCCCATCAGTGTCATGCGCCTGGACGTACTCTCCCAGACCGAACAGCGCGTGTGGACTCCTGGTGTGGACCTGCAGGCCGTGTGGGTGCCGGCGTCAAATCATGTGCTGACGACCGGTCTGACGTTTTATCGGGATCGCAGCAGCGATGCGCGCACCACGACGACAACGATGTCGATGGTCGGACAGGTGGTGATGGGCCAGCGCGGTCCTGCGGCCACGGTCTTTGCGACACCGACACCATTGGGCCCGCCCACCGTGGCGCACCCGGTGCGCGTGCCGGACGCCAGCCTGCGCAACATCGCGGTGTTCGCGCAGGACGAATGGCGTGTGCGCTCGAACGTGTCGCTGGTGGCCGGCCTGCGCGGCGACTTCTACAACGTCACGACCGAGGCGACGCCGGGATACACCGTCGACCCCCTGGTGGCCGGCGCGACACCTGCGATTGACCCCGCCACGCTGCCCGACATCAATGGCGCAGCCTACAGCCGGAAGTCGCTGACCGGCGATGTCGGCCTGGTGGCCAACACCGGTGGACGCATCAACCCGTTTGTCCGCTTCGGCCGCACGTACCGTCACCCGAACCTGGAAGAGATGCTGTTTGCCGGGCCCGCCACGGTCGGCAACATCGCGCCAAACGTGCTCGTGAAACCCGAGGTTGGCAACAACTTCGATGTGGGCGCAAAATTCCGCTTCGGCCGCCTGTCGGGCGGCGCGTATGCGTTCCTCAATCAGTACCAGGACTTCATCGCGCAGGATCTGGTGGTGGCCACCACACCGGCCGGCCCCTTGGCGCAGGCCACCAACTACGCCGACGTGCGCATCAGCGGCGTGGAACTGTCGGCCGACGCGCCCCTGGTCTTTGACCGCGGCATCCTGACGTTGTCAGGCGCTGCGGCATTCACTCGCGGCACCATCACCAACGGCACGGACCCGCTCACGCAGGCGTCGCTCGGCGACACGCCGGCCGACAACATCACGCCGTCGAAGCTCGTGGCCAACGCGCGGTTCACGGATGTGCGCGGCCGATGGTGGGTGGAATACGGGGTGCGTGCGCAGGGAAAAGTGACGCGCGTGGCGCAGGCCCTGCTCAGTTCGCCGTTCCTCATCCCGCAGGACCTGCTGTCACTCGATAGTTTCACGGTGCAGCGCGCCGGCGCGGGCATCAACCTGACGCGCGGCCGGGAGCGGCTCGCGTTGACCTTCGCGGTGGAGAACCTCACCAACCGCTACTACCGTGACCACTTCCAGTTCGCACCGTCGCGCGGCCGAAGCTTCACGATAGGGCTCAGCGTCGGAGCATTCTAAAAGTCCAGGGTCCAGGGTCCAGGGTCCAGAGTTCTGGGTCCTGGACCTTATTCGTATCTGAGCGCTTCGACGGGGTCGAGGCGCGAGGCGCTGCGGGCGGGCCAGTAGCCGGCGACCACGCCGACCACCACCGCGCTGATGACACCGGCGAGCACGGCCCAGACTGGCGGCAAGGCGGGAAACGCCGGGGCGAACACGGCCGCCAACGCCCCCAGCGCCAGCGCGATGCCTACTCCGGCCAAGCCGCCGATGCCGGCCAGTATCGCCGACTCCATCAGGAACTGCAGCCGCACGTCCTGCCGCCTGGCCCCAATCGCCAGCCGCAAACCGATCTCGCGCGTCCGTTCGGTCACGCTGATCACCATCACGTTGGCGATCCCGATGCCACCAATGACCAGCGAGACGAGGGCCAGCCCGATGGTGGCAAAGAAGATCTGCGCGCCGATGCGATCGAACTGCGCGATGATCTGGTCGGCCGTCGAGAGATTAAAATCACTCGGCGCGCCAGGCGGCACCTGGCGGGTCAACCGCAGGATCGTCTCGGTTTCGGAGCGCGCCGTCTCGCGCACCCCTTCCCTGGCCTGCACGTAAAGCACGGTCTGTTCGGCCTCTGGAAATCGGCGCGACGCGGTCTCCACCGGAATGGACACGACGTTGTCGTTCCGGTTTTCCCCGAAAAACGTCCCCTGCCTGGGCGCCAATACGCCCACCACGTAGTAGCGATCCCCGCCGAGCAGAAACGACTGCCCCACGGGTGTCACCGGGCCAAACAGGGCCTTCGCGATGTTGGCGCCAAGCACGGCCACTGACGCGCCCACGCGATCCTCGGTCTCGGTGAAGGGCCGCCCTGACCCAAACGGCGTGTCGGTCACGGCAAAAAAGTTCGGCGTGACACCCTCAATGAGTACCGTGTCTGATTCGTTCCCCCCAGCCCGCGCCGTGATCACTCGCGTGCTGGTGACCGCGGGCACCAGCAGCTGCGCAGCCACACCGCGTACCGAGGGCGCCAGACGCGCGATGGCATCGGCGTCAGCCCTGTTCAATGTGCGGCGCGAGGCATCGGCGTCCGATGCCGGCGTATACGGATCGCCGTTCCGGTGAAACGCGAAGATGTTGTCGGTGCCCAGTTCACGAAACAGCTGCGCCACGGAGTTGCGCAGGCCGACCAGCGTGGACGACACCAGCACCACCGTCACGATGCCGATGATCAGGCCGATGACGGCCAACACCGATCGCGCCGTCTGTACGCGGACCGATTCAATCGCCAGCGTGCCCGCTTCGACAACCGCCGACCGCCAGCGTTCTGCCGCGCCGGGAGGCGTCAGATCATTCGACACGCATGGCCTCCACCACAGTCAGCCTGACAGCACGCCGCGCCGGATACCACCCCGCAACCAGTCCGCTGGCCGCCGACGCCAGGAGGCTCCAGCCAACCGTCGTCGCGCGCACATCCAGCGGCAGCGCCAGCACCGCGGCCAGCGACGCCACCAGCGCCACCGCCACGCCAATGCCGGCCACGCCGCCCACAATCGCCGTCAGCGCCGATTCGGCCACCACCTCGCGCATGATCTGGGAGCGCGGCGCGCCCAGCGCCCGCCGTATGCCGATCTCGCGCGTGCGTTGCGTCACCGACACCAGCACGGTGTTGGTGACCACGACGACGGCCGCGAGGAGGGCCATGAGTGAAATGGGACCGGCAGCCACGCCGATGCGCTGCGAGAGATTGGCGACAAAGCCGCGCGCAGCGTCGGGCGTGAGCACGTCGAAGGTGTCGGAAGTGCCCGGCGCCAGTTGCCGGCGGGCACGCAGCGACGCCCGCGCGCGATCCTCGGCCGCGACGGCCGTTGAGGACGGCGTCGCCTTCGCAAACAATGGCAACGATCGTGGCGTGCCAAACGCGCGCTCCCAGGCCAGGATCGGGATCCACACCGAACGGTCGAGCGACGCGCCGCTGGAGCTGCCCAGCCTCGTCTGCACGCCAACCACCACAAACCGCCGGCCCGCCACACGAATGCCTTGCCCGAGCGGGTCGCTGGTGGGATAGAGCGCGTCTGCGACATCCGCGCCGATTACCGCCACGGCCGCCCCCCCGCGGTCGTCTTCGATCGTCAGGAAACGCCCTTGGGCGACGGCCAAATCGCGAAGGTCCGCCAGCACCGACGTGGTGCCCGACACGGCCGCGGTCTCGTAGACGCGTCCGCCCGCCGTCACTTCCGCGATGGTCTGGACGCTTGGGGCGTATTGCACCAGGCCTCCGGCCTGCTGATCGAGGAAACGCCAGTCCGTTCGCCGCAGGGGCTGGTTCCGCTGGAGCTGTTCCTGCAATTCCCGGCGCGAAATCCGGCCGGGTGACGCGATCTGCGCGAGGAGAAACGTGTCAGAGCCAAAGGCACGAGCCGTGGACGTCTCGGCGAATGCGGCCACGCCGTCCAGCGCCGACACCACGATCACCTGGGTGGCCACGGCGACCGCAATCGCCAGCGCGCCAAGCCCCGCGCGCAGCCGGTTTGTCGCCAGAGTACGCGCCGCCTGCCGAAAAGATTCCTGTAGAGAAAACCACTGTCGCCCCGCAGAGCCTGCCACTGTGTGAGTATAAGCGGGTATGTCTCGTCGCATCCTTCTTGTCGTTGCTGCCCTGGTGCTGGTTGGTGGATGGTGGTGGTGGTCCGGTCGCCAGACCGATGCCATCGCCGTCGATATCGTCACAGTCGGTCGTGTGGAAACCCTTCGCGCATATGTCACGGCCTCTGGAGAAATTGTGGCCACGCGGTATGCCGACCTCGGTTCATCGGTGATGGGCCGGTTGGTCAGCCTGCGCGTGCGTGAAGGTGACCGCGTGACCGCCGGCCAGGTGCTGGCGCGCATCGATCCGGTGCAGGCACAGAGCGCCGTCGCCTCTTCGGCCGCCGCGCTTCGCGCCCTTGAGGCCGAGGCGGAGGGCTCGGGCACCCAGGTGCGTGCGGCACAAGCCGAGGTCGCCGTGGCCACGTCGCGGCAAACCGAAGCGCAACGGGCACTCGAACGTGCCCGCGACCTCTTCAAGTCGGGCTTGGTCGCGCAGTCTGAATTCGAAGCGGCCGCCGCTGCGGCCGACACGGCCAACGCACAAGTCAACGCTGCGAAGGCCGCGCTTGCCACGGCCGAGCAAGCGCGTAGCGCCTCGTCGCAGCGTGTGGCCCAGGGCCGCGCCGATGGTGCCCGCGTCCAGGACCAATTGGCCAAGACCGAAATCACCGCCCCCATCGCCGGTGTCATCACGCGCCTCGATGTCGAAGAGGGTGAGATGGTGGTGATGGGCGTCCAGAATCAGCCTGGCTCGATCCTCATGACGATTTCTGATCTCAGCGCGATCAACGCCGAGGTCAAGGTGGCCGAGGCGGACGTCCTTCGCCTGGCGGCCGGCAACGCCGCCACTGTGACGCTGGACGCGCTGCCGGGACGTTCCTACACGGGGCAAGTGGCGGAGGTGGGCGCCAGCGCCCTGCCGCAAATCGGCACACAGGCGTCCGCGCGCGAGTTCCGCGTGAAAGTGAGGCTTGAGGGAGACGTCGCACTGCTGCGCCCAGGCCTGACGTGCGACACGGAAATTCTCGTGGCCGAGCGCCGCAACGTGCTGGCCGTTCCCCTGCAGGCGGTGGTGCAGCGCGACGGCAAGAGCGGAGTCTTTGTCATCAAAGACCGCCGGGCCATATTCACTCCGGTCACCACCGGCATCATCGGTGGCCTGACCATCGAAGTGACCGGCGTCGACGAGGGCGCCTCCATCGTCGCCGGTCCATTCCAGTTGTTGAGAGACCTGGCCGACGGCGCTGCCGTCCGGCCGATCGCCCCCGCTACTTCTTCGCCTGCAAAGTAAACGTGAAGGTGCCGTTCATCGGTTCGGGCGCACAGTCGCCACCGATGGTCACCGCTCCCGAAATGACCTTCTTGTCAGCGGGAATCTTGGCCGTCCCCTTCAGGATGCCCATGCAGCCCTGATCCGTCATTTCGTAGGGATATTCGAACGTCCATTCGCCCTTGTCGACCCGGCCGGCCAGCTTCGCCTTCACCGTGGTCGGACTGACGATGGCCATCGTGCCGGTGACCATGCCCTTGGCGTCCACGCTGAATGTGGTGGTGCCTGTGTAGGCCGCCTCCTGCCCTGCCGGCCCAGCCAAAAACGACACGTCGTACACCGGTCCTGCCGCCGGGGTCTGCGCCGACATTCCCGCCATACCCGCAACGACCAACACCGCTGCCAATACTCCTGCTCGCATATCTGATACCTCCGTGCCTTTGACGGTAACACGCCTCCAAATAGTTCATTCATCGGTTGTTCGGAAAGGGACAATTCCATCGCCATTCACCCACGCGCGGCTCCGTATAATGCGGACTTCCACGGAGGCACGTTGACCATGGCGAACTGCAACTCGAACCACACCTTCGAAAACTGGTCGCGCACGATCAAGTTCCGCCCCCGCCGCTACTGCCAGCCCACCACCGAGGCGCAGGTGGTGGACATCGTCAAGGATGCAGCCACCCGGGGCGAGTGCGTGCGCACGACGGGCGCGGGGCATTCGTTCTCACAGATCCTCGCCACGGCCGACACGCTTGTGAACCTGGACAAGCTCGCCGGTAACATCACAGTGAACGGGACGCGCGCAACCGTGCCTGGGGGGATGCGCCTCAAGGATCTGATCCCCGCGCTTCGGCAGCGGGGTCTGGCATTCCGGAATATCGGGTCGGTCACCGAGCAATCGATTGCCGGCGCATTCTCCACCGGCACACACGGCACCGGCCTTCGCCTGGGGAATATCTCCACGCAAGTGGTCGGTGTGAAGATGGTCACGGGCACCGGCGACGTGCGCACCATCGACGAAACGGAGTTGGATCTGCTGAATGCGGTGCGCATCAACGTGGGCGCGCTGGGGATCATCACCGAAGTCACACTTGAGTGCGTTCCCGACTACAAGCTTGAGTACACGGCGTATCTGACAACCTTCGACCACGTCATCGACAAAATCGACACGCTCACCGCAGAGAATGAGCGCGTGCTCTTCTGGTGGCTGCTGCCGCCGTTTGGTCCACGCAACAAGGTGGTGGTCATCACGAAGAATCCCATCGGTCATCCGAAGGGCATCCTCGGCAACGCCACTCCGAGCCTTCTGGATCTCGCAGGCGGGCTCTTCGCGCGGGCTTTCCCGCGAGACGTGATGGGCCTGCCGGGTGTGGCGCTCGATGTGTTGACGAACCAGTCAGACGGCTTCCGCAAGATCGTCAGTTTCACGGCCGACTACGATGACGTCCTCACCATTCCGCTGCTGCCGGTATTTCACCGCGAATGTGAGTACGCCATTCCCGTGGAGCACACGGCCGACGCGCTCAAGGGATTCCGGACGGTGGTGGACGAAGGCGATATGTCGCTGATTCTGCCGGTGGAAGTCCGGTTCCTGGCCAAGGACAACATTCCCATCAGCCCGTCGCTCGGACGCGACGTGTGCTACATCGGCGCGAGCACACTGCACAACGCCACGGAGGTGTTCGAACGGTTTGAGCCCTTGATGACACGTCTGGGCGGCCGCCCCCACTGGGGGAAGAACTTCACGCTGACGCGCGATGACTTCGACGAGATGTACCCGGGCACGCTCGAGGCCTTCCGCGTGATTCGGCGGAACTTCGATCCCGGCGGGGTCTTCCTCAACTCGTTCATGCGCGATTATTTTTCGTAGCGGTACGTGTACGCGGCCTTCCGCAGCTCGTACTCGAACATCCAGCGATTCGACAGACGCGCCGACTGGCCAAGGTAACCGGCGGCCTCGCCAATGGCCCAAATGACATTGCCGGCAAAAACGGCGGGAAGGGCCATCGCCGGGATCGGCGCCACGACCGATGCCTGCCTGAATCGTGTGATGGCACGCGCGGTCAGCACAAACGGAAGGAGCGGCGCACCGCCAGCGTAGACCAGCCGCTTCCACCACGGCCATTGAGCCGCGCGCCCGGTGGCCACGTGCAGGCCGACGCAATACCGTTCGCGCGCCCAATGCCACGGCTGCGACACGTTGGCATGCGCCAGGCGCGCCCGTGCCACCAGGCAGCTTCGCGCGCCGGCGGCCCGCAACGCCCTCCAGAGGGAATCTTCCCTGGTCAGGGCCGCCGCAAGCCCATCGCCCAGTGCGAGCAGCACCTCGCGTCGGTACGCGGTGTTGTGAGCAGGCGCGCGATGAATTTCGCCGACCGGCACGCCGGCCGCCCACCGGCCATAGTCGGAAAGAAACGCCGCCCAACTCAGGAGCCTGTCCGGATTCGCATTCTCAAAACACGGCGTCGCGGTCGCCCACCCCTCCGACAACGCCTGCGTCAGCGCCTCCGCACATTCAGCGTTGGCAAATGTGTGGGTCTCGCCAATGAAGACAAACGGCGCGGTGCAGTGGCGCACGGCCAGGGCCCGTGCGGCGCCCAGACCGATGAGGGGGCATTCCAGCACCTGCACCGCGGCAAACTCGGCGCGCAAGGCCTCGGCCTCGCGCAGCAGGTCTCTGGAGGGAGCCACCAGTACCAGTTCAATCTGATCCCGCATCGTCTGCGCGCGCAGGTGGTCGATCACCACACGGATGGTAGCGAACGTATCGGTGGCGAGCACCACTGAGAACGCTGGCGCGACGGGCATGGTGCATCGTACTTTCAGATGGCCTGCGCGGCCAGACCCCGCGGTGGTAAGGTCCACGTATGCTGAAATCGGTAGCGCTGTTCGGAGCGGGTCTTCTGGCGTGGCAAGTCGCTGCGCAGCAGCCCACCTTTCGCGCCGTCACAGATGTGGTGGTGGTGGACGCGCGGGTAGTGGACCGGAGCGGCCGGGTCGTGACCGACCTCACGGCCGACGACTTTGAGGTGCGTGTAGACGGCGAGACGCGCCGGATTGCCTCGCTGCGTTATGAGACGGCCGTATCAGCCGAGCAGGCGAGCACGATACTCGTGGCCGTGGACCGCCAGAATCTGCGCGTTGAGACGTCGCGCGCAACCCTGAACGCCGCCGCCACGTTTGTGGAAGGCCTGCCGGACTCACACGCCATGGGCCTGCTTGTGCTGCCAGAAGACAGACTCAAGGTCGCGATCGGTCAACCTGGCGCGCAGGTGGCGCGCGCCCTGCGAGGCCTGCTCGGCACCTACAATCCACGGATGCCGATGGGAGACGACGAGCTCTCGTCGCGCTCGTCGCTGCATCGCGTGATTTCCGTCATGAGCACGGTCAAGGGACGCAGGACCGTGCTGTTCCTTGCCGATCGGATGTACGACGGCGCAAGCACGCTGGACTCGGCGCGCAGAGCGGCGCTTCAGGGCGTGACGTTCTACGTGGTGTCTGCCGATGCGCCGACGATGTCGGCTGAGAACAGACGCCCCGATGCACCCGCCAGCGGCCAACCCACCAGTGGCCTGGAGAGCCTGGCCGCCGCAAGCGGCGGCGCATTCATGCGCCGATGGGCGGGCGCCGACGCGGTGTTCGAGCGCATCGCGAGCGAACTGTCGGGCCAGTACCTGCTGACGTTCGAGGCGGAAGCCTCCGACAGCGGCAGGCACAGCATTCAGGTCAAGGTCAAGCGCGACGGCCTCGACGTGCGCGCCCGCCGCGAATTCGTGAAGTAGCTGCCGTCCTGTTTCACTGTCGCAGGACCCTGGACTCTGGACCCTGGACCCTGGACCTACCTGACTCGCGCCGCGTCCGGATCCGCCCGGACGACGATGGTCGAATTCAGGACCTTGTCGCCAATCGTGAGTTTCACGCGATAGGTGCCTGGGCCGGCGGTTGCCGCGGCTCCGCCGCCGCCTCGGCCACCACCCTGTGGCATCGGTGGAGGCGCATCCGGGTCAGCTGCCGCAGCGCCGGCGCCGCGGCCACCTCCGCCTCCTGCGCGCGCGGCGCCAGCCTGTGCGGGGTCACCGGCCGCGCCGGCAGCACCTCGCCCGGCGCCACGGCCTCCCCCGCCGCCGCGCCCACCACCGCCACCCGGTGCGGCAAAACTCAGCGGCCAGAAGTACCGATTGATGCCTACGGTCACAGGAATGTCGGCGGTGAACGTGCGCGTGCCGTCGTTGCTCGTGATCTCGATCTTCGCCGGGCCTGCCGGAGCCTTGCCGACGAAAAACGATACGGTGGCGGAGTTCGCCAGTTCGCTCGGTGAGTTGGCTGGCGCACGCTGCGCAATCGTCAGAGGGTTGCGGCCCTGAAACAGCAGGTGGCCTCGCGTCGCGCCACGACTGATCGCCTTCCACACGGTGGCCACGCGGTTGCTGAACGCGTGCGCGTCGGCAGCCAGCACGGCCGGCGTCAACTGCTGCAGCGGCGTGATGTCATCGAGAATCCAGAGGCTGCGCCCGTGCGTCGCGGCCACCAGGTCGTTGTCGCGTGGATGAATGACCAGGTCATGCACGGCTACGGTAGGCATGCCCGTCATCATCTTGTGCCACTCGGCGCCGCCGTTGACCGAGGCGTACACGCCAAACTCCGTTCCCACAAAGAGCAGCGCCGGATTCTTCAGGTCTTCCTTCACGACGTAGACCGGATCGCGCTGCGGAAGATTCGACGAGATGGATGTCCACGTGGCGCCGTAGTCGGTGGTCTTGAACACGTAGGGCTTGAAGTTGCTGGTGCGATGGCCGTCAAACGAGACATAAGCCGTGCCGGCGTCAAAGTGCGACGGCTCGACACGGCTGACCCACGTGCGCGCGGGCACCTGGCTGACCGGAATGTTGTTGCGCACGTTCGTCCATGTGGCGCCGCCGTCGCGCGTCACCTGCACGTTGCCGTCATCGGTGCCCGCCCAGATGACGCCGGGGCGCAGCGATGACTCCACCACCGAGATGAGCGTGGCATGGGTCTCGGCGCCACCGCGCTCGCCCATGAACCCCGCCGGCGCCGGTGTCGTGTAGTCGGGGTCGTTCGTGGAGAGGTCGGGACTGATGATGCTCCAGCTCTCTCCGCGGTCGGTGCTGCGCATCAACCGATTGCTGCCGAGGTAGACGATCTTGGAGTCGTGCGGCGAGAGCGTGAGCGGCGAACTCCAGTTGTACCGGAATGTCGGCGCCTTGCCTTCGACCGCGGTCACCTCGTCGAAGTTGAGAATGGTCTGCTGCCGCGGGGATACGCTGCTGCCCGTCTGGCGGAAGTCCGCATCCAGCCGGCGCACACTGCCGTTCTGGGTCTCGGTGTAAACAGTCGTCCAGTCGTCGGGATCCACCGTCGTGTGGAAGCCGTCGCCCGAGTGGAACTTGAACCAATGTTCGCCCAGGATGCCGTTGTAGTCGCGGCTGTTGGTGGTGCCGCCCCAGTTGCCGCTGTCCTGCAGTCCGCCATAGACGTGATACGGGTCACGGTTATCCACCGTGATGGCGTAGAACTGGCCGATGTCCATGTTGTCGAACATGATGAACGTGCGGCCGCCGTCATAGGTCACCGACGCACCCTTGTCGTTGCCGATGTAGAAGCGATCGCTGTTGGCCGGATCGATCCACATCGCGTGGAAGTCACCCTCGATGCCCGGCAGATTGCGCGAGAATGTGCGCCCGCCATCTTCGGATACCTGCGCCGGCACCACGAGGTAATACAAACGGTTCGGGAAGTTCGGATCGAGCTGCACGTGGCTGTAGTAAAACGGCCGGTCGTTGCTGGTGTTGACGTAGGTCCACGTGAGGCCGGCATCCTCAGACCGATAGATGCCCGAGCCGGGCACCTTCAAATCGCGCGTGACAGCCGCCTCCACGATCGCCGAGAGGATCTTCGGATTCTTGCGGTGAATGGTGATGGTCACCTTGCCGGTGTTGCCCGACGGCAACCCCGTCGTCAACTCCGTCCACGTATCGCCACCGTTGGTGGACTTGAAGATGCCGCCGTTCGGGCCGCCGCTCTCGAAGATGAACGGACGCCGGATGCGTTCCCACATCCCGGCGTACAGGATGTTCGGGTTGGTCGGATCCATCTGGATGTCGGATGCACCGGTCTTCCCATCCGTCGGCAGCCCGTTCGCCAGCCGCCGCCATGTCTTGCCGCCGTCAATGGTCTTGTAGATGCCCCGATCCGGGTTGTGCTCCCACAGATGCCCCTGCGCCGCCACGTATGCAATGTCCGGGTTGGTCGGATGCGTCAGCACACGGCCGATGTGATGTGACTCGGGCAAGCCGACGTTCACAAATGTCTTGCCGGCGTCGGTGGACTTGTAGACGCCGTCGCCCCAGGCCACGCTGTTGCGCACGCAATCTTCACCGGTGCCCACCCAGATGATGTTGGGATCCTTTTGGTAGATGGCGATGTCGCCAATCGAGGCCACCGGATAATTCGTAAAAATCGGCTCCCACGTGGTGCCGGCATTCACCGACTTCCACACACCACCCGACGCCGACCCGACATACACGATGGCGGGATTGGCCTCCACCGCCTCGATGTCCGAGATGCGCCCAGCCATGTTGGCGGGCCCGATGTTGCGCCACCGCAGTTGGCCGAACAGTGAATCAGCTGTGAGCGCGGTCGGCGCCTGCGCAAACGGATTGGCGGCGACGCACACGATTCCGAACACGCCGAGGCCGGCGGCCAGCAGCACCTTGAATGTGAATGTTGAGCGGACCATGGACACTTCCCCCAGTGGAATAGTATGACTCACCGAAGGGCGTCCAACGGGCTGCGTTGCAGGACCCGCCGAACAGGAAGATACGTCGCGACGAGCGTCACTGCGACGAGCAGAGCGACGGCCGTCGCGAAGGTGGCGGCGTCGTCGGTCACCAACATTGTGCCCCACCGAGGGCCCCTGCGCCCCCGTTCGCCCCGAGCAGGTGATGTTGTGATAGTCGCCCCCAGGTGGCCTTCGGCGACGCTATACACCAAAGGCGCGGCGTGAGCCGCACGGCCCCACCCCCGCCACGCGCCTGTTGGGCCCCCCCTCCGCCGGCCTCCAGCCCCGCCCTCCTAGCGGCCCGCAGCCCGCAAGGGTGAACAGCCGCCCCGCCCCGCCCCCGCCCCCCGAGCACCCCCCACCCCCCCCCCCCCCCCCCCCCCCGGGCGCCGCCCCCCCCCCCCCCCCCCCCCCCCCCCCCCCCCCCCCCGATGACGGGAACACTATCACTAGCTCTTCCCGGCTCTTCCAGCCGTCAACCGGCCGACAACGATCGCGGCCATTGCCTTGACCCCGAACGGAATCGCCGCCTCATCCACGACAAAGTTCGGCGAGTGCGGCATCGCCGCAATCCCCTGTGACGCATTCCCCATGCCGAGGAAGAAGAAGACGCCGGGCACTTCGGCCTGGAAGGCTCCAAAGTCCTCGCTGAACCCGTCCGGCGGCGCACCTAAATCGGAGAACGCAGCCGCGCCGAACGTCGCCACCAGGTCCGCCCTGGCCGACGCAAACAACGTGTCGTGGTTGGTGACGCCTGGGGCGACCTGATTGGGGTGCATCATCAATCCAGGCTTCGATGACACGAGTCCCACGTCCATGGGCGCGGAGTGCAGACCGAAAATGGCCTCGGGCTTGCCTGCGCTGAACAGCCCGGCGTCGAGCATCGCGCGCGCGCCGGTCGCGCGTTCTTCGGCGGGCTGGAAAATGAACCATGACCCGGCCTGGAAGGTCAGCCTTCACGCTCGCAAGCGCCGAGGCGAGCCCGAGCCCGATCGTCACGTGCACATCGTGACCGCAGATATGGCGCACGCCTGGCACGAGCGAAGGGAACGCAACGGGATCTGGCGCCGTCGAGCGCACCGCATCCATGTCGGCGCGATACGCGACAAGAGGACCCGGTCGGCCGCCAGTGAGGATGCCGACGACCCCGTGGCCGCCGACACCGGTTCTGACGACGAGGCCCAGCTTCCGCAAGTGGTCGGCCACCACCTTCGCGGTACGCACCTCCTGCCCCGAAACTTCCGGGTTCTGGTGCAGGTCGCGCCGCACTGCAACCCATTCAGCGGTCGTCGCGTCCACGTGTGCGGCGATGCGTTCGGCCACTCCTCCGCGCTGCGCGTCAGCGGATGACGCGGGCAGACTCAGAACACAAAAAACACTCACCCACGCGGCTACCTTCGGCATGGCCGAAGCGTAGACCATTCCCGGTGTTCGAAGGCGGACCTACGATCCCTTCACCATGTAACAGAACTTCTTCACGTTCGACGGGGCCGGGAATTTCATGTGGCCGCCGTCCAGCACAACCGCCGCAGGCTGGCCAGGGCAACACTCGTACGTCACGATCATCTTGCCGCCCTGAATCTTCCACGTCCCCTTGGTGTTGTAGAGCGCCTCAAACGTGCCGTCGGCCTTGATCGAGAGCGTCCGCATGAGCAGCGCGCCGTTGCCGTCTGGGGCAGCCTTGGACTTGGGCTCATCAAGCTTCCACGTGCCCACCACCGACTGCGCCGTGAGCGCTCCGGCCGGGGCCGGCGCGGCGACCGGAGCCTTGGCAGGGGGTGGGGTCGCCGCTGCGGACCCGCGCGCTGCGGCCGGAGCTGCGCCTGGAGTAGCCGTCGGCAGCGGCGCACTCGCCACAATCTTCCTGGTTCCGCCGACGAAGTCCGTCATCATCAATTTGACGCCGGTCGCTCCTGTGGGCACCTGAAAAAACGCGACCCACGCTTGCGAACCACCAGGCGGCACCTGCACCGAACGCATGATCGACGTTTCGTCCGGCTGGAACGATGTGGCCGCCTTCGGCGTGATCTTCTTGCCATCGAGCTCGATCCAGAAACTGCCGGAGTCGAGGGAGCGGACCTGCGTATCGCCATTCGCGCTGCGGCCGCGAATGACGTACCACACGTTGCCTTCAATCGCGGGCTTCGGCAGCGGGTTCTTTCCGTACTTGGGATTCCCCCATGCGGAAGGGAGCGTGGCGATCGCCGTGGCCGCCTCCACGGTGTGCGTGACCTTGCCCGCCGTGACCACGATCTGCGCCGACGCGGGCGACGCCAGGAGCGAGACGACGATTGCCAGGACCAGAGTTGTAGATGTGCGCATGGTATCTCCTACGGCTTCAAGGCCAACGTCTTGCACGCGTCGTACATCGCGCGCGCCTGTGTTTCTGAGTACACGGGCCCCTTGGTGTCTTGACACACGAGCCCTCGCATCACGCCTTTGACGATGAAGAGGAGGTGGTATTCCGGCTTGCCTCCAAACGCGGACTCATAGACCATGCCGAGCGGCGGTTCGTCCAGGACGAAGCGCTTGAACACGTTCATCGTGTTGGACTGCACGTCCTGCTTGAAGCGTGACAACACGCCGATCCCCGCGCTGATTTCGACCTGAAATCCCGGCCCCGCTTTGACATCGATGGTCGACCCTGAGTTGACCTTCGCGGTGGCTCCGGCGGGGGCCATCAGGGTCAGCGTTCCGCTCTTTGTGGGAATGTCGAGCGGCTGCGGGGCGGCCACCTTCTGGGAATCGCCGGCGGGCGCGGCCTCGGCCGAGGCCGCGCCGGTGTCACCGCAGGCCACTATCAACGATGAGACCAGGACGCCTCCGGCACACAACGACGCAAGACGAACACGCGAGAAAAGTCTGGACATGGGTTTCTCCTGGCATGACTGGCGACGTCGGAGACCCAGATCGGACATGGATGTCCGATTGCAGCCTCGGGCGTCGCCAAGACCTTCAGTTGTCCCCAAACCAAGGAGCATCCATGCCTGACAAGCCTTCGTCGCCCCCAGTCCCCGCGCCCGCCGGCGAACTCTCACAGGCGGATCTCGACTCGGTGTCCGGAGGGATTTTCGACATCGTCGATCCGCGTTCGCCCGACTCCGTCGCGAAACCCAAGACCACGCGCCCCGGCAACAAGGCGGTCTTTGAACCCAACGACTCCAACACCTGGTAACCCGATGTCTCGAACCCTTCGATTTGCTGCCATTCCATTCCTGGTCGCGGTCCTGCTGCTGACGCCGGCCGAGCGGATCGTGGTGGCCGCGCCACAGAACGCGGCCCCGGCCACCGTGGACGCCATCCTGAAGGCGCAGAGCCTTTCCAACGCCTATAACCCGGTGCTCCTTGAGTACCTTCTTGCTGAAGGGCGGCCCAAACTTCGGGCGGCCCAGCACAAGCAGGCGGTTGACCAGTTGGTGGCACGCTTCAGGCAGGAAATGACCGTCACCGGCACCGAACAGGTCATGGCGAGCGCGGCCACGCTTGGCGGCGTCTTCTCATCAGGGGTGGTCGGCGAAGGCCTCGCCGACGGCGCGGCCTCGGTCTGGGCCGGCTGGGTGCAGGCAGCGCTGGTCATGACACGCGCCGGCTACAAGGCCGACACGATTCCCTTCTTCGAGCGTTGCATGGCCACGTTCCCCTACGAGGGGCTGCGCCGCGACTGCGCAGTCGGGCTGTTCCTGGCGGATTCCAACCGCGCGTTCACCTTCCTGCTGGGACAACTCGAACGGCGCGACACCGAGATGAACCAGCTCGCGCTGCGGCTGCTGGGGCTCCTGGCCGGGGACAAAGCCTGCCCGCCGGACAAACGCACCAAGGCCGTGGAGGCCATCATCGCGAAGACGGAAGGGATGATGAACACCAGTCTCTTCCCGGCGGCCATCGACGGCCTGATGCTCGCGCGGGATCGCCGCGCGATTGAGCCGCTGCAGAAACTGACCGGCGGCTTCGGCAAATCCACCGAAGTCAAGCGGCTCGCCAAGCGCGCGCTGCTGCTGACGTTCAAGGACACGTCAGTGCTGCCGGACCTTGAGAAGGAAGTCAAAGGCGGCATGACAAAGAGCGATGACGGCGTGATGTTCGCCGGCTCGCTGCTGATCGAAGGCGGCTACGACGCCGGATACGCCTGGGCCCGTGAGAAACTCGCCAAGAAGGCCGGCGGCGTCTCGAAACTCTTCAACAAGGAAGATCCGGACGCGCTCGCCGACATCGCCTGGGTGCTCATCGAGCGCGGTGGCGCCAAGTCCATCCCGGTATTGCAGGCCGCCGTTCCGGTGCGCAAGCCCGACGAATTCATCACCGCCTACATGGCGATTGGCCTGCTTCGCCTGGGAGACAAGAGCGCGATCGAGATCGTGCGCGCCAGCCTGACCAACAAGAAATGGCTGGCGACGCGCCTGCGCGCGGCCGAGGCGCTGGCCAAGGCCGGCGATCTCTCGGGCATCGCCGCCCTGGACGCCATGGTCCAGGACAAGAGCCTCGGATCAAAAGCGGCGGACCTTGCGCTCGGGCGTTTCCGTTCGGCGTCAGACGTCAAGTCCGCGGTCGCGTACTCACTCGCGATCATCGACAAGCCGGGGAGTGTGCCCGTTCTCGTCAACCTGCTGAACGACAACTCCGCTGATGTCCGCACCGCTGCGGCCTACTCGCTCGCGTCGATGAAAACGCCGACGGCGATCGAGGGGCTAAGCAAAGCCATCGGCCTCGACTACGGCAAATCGGCTGGCCGGGTCCGAGGCCCCGAAGTAGAGGCGCACGTGCTGCGTATCGCGCTTGCACGTTTTCCGCGAGACCCACGTACGACCGCCATGGCGCGACAGGCGACCAAGAGCGAGTGGCTGTCGGTCCGGTTCCTCGGGCTGGTAGCCACCGGAGGCTAAGGAGAGGAATCATGGATACGAATGACAAGAAGATCGAGACAAACGACAAAACACCGACACCTCTCGCCGACAGTGACTTGGATCACGTGGCCGGCGGAATCTCTTTCACCTTCGAAAAAATTTCGGTGAAAGCGACCGAGCCGTCACAGGGAGGTCGCAAGGTCCAACCGGGCGGGCTGATCCCGAACGACGACTAGAACGGCTTCGGAGAAAACGACCTCTGAGGTAATTACCTCAGAGGTCGTTTTCCGCATCACCGGACGACGACGTCGCCGAACGGCGCGGCGTGCTCGCGTCCGAACCGGGCGACAAACACGCGGCCGATGCGACATCGGGAGGGCGGATCGGACGTGCGACTCAACGACCGGAGAGCGCCGCCTTGGCGGCCGCGACGTCGTCTGGGTGCGCCATGGGCCAGGCGGAGAACGCAGGCAGGCCTGCTTCGATGAACGTGCGTCCCCTGGCCGGATCGCCGCCGGCCAGGAGGGCACGCCCGAGGGCCACGCGCGCCTCTTCAATTGCCGGGTGATTCTTCGGAAGCACGCGCTCGCGCATTGCGAGGGCGGCTTCGAGGTGGGTCACAGCTTTCGCGGACGTCCGGCGGTCCAGCGCGCTCAGGCCCGCGACCAGTGAGACGTCTGCCAGCAAAGGCAGACCCGCGGCGGGTGCACCGGGCTCAAGAATGCGTCGGGCCTGCTCCAGGGTGCGCGCCGCGTCGTCGTGACGACCGAGGCGCCGCAGCAACTGGGCGCGCTGCGGCAAGTACTGGGCGAGCGTCCTGTCGGGCGCAGCCGCCTGACGCAGTCGCGACTGCAGGTCCACCCATGTCTTTTCCGCTTCGGGAAAAAGACCCTGTATCTCCTGAGCCCGCGCGATGTTTCGCAGGTTGTTGATCGTCTGTTCGTGCGCCGGACCAAACTGCTGGAACCAACGCGTCTGGGCTTCGCGCAGGGCCGCCTCCCCTTCCGCGTACTGCCTCGTCTGAATCAGGGCGACGCCGAGATTGTTGTTGGCAAACGCCAGGGCCTTGGCGCCCCCGCCGAACCGCTCATAGTACGAGGCGATGAGCCGCCTGTACACGGGAATGGCCTCGGCGGGCGGGAGCGCCGCCGCCAGATTTTGCATGGACTGCAGGGTGTCGATATGAAGGGGGCCCTTGACCCGTTCGGCAAGATCGAGGGCCTCCTGGAAGATCAGGCGGGCGCGTTGCGGATCGAGGCGCTGCCGCAGCACGCGTCCGCCCAGCGCGCCGAGGCTTCCGGCCAGGGCCCCCTCGTGCGCCGGACCACCGGCGCGCAGGACGGCAACCGAACGCTCGGCAAGCGCGACGCCCTCCTCACTGGGCGTCGCATTCGCCAGCGTTTGCAGCGCCCGGCCCAGCACGTCTGGATCGGGTTGACCCGTGGCCTCCTGTTCGGCCACAAGCGGCAGCATCCACTTGCGCACGTCGGCTGGCCGGTCCATGAGTTGCAGGAGATTGGCGTAGTCGAGCAGCAACGACGCCCTGTCGGGATCGGTTCCAGGCCGCCCCTGACTGGCCGCGACAGCCCGCTCGAAGATGGGAAGCGCTTGCGCCAGTTCACTGCGGTCCACACGAATCGTGGCAATGGTCTGCCACAGCCGCGCCTGCACGTCGGGTTGCTCCGACAGTGCTTCCACCTGCGTCTCGCCGCGCTTGAGCAGGTCATCGACCGAGACCTGATCCATGGGGGCGCCTTCCCTGGGACCGGATCCGCCGAGCAGGCCAACGAGCAGGTCTGCGGTGGCGCGGGTCTTGGTGGCTTCCGCCGCCACCCGGTCGCGCTCAGTTCGCAACGCCGCGCTCTGCATGGTCGTGCCAATCGCCAGCACGATCAGCGCGAGCGCGGTGGTCAGCGCGGCCGCTGACGCCGCGCGATGGCGGCTGACGAATCGTTGTGCGCGATAGGACCACGCGTCGGGTCTGGCCGAAATGGGGCGCCGCTCGATCACGGCCTCGATATCGTCGGCCAGCAGGCCGGCGTTCTGATATCGGCGCTCGGGGTCGGCCTGGAGCGCCTTGGCCACAATGACTTCGAGGTCGCCGCGCAGGGCTCGCCTGAGACGGGCCGGCGTGGTGGCGCGCGCCGAGGCCACGGTCTCGGCGGTACCACGGTCGGCGAGCCCACGCGTCAGCCGCTGGGGTTCGCGAGTTGTGACGTTCGCCGCGATGGTCGCCACCGAGCGACCGGTCACGTCGAAGGGCAGGCTCCCGGCCAGCAGTTCGTAGAGCAAAACCCCCAGGGCCCACACGTCTGTGGCGGTGGTCGGCGGCTCACCGCGCAATTGTTCCGGGGCGGCTCGCTCGGGCGTCATCGGCGCGGCACCATGCCGCGTGACATCGAGGCCGTCGGCGTCTTCGTCGGCCGACAGTAACTTCGCCACGCCGAAGTCCAGCAACCGGACCAAGCCGTCTGTGCCGACGAGGATATTGGACGGCTTCAGGTCACGATGCACGACAAGGCGACCGTGCGCAAACTCCACCGCGCGGCACACGCTCACGAATACCTTCAGCCGGTCGCGCACCGGCATCTTGTCGGCATCCGCCTTGTGCGTGATCGGCGCGCCATCCACATACTGCAGGACGAGGTACGGCCGGCCATCGGCAAGCAATCCCCCGTCGAGAATGGGGACCACCGCCGGGTGATCGAGCCGTGCGAGGATTCGACGTTCGCGTTCGAAGCGCGCAATCGTCCCGCGGCCGTACATGCCGGCGCGAAGGATTTTCACCGCCACCTGATGCTCGTAGGCGCCGTCGGCCCGATCGGCCAGATAGACCTCGCCCATGCCGCCTCTGCCGATGGGCCGCACGATGCGATATGTCCCAATCAGCGTGCCTGGCGCCAACTCAGCCGCATCGCTGCGCTCAAAGAGTTCGCGTTCAAGGCTGAGCTCGCTGCCGGATTCGTGAGCGGCCACCATCTCTGCGAGTTCAGCTGCGAGTTGGGGCTCGCCCACCGTTCGGGTTGCGATCGCACGCGCACGTTCGTGCACCGGCAGTTCGACGATGTCGGCGAAGAGCGAGGCGAGCCGATCCCAGGCGTCCGGGTCCAGCTGCGTCATCGTCCGGGCAGCTCCGCCGTACTGAGGTCGCGGCCCACTTCCTTGCGCAGCCATGAGCGAGCCGCCTCCCAGTCGCGGTGAACGGTCTTGGTGGACAGGCCGTGTGCGGTGGCGATCTCATCCAGTGAGAGCCCGCCAAACAGCCGTTGCTCGAACACGCTGGCGGCCCGTGGGTTGGCGGCGGCCAGCCGAGTCAGCGCCTGATCGAGCGCCAGTGTTTCCTCCGTGGCCCTCGCCGACAGAAACGGTTCAACGTCTTCGATCGGGACCCTGGCGGCACCTGCACCCCGCTTCTGGCGGCCCCGGCCGCGCGCGTAGTCCACCAGAATCCGCCGCATGGTGTTGGAGGCCGCCGCAAAGAACTCGGAGCGATCAGACGCTGACACCAGCCGCTGGCTGGTCAGGCGCATATACGCTTCGTGCACAAGGGCCGTGGTGTCGAGGGTGTGCCCATCGCGCTCACCCCTCAGGCGCTGCCGGGCCAGACGGCGCAGGTCGTCGTCAAGAGTGAGACCACGCGTTCCAGCGCACCAGGATCTCCCGCCCGCAGGTCCGCCAGTCCGCGCGTGATGGAGCCCGCTTCCATGGCCCGGGCATCCTACCACGCGGCTTTGCAGACGCCGGAGGCGGGGAAAGCAGGCATGTCTGTACCGGGAACCCGATGTCGCCAATACAAACATGTACACGACAACCTTCGACGAATTGGCCGCCCTGGCGTTGTGGGGCACCACGGCTGATCACCATGCGGGCGCTCCGCCGACCGACCTTGGGGCCCGAGCCGAACAGCTCATGCAGGCCATTCAGGACACGCTTCCGGGTGCCGACTCCCTCGAACGCGCCCGCCTCCGTCACCGGATGGGCTATCTCGCGCTCCTGACCGGCGCAGCGCGCACGAAGAGCATTGAGGCGTTCACCATGTCGCGTGACGGCGCAGTCAAAGCCGGTGACCGCGCGCTCGAAGGTCTGGCGCTCTGCGGACTCGCCGTGGCCTTCGACCATGTCGGCGAGCGGCACAAGTCGCTGGCCTCGGCTGAGGCGGCAGAACACATTGCGCACGAGCTTGGTGACCAGCACCTGCTGGCGGCCGCTCTTGGATGCCGGGCGCACTACCTGAAGGAGACCGGCGAGAACGAACGCGCACGCGCCGTCTACCGGGAAATCAAAGCCATCGGCGAGGCCATTGACGACACCCGATGGGTGATGGCGGCTCTTATCGGTCTCGGGCGAACGCTGCCCATGAGCGAAGCTCCGGAGGCCGTGGCCAGCTACGAAAAGGCACTCGAGCTTGCCACGGCGTCTGGATCACCAGCGCGAGTGGCGATCATCTACAACAACCTGGCGGACTGGGCCTTGTATCGCGGCGAGATCGACGAAGCCATCGCCCTGCGTCAAACGTGCCTCGACATGGCGGTCCACCTGGGATTGAGGTCCATCGCGGGACGGGCCATCGTGGGCCTCGCCAAGACGCATTCGTTCCGGGGCGACCTGGCCACGGCGAAGGTGCTGCTCGACCGTGGCTTTCCGGCCGTGGTCAGTGCCGCCGACATTGAAGGCGACCTGCACTGCTCGCTGAACCTCGCCTACCTCCACTTGCAGCAAGGCGATATCGCCCGCGCGACGGAGTTGTATCGTCACACGCTCGAGCGAGCGCTCCAGGCGCCCGACCACGCGTGCGCCGTCTTCGCACAGCGCGCCCTCGAGCTCGTCGCCGAGGGCCAGATTCCGCTGCCCGGCATCATGCCTGCGCAACCGGTGACCGACGAGCTGCTGACCGACCTTCAACTCGAGGCGGTGGCCGGCGGCGCGGGAATGAGGAATCTCAGGGACCTCAAACTGACCTATCCGACGGCCGATCTGGCCTGGCACGTCGGACTGTGACGCGGCGTTCGAACCGCGGTGTTCGTTGTCACCGGGCTCGGGGTAAGATGTCGCCCGGTCCGCTTCCCGGACGATCGGAGGAAATTGTTATGAAAATGCATCGCGCCGGCCTCGTGGCCATTGCCCTGACCTTGGTATTCGCCTCGATGGGAGCCGCGACCTGGGCCCAGAATGCCAACCAGACGGCCACCGAGTTCTACCTGGCGTATCGGGTGGCGTTCGACAAGGCCAAGTCCGTGGCCGACATCAGGCCGTGGCACTCAAAAGCCGTGCAGGCCAAGATGGACGCGACGTCGAAGGAAGACGCCGTCATGATGTTCGAAATGGTCAAGATGATGGCCGCGGTGACCAACCTCAAGGTCACCAAGGAGACCAAGACGGCCGCCGGCGTCACCTTGTCGGTCGAAGCGCTCGACTCGGACAAGAAAAAGACCACGGGTCAGGTCTTCCTGATCCGCGAGGGCAACGCCTGGAAGCTCGAACGCGAGAGCTGGTCGTCGTAGGGACCTTCAGCGAAAGCGGTAGTTGAAGCCCACGGTCGCCAGAGACTTGTCCTGTTTGAAGTCGGACGTCGTGAGGTTGATGCTCCTCGCGATCTGGATCTGAAGCTTGAACTTCTCTCCACCAAGGCGAAGGGTCACGGCGGGCTCAATGAGCGTGCTCGTCTTGTGATCGGTCAGGTAGGTCACCTGGTTTACACCGCCAAAAATCAGGTTGCCCTGAATGTTGCTGTACCGCAGGCTGGAAATCCGCGCGGAACCTGACAACGAGAAGCGCTGGCGGTGCAGACTCAGGCCCGGCTGCACACCGAAGCGGACGATGTCGGCTTTGATTATGCCGGTGGTGTTCGGACTGGCGGTCAGCGTGGAGGGAAAGTCGTTCTCCATCTTGCCGAATCCACCGAGCACATACATGTCGAACAACACGTTGGGCGAGACGTTGCGGTAATACCCCAGGCCGGCTTCAAAGAGGCTGCCCTTGCCGCCATCGCCATTGTCTTCCTCGCGAGGCCGCACGATGCCCGCATTCACCTGGAACGCCACGGCGTTGCTGACGCCATACGCGGCCTGAAATTCCCCCTGGTTTCCGTTCGCGGCGACGGTGACGTTGGCCTGCCCTTTGGCCGAAATCATCGGCACGTTCTGCGTATTGGGCACGTAGTACTTCGGACTGCACGCCACCGATAGCAACAGCATCAACGCGCCGGCGCCCTTTGTGATCTTCATAACATCTCCCTTGTCACCTGCCACCCGAAACAGGGTGCGGCGGATTCTACTCGTGTCCGACAACCGGCGCCCTCAGCGCCGGCCGATCAGTTGATGCAGTCGATCCAGGGTCTCCTGGGTCGGCGACGGTTCGGATTCGCCAAGAATAGCGCGGATCCAGTGGCCGTCCGTGGGATTCGGGAACAGGATAAAACGCCGCCCGAACTCGGACGTGTCCGCGGTCAGCCGCTGGCGTCGGCTCTGGGCGTCGGTGACGTAGTAGGACCGCCGAAAGTCGTTCAGGTTGTCGCCCAGGAAAACCACGACGTCGTGGGACTGCGCCACCTGGCGCTGACGCGGTTCCTTGTCCGAGCTGTCGGTGATGACGGTCAGATGTTCGGCATCCGCAAACGGCAGGCCGGCGGCCTTCATGTTGCCGAGCGCCAGCTCCATCGTCTTCGGCCCCTGATCGCGGTTCGTGATGTAGAACACCTCGACGCCAGAATCACGGCAGAAGTTCAGGAAGTCCAACGCGCCTGGACTGGCGCGCACCTTGTTTTTTGCCACCCACAGGTCCCAGCGGGCGTCTTCAAACAACTGCGCGTCGGCCTCGAGCACTTCGCGCCAGTAGTCGCGCGTGTCCAGCACCGTGTCATCAAGATCCGAGATGACCGCCAGGGATCGGCGCCCGTCTCTGAGCGCACGGTCCACGTGCATCCTTGCGACATTAAAGCCCTGCAGATACAGAGCCTCGTACTCAGCGGACGTTTCCTTCCAGGCCACCGCCACGGCGAGCGCATTGCTCGCGCGCGGCGCCTCCGCCCCTTTACCGCAGCCAACCGCGCCGATCGCGGCAAGGGTCAGCGCGATGACTGCCTTATTTGCGGCGCTCACCGATCGCCCACAGGAACGACGCGGTGCGCATGAAGATCTGCCCTTCAGAGATCGCCACCGTGCTGAGGCAGTACGGCGAACAGTCGTCGGCCAGGCGATTGGACGCAAGCACTTCGAACTTGGGACCGGCGCGATAGACCGTCGTGATCCCTTCCTCTTCGGTGGTCACATAGATCTTGCCGTCCGCCAGAATCGGCGATGCGCTGTAGGTGCCTGATGGCAGCCGTTCGGGCCCGTACACCACCGCGCCCGTCTTCGCATCGAGTGCGAAGGCCACTCCCCGGTCGCGCACGACATAGAGGAGTTTTCCGTCGCTGACGGGCGTAGGCACATCCGGGCCCTGCGCAAAAGTCCACGCCACGTGCGAGCCGGCCACGTCCCCGTTGCCGCCAGGCCTGATGGCCACCATCGGATTCTCTCGTGTCGGCGCGATCACGAGATCGCCGACCACGGTGGGTGACGCCACGATGCGGTAGTTACGGCCACGCTGTGGATTCAGGACGTCGGCCCGCCAGTATTCAGCACCCGTCGCAGGATTGTGGCCCGACACCACGTCGCCGCCGGTGATGATTACCTCCGGGCGGCCGCTGATCTCGGCCCACGCCGGCGTGGTGTAGGAGTCCGGCGATTCTGACACGGCCTCGGTCAGCCGCTCCACACGCCAGATGGTCTTGCCCGTGGCTGCGTCAATCTTCAACAGGTACGACGGGTCATCCGTTTTCATCCCATGCAGCACCTGCACGTACAGCGCGTTGTCCTTGAGCAGCGGCGACGACGCGTAGCCCCAGTTCAGCCCGAAGCGGCCGTAGTCGGTCTGCACGTTGCGCGACCAGATTTCCTTGCCGGCGAAGTCAAAGGCTTGCAGCGTGCCCACGCCCGTCATCACCCACACATGGCGGCCATCAGTCACCGGCGAGGGTGACGACATGTTCTGCTTACGCTCCATGTGGTTTGAGTCGGCAAGCGGACGCTTCCAGGACACTGTCTGCTTGCGCCGATCAACGGCCCACAACTCGAGTGCGCCATTGTTGGCGCCCGTGGCCACGTTGAGAAAGATCGTATCGCCCCAGATGATCGGGGTGGAGCCGCTGTAGGCGGGCAGCGGCAACTTCCACGAAACGTTTTCTGTCTTGAGGTTCGCACACGCAAACGGTGTCAGCGGTCTACCTTCTCGACCACCGCCACGTCCTTGCGGGGCCGCGGGTGCCGCGGCAACCGCACCAGTTGCCGCGTCGGCCACGCACGTGGCCCCCCACGTCACGGGCAGCCCGGTTTCTGTGCTGACGCCGTTGTGGGAGGGGCCGCGCCAATGTGGCCAGTTGTCGGCGAACATCACGGTACCGGCCGCGACGGTGAGCAACGAGGTCAGGCTAAGCACTGCGCGCATACAAATCTCCCCTTCATCCCTGTCTTGCCAGACAGCGGTGACACGACCATCACTGGTTCAAGGTGCGTAGGGGGATTCTAGCATCAGGCTCGCGCGAGCCGGGTTACTTGACGACGTTCAGGGTCACGTCGAGTTTGATGACTTCCCCGCTGGTTTTGTCGGTGGCCACCGCAAACTGAACGGTCTGGCCGTCGCGGAGGATGGGCGAGTTGATCGCCTTGAAGTTCTGGAAGCCAGGGCCGATCTGGGCCACCCCGGAAGTGGGCATCCGGAACACCTGTGAGTCCTCGACGGCGATGGACAGCCGGTAGAGGCCGTCGGCCAACGCCGCGGCAGCGCTGCAGGTGATGTTTGTTCCGACGGGTCGATAGTTGTAGGACTGCGAGGGTACGCCGTCCTTGGTGTACGTGGATGGAACCGGGACTTCGCTTCCCATCTGAAGAATGGCTTGGCCGCCGCCGGTGTTGAGCCACAGCACAAACGGAAGGCTCGCGGTCTTCTTTTCTCCCTCGAAACGTGAAATCGTCACCGTCACCTTCAGAGGTACGGTGGCCGCGGCGGGCGCCGCCGCCTCAGCTCCGCCGCCCCGCCCCTGCTGCGCGCGCACCGGACTGCCGGCACCGAGCACCAATCCGGTCATCACTACCACCGCGCCCAGATTCCTCGTCATCGCACTCATTTCGTCTCCCTTGCCGCATCCACGCGGCGAATAGCCGGAGTCGCCCCAGCGCGGCCACCGACAGTCCCAAGATCACCCACAACAATCGGCGCTACCACGATCGGCGCCACCACGATCGGCTCCACCACGATCGGCTCCACAGCAATCGGCTTCGTCATCCCATCGGCAGACGTGGACACGGCTTCCACCTGCACGAGAGACACGTTCTTCCCATCGAAGTCGGCCCACAGCGCGCGCAGCAAAGCCGGCTGATTCGTCATGACCACCAGCGCGGGTTCGGCCGGCGTTGTCTCTGGTCGCACCGAGACCAATCGTGCGGCAGCCCTCGAAGCAGGAGCCGCTGACGCCACGCGTTCGGCCGTGGCGGGCTCCGCTGCCCGCTGAATATCAGCTGCCGGGATCACAGGCGCTACCATGGCCGTCGTCGCAACCTCAGTCACCGGCGCTGCCGGCCGCCACATCACGACCGTCGCCAGCGCCACCGTCGCCGCAGCCGCAAGGCCCCACCACCTCTGCCGCGTGCGGGCTCGTGACCGCGCCACTCGCGCGCGCACACCCTCAGCGAATGAAGCCGGTGGCGTCACCTCCAGAGCTGCGGTCAGCTCGGCCAATTCGTCATCGTGGTTGGTCATGTCAGCATCTCCTTCAACAACTTCTTGGCGTCGAACACGCGAGACTTTACGGTGCCTTCAGGCGCGCCAGTCAGCACCGCCACTTCCTTCATCGAGTGTTCTTGAATTGACGCAAGCACCACCGTCAGACGCAGGACTTCCGGAAGCCGGTCGATCGCCTCCCACAGCCGCCGCGCGCGTTCAGCGGCAATGACCTGCTGCTCGCTCGAGGGCGCGGCGTTCGAGTCGTTCCACTCCACCGGCACCTGTTCACGCGCCACGCGCCGGAGGTGGCCGCGCCGATGGTCCAGCGCCAGCCGCCAGGTCATGCGCACCAGCCATGCCCGGAAGGCCTCGCGGTCACGCAACTGGGAAAACCCCCGATGGGCCCGGGCAAACGCGTCCTGGGCCACATCCTCCGCATCCTGGTGATGCCGCAGGACGCTGAACGCCACGCGGAATGCCAGCGTGGACGAATCCTTGAGCCGGGCCTCGAACTCCTGATCGATATCGATGTGGCGCACCTCGGTGGTCACGAATCGTGGCACGGCTTGGGCGGCTTCACGCATGTTCCTGAGGGGCAAGACGCCGCCGGCCCGATGCCGGTTGGACAGGCCTCGCGCCCCGCCAGGTGGCTGAACCTGTGCTGTTTGAAACATCGCAGGCCATGTTCCGGCGAGTACGGTCAGCGTTGGCCATGCACAACCAGCCCGCAAAAGACGATGTGATCGTCGCGCACAAGGCTGGCCGAAAGGCTGCGCCCTGGGCCCTTCGAACCACGTCCGGCCGAGACCAGCTCCTGTTCGTTACCCGCGACGGCGCAGTGGCCCATGCACTGGCATTCGCGCGGTTTGCCCAGGTGGCCGCGTGGTTTGAGGACACCGATTCGGGCATGGTGCTGCTCATCAGCTGCCGGGCTGCGCGATTTCCCGCGACCGTGCCGGTCGGCCCCGGCCTCGTCACCCGTGAACAGGTCAAAGATCGCGTCACCCGAGTGGCACCGAACCTGCAACACTAGTCTGAATGCATCGTCGAGACCTTTTGCGCCTGATGGGGCTGGCATCGTTTGCGCCGGCCCTGCGACCCCTTTCCCGCTTCCAGACCAACACGCCGGACGTGGAGATCGAGCTGACCGCCGCACCTGGCGAAGTCTCGATCCAGCCAGGAGCACCAACGCGCGTGTGGAAGTTCACGGGCCGGGTACTCCGCGGTCCGGCGACCACGCTTGAAACTATTCCGGGCTCGTACCTCGGCCCCGTGATCCGGCTTCGCAAGGGCCAGCGGGTTCGCATCAGGTTCCACAACCGCCTGCTCGAGCCATCCATCGTCCACTGGCATGGACTCGACGTGCCCGATGTGGCCGACGGGCATCCGCGGCTGGCGGTGGAGGGCGGGCGCGATTACGTGTACGACTTCGAGGTCATCAATCGGGCCGGCATGCACTGGTATCACCCGCACCCGCACATGCGCACCGGCGCCCAGGTTTACCAGGGCCTGGCCGGACTGTTGCTGGTGTCGGACGCCGAGGAAGACGCGCTGGGACTGCCGGCGGGTAACGGCGAGCTGCTGTGTGTGCTGCAGGACCGGCGCATCGACAAACAAAACCAGTTTGAATACGCCGCAGGCGGCATGGGCATGGCGGCGATGATGCAGACCATGAACGGCTGGATCGGCGACACGGTTCTGGTCAACGGGCGATCGCGGCCCGCGACAGATGTGGACCGCCGGACGTGCCGCGTCCGCATCCTCAACGGGTCCAATGCGCGCATCTACAAGCTGGCGTGGAGCGACGGAACACCGCTCACGATCATCGGTGGTGATGGCGGCCTGTTGGAGCGGGCCCGCACGGCACAGGCACTAACACTGGCGCCCGGCCAACGCGCCGACATGCTGCTTGACCTCTCGGGCCACGCCGCAGGTTCCACTGTGGAACTGCGCAGCCTCGCCTACCCCGCTGAAGCTGTCGGCCGGGCTGGGATGATGGCCGAAACGTCGCCGCTGCCGCAGGGCGCGGCAATCACGCTCATGACGCTGAAGGTGTCGGGTACCGTTGGCACGCGCGTGCGGTTGCCTGAGCGTCTTTCGGCGCCGGTGCCACTCTGGGCGGTCAGGACGGACGCGCCGGTTCGGCGTGTGGCTCTGCAGTTTCGCCAGATGAACTGGCTGATGAACGGCCGCACGTTCGAGATGGACACGGTGGCCGCCGACGAGACCGTGGCGGCCGGTGCCACGCAGGTGTGGGAACTGGTCAACGAGACCAACCCGATGGGGATGGCGATGGCCCATCCCATCCATATTCATGGGCGGCAGTTCCGCATCCTGTCACGGTCTGGCGCCGAGACCAATCCGCTGAATGAAGGCTTCAGTGATGGCGCGCCCACGGACACGGTGCTGGTGCTGCCGGGGCAGACCGTGCGGCTGCAGGTGACGTTCTCGCAGTTGCCCGGGCTCTACCTGTATCACTGCCACATCCTCGAACACGAGGACATGGGCATGATGCGCAACTTCCGCATCACCGGGCGCGCGTAATCTCGACCACGTCGATCCGCGTCCCGTCGGCCGCGCGCCTCGACGCCGCGACGCGTACGCGCCGCCATCCGTCGGCCAGCCGCAGCACGGGATCACCACTGACTCCCAGGAGCACGACGACACCGCGATCACCCGCGGTGAAGGCATATGCGACGGTCAGACGAGACGTCTTACCCGAGGCCACCGGCGATGTGGGCGTACCGGCGTCGTGAAACGTCAGCGCCGACTTGCCGGTCACCGCGTCAATAGCGCGATGCCCCGCGACGTAGGCCTCAGCACACCGTTGCTGCACCGGGCCCGGGAGCTCGGCCATCAGTCCAGCCTGCGAATGGTGGACGCCCCCCAGTTGGAAGGCGCGGTCAAGCACGCCCAGCGCGAAGAAGGCTGTGGGGTCATTCCAGCGTTGCCGGCCAGTCTCGCTTCCAGGAAGCTCATCCGCCCCGATGGGCTCGTTGTTGATCACGGGCACACCGTGTGTCTCGGCGATCTGAAAGAGCGAGCGCACGCGCGACACCTGTTCCCACATTTTGCCGCCGCGATCGAGATGGGCGGTGATGTACGAGCCTCCCCTCGTCGGATGTGATGCGCCCGAGGGCGCGTCGGAGTCGGCCGCCCCGACGGCCCACACCAGCCGGCGCGGTGTGGCGATGGCTTCTCCCCACGATCGAAGGCGGTCTGGCGTGAGCTCTTTCGACTGCGTCGCGTTGCCTACTTCATTTGCCAGTTCCAGCACCACGCCACGGCGCCCGGCCAGTGTGTCTGCAATCGCCTGCACGTGCGCCCGAGCGTCGTATCCGGTCGTGGTGTCCGTCAAGGCGGTGACTTCCACCATCAGTCCGCGCGCCGCCGCGCGATCAAGCAGTGCCGGGAGTCCCGCCCGCGCCTGGTCCGGCGTCTGTGGCGCCCACGTCAGCGCGCCCGTAAACACGCGCACGCCGTTGAAACCGGTACGAGCGGCCCAATCAAGAAACGTCGTCTGTTGTGCGGGCGTACGCGAGAGCAGCGTCAGGCCCGACACCCACCTCGGGATGTAGCGCGCTCCAGCCTCGCCGACGAACTGCCGGCCCTCAACGCGCAGTTGGGGCACCGGCTGGTGCGCGCCGGCCACCAGGGCCGCCGACAGCACGACGCACAAGGCCGCAGCAAGTTGGCGCATACTCGATTGTCGCGCTCCTTTGCGGCACCCCGTGTCACCTTTTGCGCAGTCGTGACCACTTGTTGGGTGATGACTACCATGACCACTTCCAATCACCCGGCCTCCACGTCGTCTGACGACCGACTCTGGCTGGCCGCCCGTTCCGGCAACCGCGACGCCTTCGGCCTCATCGTCACGCGCTATCAGTCGCTGGTGTGTTCAGTGGCGTATTCCGGCCTGGGCAACATTGCGGCGTCACAGGACCTGGCGCAAGAGACGTTTGTCACCGCGTGGCGGCAGATGGATGACTTGCGGGAGCCCGCCAAGCTGCGCGGCTGGTTGTGCGGCATCGCGCGCACGCTGGTCGCGAACGTTCGCCGCAAGGAAACACGGCGCGGAGGTGTGCCGGCATCGCTCGATGCGATTGCCGAACCCGCCACCGCCGCTGACGACCCGCTGGCACAGGCCGTCAGTCGGGAAGAAGAAGTGTTGCTGTGGCGCGCGATCGGCGCGCTGCCCGAGTCCTATCGCGAGCCCATCGTCCTGTTCTACCGTGAAGAACAGTCCGTGGCCGACGTCGCAGCGTTGCTGAACCTGAGCCAGGAGACCGTCAAGCAGCGGCTTTCGCGAGGCCGGGCGATGCTGCGTGGTGAGGTGGCGTCGCTCGTCGAGTCCGCGCTCTCTCGCACGCGCCCGAGCGGTGCATTCACCGCAGGCGTACTCGCGGCCATCACGGTGGTCGCACCCACGGCCAGCGCCGCCGCAACGGCGGGAGCATCGGCTGCGGCGGCCGGTGCCGCGTCCTCCACCAAAGGCGCGCTCGGCCTTGGCGGCGGCGCGGTCGTCGTTGGGCCGGCGGCCGGGCTGGCCACAGCCTGGCTCGCGTCAAAGCTTCTGCGCCTGACCGCACGGTCGACCGCCGAGCAGCGCGTCATCGGCCGGCAGTTCAAGCAAGGCGTCACGTTCGCGCTCGTCATGGTCGTCGGCCTGCTTGCCGGGATCTTCGCCAGCCTGAAGTACTTTCCGGATTCGCCGTGGGTGCTGATCACCCTCACGTGCGCGTGGACCGGCATCCTGCTGGTTCGGCTCGGACTTGTGAACGACAACCTTCAGCGCGAGATCGATCGCGTTCGTGTGGAAACCGGGACGACCGATGCCGAGTATGCCCCGCATCTCGCAAGCCGAGGCGTTTCGGCCGGCCCGCAGCGCTATTCCTCCTCGTGGCAATTGTTCGGCCTTCCGCTGTTCGCGTATGCGACCGGTGGCCTTGATGTCGGTTCGTACCGGACACGCGGTGCGCGCGGATGGATTGCGATTGGTGACCTGGCGTTCAGCCCACTCCTGGCGATCGGGGGAATGGCTGTTGCTCCCATTGCGATCGGCGGCGTCACGGTTGGAGTGCTCAGTCTCAGCATCGCGGGCGTGGCGTTCGGAATGCTGGCGTTCGGCAGCGTCGCGGCCGGCTGGTGGGCCATCGGTGCGGTCGCAGTTGGATGGAAGGCAGCCGCCGGTGCCGCAGCCGTGGCGCGCGACTATGCGGTGGGCAGCATGGCTCGCGCCGCTGAGGCCAACACCATCGTCGCGGTTGAGTGGTTCAGGTCTCAGTGGTTCACGCCGGTCGCCGCGATCTTCGGCGCGATGGTCCCGTGGCTCATCCTGCTGGCGATTGTTGTACCGCTCGGCCTGATCGCCAGGCGCGCGTGGGCGCTGCGCCGGTCGAGTTAACGATTCACTTTGCTCTCTTGCAGGGCGTCGGCCAGGTCTCACACGGGCCGACGTCCAGCAGGCGCGTATATCGCAGCCGGCTCGTTTTGTCCCCGGCCACAATCTCGACGACAAGCGCATCTCCATCGCGCGAAATCGTCTCCTTCACCGCGGTGGTCGCGCCGCCGCCCGTGACCGCGCGCCCTTCTGCCACGAGCGTCTTGCCAATCCAGGACGTGTTCATCGTGATCGTGCCGTCTTTGGTGTCCGTCGTCGTCGAGCGACCCGGACGGTAGAAACGCGTGTGACCTGTGTTGATTGGGCTTTCGACGACGAGTGCGCCGTTGAGCGGCTGGGTGACGAACATCCATCGCGGCGCGCCGGCGGCCATGAGTCCTGAGAAGCCCGCCCCATCAGTGATCGTGCTTGTGGCCGTGTCGAGTTGCCACGAGCCGGCGAGGGAAGCTGGGAAGGTCACCTCGGGGCGGCTGACCTTCGACTGGCTCAGGTCACCACGGCCAACGTTCAGATTGGCAGGGGCGCGGCTGACGCTACGCCCTGCGGCGCTCTGACTCACCCCCTTCACCCCCAGATCCAGCGCGACGACCTTCTCGCGGTCGCGCGCATACAACGTGGTTCCCACCAGTGTCGGTGCCGTCCACGATGTGGTGTCGAACACTTTCGCGCGCGCGAGGATCTCTGCGCCCGTGGGTGACAGCCGCGCGAGGGCCAGGTCGCCGTCTTCGTTCATGACGATGGTTTTACCGTCGGCGTGGAGGAGGCTGGCGCGGGCGAAGCCGCGAACTTGCCAGGCTGATACGCCCGTCTTGATATCGAGGGCCGTCAGGAATGCGGGACCAAAATCGCCAGTGGTGCCGTACACAAAATCACCGACACGGATGGCGCCGAGGAACATGAATCGCACGCGATTCGTGAACCAGAGTTCTTCGGTGTTGGTGGTGTCGCCCGTCTGGCTGAGTTGAATCGCGCGGCTTCCGGCCTGGTACGCCGACGACATGAAGAGCACATGGTCGGGCCCGAAGAGCGGCGTGCTGCAGTTCAGGTCGTTGCCGGGATCGTGGGGATGCGACCAGAGGATGGCGCCCGTGGACGGATCGAGGCCGGTGATTGTGCTGCCGGCGAGGAACACCACCTGCGGCCGGCCGCCCATCTCGATCAAGATTGGCGCAGCGCCCGAGGTGAGGAAGTCGCCGCTTTTCCAGACGACCGCGCCGTCGGACTGCCGGAAGGCCATGACCGACTGCCCTGGCCCGCCCACGCTGCAGATGATGGTGTCGCGGAAAGCGATCGGGCTGCATCCGTAGCCCACTTTCACGACAGGGCGAATCAGCAGCTCGGGCGATTTGAACTCGGTGATGAAGTCATGCGACCAGAGGACCTTCCCCGTGCGTTTATCGAGCGCGAACAACTGCTGGTTCGTGCCGACACTGAAGACGCGGTCGCCGACCACAAGCGGCGTGGCGTGTGGACCGGCGCCGAAGCTGAAGTCTTCCTGGCGCGAGGGATAGGTGTGTTCCCAGAGCGTGGCGCCGGTCTTCGCGTCGAGGGCGGCCACCACTTCCTCGCTCTTCCACGGCCCAACCTTCGCGCGCGCGTTGCCCGTGCGGTACATCGTGAACAACCGGCCATCGTCAACCACGACGGCCGAGTGTCCATTGCCGAGCGGGCGGGTCCAGATGACCGGCGGCCCCTCGGCCGGCCACGAATCCGCGAGGCCGGTGGACGGCGAGTGAAAGTCGCGCGACGGTCCGCCCCATTGTGTCCAGCTCGGCGGAGTGGCCACCGGCGCCTGCGCCTGATCGCCCGCGCGCGCCACGGGCGTCAGCGCCAGCGCCAGCAGCGCAGCCGCCAGCAGAGTTCGTCGGAGAAGCATGACGCGCATCTTATCTTGACTGTCATGTGCTACCATGCTACATGCATCAATGCCCGGCACTGAAGTCAACGTGGGCGTGCGCGAGTTGAGGCAGAACCTCAGTGTCTACCTTAGCCGCCTGTCTGATGGCACAGTCTTTCGGGTGACGGACCGCGGCGTGGCCGTAGCGTTGTTGATTCCCTTGCCGGCAGCCTCCACGCCCGTAGAGCGGATGGTGTCAACCGGCCGGGCGACTCCGGCCACCCGCGACCTCTTGTCCCTGGGGCGTCCCTCGGGAAAAGCGAGCAGCGCGCTGTCGAAAGCCCTTCGTGACGTGCGAGAGGATCGACTGTGAATTTTCGGCCGGTCTATCTCGACGCGTCGGCGATCGTGAAGCTCGTCGTGCCCGAAGCTGAAACCGATGCGCTGATCAGTGCGCTCGCGGAGTGGCCCGATCGGGTGACGTCGGTGGTGGCCCGTGTGGAGGTTCACCGCGCCCTGAGGCGTGCGGGCGCCACGCCATCACAACGTACGCGGGCCGATGCGGTGTTGGCCGGCCTTGTGCTGATCCGGGTGGACGAACCGGTGCTGGCACGGGCCGTGGCTCTGCGCGATCCCCACCTGCGCGCACTGGATGCGATCCATCTGGCCACGGCCCTGTCGCTTGGCGACGATCCCGAAGCGTTCATTGCGTACGACACCAGGCTCGCGCAGGCGGCGAAAACACAGCGCCTCCCGGTCGCCCATCCAGGCGTGACGCGACTGGAGTGACGTCATCTTCCGTCCTGTGCTGTTTGGCGCAGGCACGCGGCCAGCCGGGGCCGTACGCTTCTCCTCAGTAGTGACGAGGAGAACCCATGACAGACCCGAAAAAGCACCTGGTCCCGAACGCCGACACTCACAATCAGGGCGAGGGCGACCCCGGTGGGGGCACTCCAGGCGACGACGATCAGGATAGTGGCGGCAAACCTGCAGGTGGCACCCAGGGTGACAACCGTCGTGCCGGCGATTTGGATGGCAACCGCATGGCACAGGCTGACGGCAAGCGGGCCGACAGCCGGAAGCCGGGTGACGGTAACGGGTAGGATGCGCTGAGGAAAGTGAGCCCGGGTGGAATCGACCACGACGGCGAGGCCGAAGGCCGGAGCCGTGTGGCTGATGACAGCCGTGGCGAACCATCCGGAGCGAAGCGAAGGATGGTGAGCCCGGGTGGAATCGAACCACCAACCAACAGATTAAGAGTCCTCATGAGAACGAGTTCACCCAGGATCACGTCAGCGTTGCTGGGCCTGATTCGATACCTGGCGTCTCAGAATGCGCCGCCTCGCACGACTCTATTCGCACAAAGTTCGCACAATTCGATCGGCGGCGTCTGGACCACGAGGGTCACTCTCCAAAGCCGGCGCGTCGAAACAGGATGCTTGTGGGGCGCCGCGGAGGTGAGTCTGGTTAAACGAATCTGACAACCTCG
This sequence comes from Acidobacteriota bacterium, assembly GCA_016716905.1. NCBI lineage: Bacteria > Pseudomonadati > Acidobacteriota > Acidobacteriota bacterium. The sequence continues at coordinate 529,651 of JADJUS010000004.1, read as the reverse complement.
AGCCAGATCACCTGCCTCTTGGCAGTTGTCGAAGGCCCTTCGCGAAGACTGCCTGAGCCACGGCACCAGATAGCCGGAGCTGTGCCTCCAAGACGTCGTTCTTGACTGTTCCGACGACGAAGGTCGGCGTGCTGAAAACCCCAGGCTTGCGGGCATCCTCAATGTCCTGGTCGACGATGTCCCGTCCGAGTCCTGCGGCACACTGATCAAGTTTCTGGGAGTCAAGCTTGAGTGACGTGGAAAGCGACTCGGCGGTCACCGCCGATGCTGGCGATGCCTGGTATAGGAGCGTGTGAACGTCCCAGGATCGTTCTGCAGGGGACGCACACGCCGACAGCCGAGCTTAGGCGACGGGCGCTCGCGTGCAGCCGGTCGATTGGATAGTGTTTGAAGACCAACCTCAATTGGCCCCGGTCGACTATTCCGATCGGACCAAGGTATGAGCCCATCTGCGGCGACTCGGCAGAACTGGCATTCGAAGTCAGAAAACATCATGACCGCGTGAACCGCTTGGTTGTCGCCCAGGCTGGGCGAGGCGCCGATAGCAACCTGAATGGGGTCGATTGCACTCCAACCGGCGTCGTTGTTCGCAAGGTAACCCCTCGGAGGATCACCATGACCGCGGCTACTAGCACTGCTCCTGTCGCGGCGACGTCTAATGCCCTTAAGCCAATCCACTTAGTCATGTGACGCTCATCGAACCGTCGTAAAGCCGACCAGTGCCTACTCCCTCATTACTTGCGACGGATCAATCCGCGCCATTTGCCAGATGGGCCGAGCCATCGCGACAACGACTGCACCGAACAAACACCCGACGCCGACCGCCAAGGCGAGAGGCTGCGTCGCAGACACACCGAACAAGACATGACGAAGTCCGTACCCGCTAACCAGCGAGAGTGGCACCCCGATAACCAAGCCAATGACCGCCGAGACAAGCGCGTCCCGACCCAGGAGTCGAGCAATGTCAGTCGTGCCTGCGCCCAGCGCGACCCGAAGGGCGCATTCTTTACGTCGTTGCTCGGCGGCCCGTCGACCAATCGCGTAGAGTCCGGCCACCGCCAGGAACACGGCCGACGAGCCGAACAGCTCAGCACTGCGAGCGCGGAGTGCTTCGGCCGCCAGTGAGCGCTCCAACAGCATCGCAACTGGATGAACCGCAGTGACGACGAGCGTCGGGTCGAACTCCTGAACGGCCTGCCGAATCGCAGCGGCCGAGACCGTTACGCCGGGAGAAGACCGGACGAGCAGGCTCTGGATCGAATCGAAGGTATTCGACGGGATGTAGACCGCCGGCAGATCGTTTTCACGGTAATCCTCGTGTGTGACGTCTCCAACCACCCCAACCACCAGGTAGGGGCTGTGAGGCAAAGATGAGCTTCGCGCCAAGTACCTCGTCGCCCAATTGGCGGGCCAATGATTCCGAAACGACCACGTTGACGCTGCCAGAGCGAGGCAACCAGGCGCGATCCGCGGGCTCGAACATGCGGCCGGCCACGAGCCGAACGCGCATCGTCTGAAAATAGCCGTTCGATTCATGCTGCACTGGCACCCGCGTTGGGACGGTGTTGCCCGGCAGCAGGAACTGGATGGTTCGAACGTTGCTTGCAAAGGGCGCGTCAAGAACCGCGGCGGCGGCGCTGACACCTGGCAGCCGACGGACTGATTCCACCAAAGCGTCTGCATATCCGGCGGTATTGAAGTGGTTCAGTCGATTGCCCGCTTGGTCAGTGGGCCATGCCGTCGGTGTGAAATTCACGACCTTCAAATCCTTTGGGTCGAACCCCAAGGGCTGTGATGTCAGGCGCCAGATCGTTTGCTCGAGCAGACAGGCACAGACCACTAATGTCAGGCACGCCGCAAGCTGCGCCCAAGCAGGAGGCGGTGACTCCCAGCGAGCCTCGAGGTCGCACGCGCAAGGCTGGACACGGGAGGTCCGACCGCGAGCCTGCGAGCCACAACGATAGATGGCAGGGCCGCCGCGGTTAGGATTGTGGTGGTAACGCCGAGAAGTGACAGCGGAAACGACGTCCAGTCCCCGATACTCACGCCGAGCGAGGTCAGCGAGGGGAGCAGCGTAGCCACGGCATATCGGACCAGCCAGAATGCGACGGGCCCGGCCAAGGCGAGGGACGCGGAGATGAGGACAGCCTGACGGGCGAACGACTGCATAAGGACGCGGCGGGGCGTCGCCCCGATCGCGATTCGTAACGCCAATTCGCTGCGGCGCTCCACGATATCGGATGTGGCGATAGCCGTCGCACTACCCACAGCAACGATCAAGACGATCAAGGCGGCCCAACCCAGAGGGTTGGTCTCGGTGGCCCTCACCAAAAAATATCGTCGGCCACTTTGACCACCCGCGCTTCGAGTGGCCATCTCGTCTTCGTCAAGAGCGGCACGAACTCCGAAGCGCCCGATCTCGCCGCGTCAAAGGCATCCGGCGAGACAAGGCGGGCCACCACCCGGAGCGTCGGGCGGTCCAAGCTCGACCATGGCGGTACACCCAGGGGAGAACCACCTCGGGGATTTGTCCCTGCATCGCGACCGACTGCGGCAGGACTCCCACGACCGTTCGAACGTGGTGGTCGAGGTAAGTGTAGGTGAGGCCCAATGTCTGCCCTACAACGTCCTCGCGGCCGCCAAAACGCGCTTGCCAGAAGTCCCACGAGATTAGCGCAGCACCGTCAGGGTCGGTTGTGTCTTCGTCGGCGGTGAATAGTCGGCCGATCACCGGCTTCACCCCCAACAGTGGCAGCACCGAAGCCGACACTTTCCACGTTTCAACGATCGCGCGGCTGGGTCGATCGAGGACGACGCTTTCTCGCGTCCACGCGCCGACATCTTGAAATGCCGGAAGGTCCCGCAGCGCCTGCCAAGTCGCCCAGGACACTCCGGTCGGTCGTGGTCGGATGGGAGAAGCATCCTCGCCACTGAATTGATGTAGACGAGGCTGTCCGCGTCTGGAAATGGCAGTGGCCGTAGGAGAACGATGCTGGCCACCGTCATGGTCGCCGTTGAGGTAGCGATGGCACCTGCGAGCCCCAGGAGAGACCAGTGGCTCGTAGCTGGACGCCTCCATAGGGCCCGAACGGCGGCGCGCACGTCTTCAGGGAACGAGTCGATCATTGGACTACTTCTTCTTCACCAGGGTTGGTGTCCATAGCTCAAGTCCTCCCGAGGGATTGGCTGATGCGACATCGCTTGTGATGGCGACGGAGCCTTCTTGTCTCAGAAGCTGGCGGTCGAACCTCCTCAGGGCGACGACGCTTCCCGTGTCGCTGCGAACAGCCTCCAGGACCCAATCGGAACGACGGTCGTCGATTTCAGCGCGCGCGTGCCGTCGCCTTAAGCCACTCGCTTTCGGGGATCCGCCTCGGAATCCACTTCGGATCCGGGGCCTTATACAGGATCCAGACGAGATCCCCTTCTGCCCAAATCGCGACGACGAACGGATTCGCAGCCAGGCCGTTAAACGCAGTGCTGGACTCGCGAAACCATGTCGACTTGACGGTGACCTGAGCGAGGCGGCGGCCAGTCGAGGTGTCCCAACGTTCGAGCAACCGGCCACCCGATGCAATGCTCCAGATAGTGCCGTCTGGATTGAGGCAAACGGCCCGCGAGTTCTTGAGGGTGTCCGTCGGACGAAAAGGGCCCGCGTCCGCGCCAAATGATCTCGCGATGCTGCCGTCTTTCGACATGACGTGTAGGGGATGCCCCACCATGCCCGGTTTGTCAATTTGGCCCTCCACCAGGAACCTGCCTTCGCCCAGCGACAGGGCTGGAGGATGAGGCAGTGTCGTCCGCGTCGTTACTCGATAGCTGGAATCAAACGCCAACAGTGAACCTGCCTTCGAGTCATAGGCGTGCACAGCACCCGCAGAGTCAACGAAGAGACTCACGATGCGTCCAACGCTGGGACGGGGCGAAGCCAGCAGCTTTCCAGTGCCCTCGAAAATCAAGAGCTGTCGAAAATCGTCCGATACGGCGACGTACCGCCCTCGGCTATCGCGGACTACCCACCTGCCGGTCTTGGTGGTATCAACTCCCGACAACGTCACCATCGATTGCTTTCCAATGGCGCAGTCAGCCCGACATCCCGCCGGACTCTGGTCCGCATCGGCCGTCTCGCTGTTCCAAAAGAGGCGCTCGGCGTTTGTCACGGGAGCAAGGCACAATGCGGCCACCCCCACCGCAACGCTCAGGGCCTGCCAGCGACTCGATCGGATCATGAGTGTGCCTCCTCGGCACTATAGCCGTTCTTTGCGAGGAATATTGACGCTATCGGTCAGCAGGTTTCAATGCTTCTTGTCCTTTTGACGGCGGTTTCGCGCGCTGTAGCGAAAAGAGGCCTCCCGTTGGGAGGCCGAGATTGTTTCGTTGTCATAGCCCTATTCGGGAGTTGACCAATAACGAGAGGACTTCGAAAAACAGGCGGCGCCACTGACGACCAACAATCCTAGATCCTCGGTCGCAATGCCATTAGAACCAGCTCCCTTATCTCAATGTAGCTTTCGAAGAGCCTTGGCGAACACTGCCTGTGACACGGCACCAGACACTCGAACCCTTGCCTCCATGACGTCGTCCCTAACCGTTCCAATGACGAAAGTCGGTGTGCTGGAAACCCCAAGCCTGAGGCCGTCCTCAATGTCCTGGTCGACGATCTCGCGTCCGACTCCTAGAGCACACTGATCAAGCTTTTGGGAGTCAAGGTTAAGAGACTTGGAAAGAGATTCGGTAGTTACCGCCGACGGTGGTGATGTCCGGTACAACAGCTTGTGAACGCTCCAAGGGTCGTTCTGCAGTGACGCACATGCCGACAGCCGTGCCAGGCGACGTGCGTTCGCATGTAGCTGATCGAGTGGGAAGTGTTTGAAGACCAACCGGAGTTGGCCCCGGTCGACGTATTCAGAGCGGAGCCAAGGTATGAGCTCATCGGCTGCAACTCGGCAGAACGGGCACTCGAAATCCGAAAACACCATCACGACGTCAGCCGCTTGGCTGACGCCAAGGCTAGGCGATGCGCCAATCGGAACTTGACTAGGCTCGATTTCGCTCCAACTATCGTCGTTCCTCGCAAGGTAACCTCCTCGAAGAATCACCAAGACCGCAGCCACCAGCACCGCGACGGTGGCGGCGACTTCTAATAGCGCTCGGGGCCTAATCCATCTGGTCATCTGATCCCCATCGAACGAAGGAAAGCCACCTGCGCTATTGCCCCCTGAGCACTTTCATGACTCAAGTCGCCCCACCTGCCGAGCGGACCGTGCCACGGCGAATGACTGCCCCGAACACGTCCGACGCCTACCGCCGCGGCAAACGGTAACGGCGCAGACAATTTGAAAGAGAAGTGACGGCATCTGTTCCTTCCGAGCAGCGAGTGTGCAGTCCGAGGAGCCCATTGACCGGCGAAAAAGGTATGCACCATCAAACATGGGAACGATTTTCTGGCAGAAGGAACGGAACGGTCCGAACGCTCAAGGGACGCGTCACGAACATCGCCACGGCCGCCAAACCGCGTTTGCCAGTTGACCAGGCCCCATGACGGCCGCGCGAACGCCTTCCATGACGAACGGGCCGATTATGGGCTGAGCCGACTCCCTTCGGTGGGGGGCTGAGCCTTCGCCCAAGCCCCCACCTCTGGAATGCTTTCTGAGTCTGGATCAGCGCAGGGCGAAGGCCGCCAGGTCACCTAGTAGGGCGGACGGCACCGGAATATGCGCCAGAACTTCACCTGAGCAGTCCAACTGTTGCAGAGCCGACCTCTCGGTGTTGACCGTCAGCGAGCTATGTTCCGCGAGCATCGCCTCAACCTTTGAGATGTCGCCGGCCTTCGCTGCGTGCTCGAGCACGTCCAATTCCTCGACTGGGATCGGTAGGCCGCATTGAGCATGGGCGGAGCATGGGTCAACTTGACAGTCGTGTTCCGCGCCTTCCCGAGTGCCGAACGACATTACGATAGTATAGTGACTGTCTGGGTCACAGCCATTCACGCCCGACTGGCAATATATTTGGTCGCACCTTGCCTGCACGGCCGACGGTGAGAACGCGATAAACCCGATAACACAACCCAGAGAGCCAAACCGAATTGCCCAATGGGCCATACGCGCCGATATTTTAGTCGTCATCTGCTCTTTCTCCTTTTTGATTACGGCCTGATTCACATACCGACTACTTCTTAACCACGACAGGCGTCCACAACTCCAGCTCTTTGCCTTGCTTCGTAGAGGCGGCGTCACTCGCAACCCAAAACGAACCTGCGTCGCAGAAGTATGCGGTCGAAGCTCTTCATAGCGACGACTTGACCCGTGTCGCTACGAACAGCCTCAAGGACCCAATCGAAGCGACGTGAGGGGTCTTCACCGACGGGGACACGATCCTTCTCCGGCGTCCGCCGCGGAATCCACTTCGGATCGGCAACTTTGTACAAGATCCAGACGAGATCGTTGTCTGGCCAAATCGTGAGGGATGATCGGGTTCGCCACCTCATCCTCTTCTGCTGGTCTACTAGACTCGCGAAACCATGTCGACTTGACTGTGACTTGCGCGATGCGACGTCCACTCAGAAGTGTCCCAACGCTCCAGCAGCCGTCCGCCCCACGCGATGCTCCAAATCGAGCCGTCGGGATTGAGGCAGACGGCTCGTCCGTTCTTGTAAGTGTCCTCCGAATGAAAGACACCGCCGTCTCCCCCGAATGACCTCTCGATGCTGCCGTCCTTCGACATGACGTGCAGCGGATACCCGACAAGTGCTGGCGTGGCGAGTTGTTGCGCCACTAGGAACCTGCCGCCTCCCAGCGGCAGAGACGGAGTATGAGGTAGTGCCGTCTTTGCCGCTTCTTGGTAGTTCGCACCGAGCGTCAATAGTGAACCTGCCCTGGCGTCATATGCTTCCACGGCTCCCGTGGCGTGAAGAAAGAGGCTGACGACTCGCCCAAAGCTCGGACGGGGCGACTCCAGTAGTGCCCCGTTGGCATCGAAAACCAATACTTGGCGAAAATCACTTGATACTGCGGCGTACGCCCACGCCGATCGCGGACTACCATCGCGCCGGTTCTTGTGGTGTCTACTCCCGAAAGCATCACCACCGACCGCTTCCCAACCGTGCAATCAGTCCGGCATGTTTCTGCACTCTGGTCCGCATTGGCCGTCACGCTATTCCGCCAGAGATGCCCCACTGTTGTCGCTGGAGCGAACCTCGCCTGAGGCGTTTCTGGGGACTGACTGCCCAGAGTTGGAGTTGTCTTGGCCTTTCCTGCCGCCCGCGAAGCTGACCCCACTGCCCGCAATGGATCGTCGACGCCGATGGAAACCGCGAATGAAGTTGCCACTAGGAGCACTGCGAGATATCCTGGGCGACACCTAGAACGCGCGGATGTAACTTGCGCACTGCTTCCAGGTTGAGCTGCGGTTCGATCGGTCGATCCGCGTCTTGTGATGCGTCCATGACTGTGCTCCCGTTTTTCGAATGAGGCACACTATATGGCTCGGTGGGACGACTCAGTGTGGCGTGGCGTCACATCTGGGCGTGATCTAGATCACACTTCGAAATAAGTCGAACTCTTCACAGCTGGAGCCAAGCTGGCCTTTGAGCCTTCAACGTCATTCATCTGGCCCGCCAGGTAGCTACAGGTTGGGATCACAATCTCGGTCCGCTCGATGGATACCAGCGAGGCGCGGCCAAGTTCACTTATCAGTCGTGACGCAGTCTCCCGGCTTGTCTTCAAGAGGTCCGCTAGATCCCGATGGCTCAATCTAACAGGTATCACGTACGAACCGTCCAGCTGCTTCACAGGTGGGCACGCGCTCGCCAAGCTCAGGACAATTCGCAGGAGTCGTTGACGCGCACCTAGCAACGACATATCTTGAGCTTCCAGGTGTTTGACCACCTCTCCCGCCAAGAGAGTGGCAAGCCATCCATCGATGGTGGGATCGTTCTGCCTTGCCGAAGCAAGGGCTCGCGCATCAAGCGGCCGAATGATGGCATCTGTGAGTGCTTCCGCAGTGACTGGGGAAATCTGACCGAGGACAAACGAAGTTACTCCGAGCAGCCAGCCTTTTGAGCGAAGGCCGACGATAACAGTCCGATCGGCTGAGTTGGCACGAATCAGCTTTATCGCTCCGTCAACAATATAGTGGAGGGTGCTGAGGGTGTCGCCTTGTAGATACAGGACGGCGCCTGCCCTGTGGTGCCGGGGTCGCCCGAGGAGCGATTCATCGAGCGGTTGGCTTGCATACTGACCCCGCTCTCCAAAAGTCGCAGGTGCCATGCCCGTCGGTCGGTGCGTGCGATGATCTGCCACGGTCACCTCGTTTATGCTTAGGAAATACCGTTGACCCTTGACCGATAAACTTACCGCCTGAACTACTAATTGGCAAGACTATGACTCTGACTCGGTCCAGTCGTTATTTGACGACGTGGCACAAACGTGACGGGTAGCGTGAGAAGGACCGAAAGCCTCGACCGCACCGCGAAGTTGATGCAAGAGAAACGCCAGAAGATCTCACCTGGATTGCGCCGCGTCGCCGAGCACCATATCTTCAGACGATGACACACCTGTAAGTGGTCCTGCACAATTTGAAGCCCGTGCAAAAGACTATCGGTCACAGCTGCGCAAAGAGTACGTCGGCAGCGCCGAGACGTTGCCGACGGGATGATGGCCGCGTACTTCTGCCCCTGCTCGACGTGAGGGTCTTGTCGAGTCCGCGCATTCTGAGAACTCTTCCGGTCAGGTTTCTTTCAAAATTTGCGTTCGTCTAAGTGTGGCGCCCGCCCGTGGAAGGCGTCGCTGTATCTCCCAGCCAGCGCTGAGCCGACAACTTCATGTCCAGGGGCGGCCGAGATGATGATCGGGCGGACGTTCGCGAGACGGACGTAGGCCGAACTCCGCCCGAACGGTCGTTCTCCCGAGAGCGGCCCGAGCCCAACGAGAACGTCTTGACACATGGACTGACCCTACCTCGTGGCGACGAGCGGGAGCGCGTTGACTTCCGGGACCGGAACTACACGCTCAACGGATCGGAGACCCGCGCACTTGCCGCCGTGGGCGCGTTTCGCGTCGTTGATAGCGCCGACTTCAAGGTTGACGAGCATGGCCGGAATGGCTTTGCCGGCGACTGGCGGCACCTCCGCGAGGCGGGACTCGTGACGCAGACGACGACCACGGACCGAGAGGGCGCACACCACGTCGTCAGCCTCACGCGTGATGGTAAGGACTTGCTGGACGCGCACATGACCACCAGCTCCGGCGGCCGGCGGCAAGTCTTCTACGCCGGCGTCGTAAAACCGCGCGAGCTCGCGCACGACGCCCGGCTGTATGGCGTCTTCAGGGAAGAGAGCCGGCAGATCGAGCGCGAGGGCGGGCGTGTAACCAGAGTCTGCATCGACTACGAGGTGAAACGCGACTACCAGCAGTTCCTCAACCGGAAGGACCGGCCCGCCGACGCGGACGTTTCGGACGACCGGTTGGCGTTCGCCCAAGCGCATGACCTGAAAGTGGTCAAAGGACACCTGGAGTTGCCCGACCTTCGCATCGAGTACGAGACGGAAGACGGGCGACTTGAGTACCGCGATGTCGAACTCGTCACGGAGCACTACTCGCGCGGACAGGTGTCGGGCAAAACGCGCGCGGGCTTTACATGCTACCGCACCGGCGGCAGCGGCGGTCAATCGCGAACTGGCGGGAGCCCTTTCGATCCGCGCCATCTGGAGCGGCTCTCATGACCTTCAATGAACGCGTGGCTGGCCTGGCCTCGCTTGGCTTCAGCGAACGACAGACGCGGTTCTTGGTCACGGTCGCGCTACATAGCGGGTTCTGTCTGCGCCGGCACTACACGGCCTTCGCGGACTTGCAGTATGGCGCCGGCGTGCGCGACTTCCTGGACCGGCTCGTGTCGCGCCGTCTGGCGCGGAGGCTCGACTTCCGCCGTGACCGCGGCCATGTCTATCACCTGTGCAACTCGTCCATTTACGACGCGATCGGGCAGGACGACAACCGGAACCGCCGCCGGACAAGCCCGGCCCTGATCGCGCGGAAGCTGATGCTCCTCGACTACGTGCTCGCCCATCGTGATGTCGACTGGTGCGCGACGGAAGCCGACAAGGTCGCCCTGTTCACCGGACCGTTTGCCGTGCCGGCCTTGGATCTGCCGCAGCGTATCTACGTGCCGCGCCTCAGGCAGACGCCGCCGACCTTCCGGTACTTCATCCACAAGTTGCCGATTGGCCTGACGGACGACCCAGCGGTCCCGTCGTTCGTCTTCCTGGTCACCGACTCAACAGGTCAGGCCTTCGAGCAGTTTCTGAAGGACCACTTGGCCCTGCTGAACCACCTCCTCAGATGGCGCATCGTGGCCGTCGCGCCACGGCATATTCCAGGCCTGCCTGCCTGCGACATCGCGCTCCGGCGCGTCGTGGCCGATGTGCAACGCCCGCGTCGGCACGCCACGGAGGAGCTCGACGCGCTGACTTTCTACTTCACGATCCTCGACTGCCTCGATCGGGACGACCTCAACCACGTCTCAATCGCCGACCTCAACCGATTCCGAGAGACCCGTCCCCGCTTCGCCGCGCCGGAATATGAAGTCCTCTTTCAACGCTGGAAGGCGGACGGGCCGACAGCCCTGACGAACCCGATCGCCCCGGGCTTCCTAGCCGCTCTCGCCGAGCGGCGCGGCGTCCTCGAGGCCTATCAACTCCCGATCCGGGCATGACCGGTTCGGCACCTACGCGGGAGTCATATGACCCGCCACCGTGTCTTCCAGACGGTGGCGGGGTCGCTGGCTACGTGGGTGGCCCCTGGAATGCCCCACACCGCCCGAGATTCGGCGCGAAACGGCAGGGGCCAGCGCGTCAGTGGACAGGTGCAGGTGCCTGGGCAACGGGGAGAGCGACCCCTCGATCGCGGCGGTCCCTGACCAGCGCGCCATGCGCGCCGGCCACGGATCGCCGACGGGGTCGCTCTCCCCTTGCCCAGGATGAGGACTGTCAGTGAACTCAAGAACGGATCAACGCGTGTCGCGTCTGGTGTCGATGCGTGGCCATCACGCCGGGCGATTGTCGGGCTGCACCGAGGGTCCGTCAAGGCTCGGCACAGTGCGCCGCCCGCTTGCGCGGCTGCGGCCTTGACGGACCCTCGGCGCAGCCCGGATCGGCAGTTGCGTGATGGTCACGGTGTTGTGCTCGGGCAAAACCACTGTCGGATCACATCGCAGATCACGACTCGGACAAATGGCAGTACCAAACAGTGCGAGGACGATGGTATGAATAACGAACAGGCCAGGACAGCAGATCGATTCGGCGACACCGTGTGGTTGACACTCCGCCGCGCCGCGGCGCGAGCTGCAGTGTCTGAAGCGACGATCAAGCGGGAGGTCAGCCGCGGCAGGATCCGGTTCGCACGAGTCGGAGGCCGGCGATCGCTGAGATTCAGACCCGAGTGGATCGACGCCTGGCTTGACACGAGCACGACACCGATCGAACACACAACGCGACCGGTTTGAAAGCAAGAGTCTGCTCACAGGCCGGACCAGCGGAAGGAACGCCAAGATGCCGAAACGAACTGACGACGGAATTCGGAAACGCTGCAACTGTGGACGGCGACGCTGGCCAAAGTGCGCGCACCCGTGGCACTTCAGCTTTCATCACGGAGAGCGCGAGTACCGATACTCGCTCACAACCATCGCCCGTGCGAGAGGCGAGCAACCGCCCCAGGGCAAGACAGAAGCGCGCAGGTGGCGCGACCGGCTCAGGTCCGAGATCGGTAGCGGCACATTTCTCGGATCGAAGGCGCCGAGACCCGAGATTGGGGACGCGCGCCTGGCGTTCGGCGACGTGGCCGACCTGTACCTCAAGCGATACGTCGGGAAGATCACTGGAGCGGACGGCGAGACGCGATGGGGAGGTCGGCACTTGCGTACGAAGACAGCCGAGCAGGCAGAGAATGCCACTTGACCACGCTGCGGCGCATCGAGATCCCGGCTCCGCACGGGACGACGATCCGTCTGGAGGCAAAGCCTCTCGACGCGATCACCAAGGCAGATGTCGAGACAGTGCGCGAAGCACGCCTTGCGCACGGCACTATTGGGTGCAATCGTCTGCTGGCCCGGCTGCGACACCTTCTCAACTGGGCGATCGCGGAAGGCATGCTCGACCAGAGTCCATTCAAGAGAGGCGGCGTGACGGTCGTGAGACTGGACATGCGCGCCGAGCATGCGCGGCAGCGGCGGCTGGCACCCGGCGAAGAAGAGGCGCTGCTCAAACACGCCGGCGCGCACCTTCGGGCGTTGATCGTCGCCGCGCTCTCAACAGGCTGTCGGCGCGGCGAGTTGCTGTCTCTGCAGTGGTCGCAGGTCCGGCGCGATGACAAGGGAGAGGCGCGCTGGATCGTCTTGCCCGCGGCGAAGACCAAGACCAACGAGCCTCGAGTCATCCCGATTGGGCCGAGGCTGCGCGCGGAACTGGCCATCCGGCAACACGCACCGGACTGCACCGAGCACCCTCCATCGGCGTACGTCTTTGGCAACGAATGCGGCGAGCAGATCGAGTCGAGCAAGACGGCCTGGAACAACACGTGTCAGCGGGCGCAGATCGTCGGGCTGCGCTTTCACGACCTGCGCCGAGAGTTCGCGTGCCGGCTGCTCGAGTCCGGCGCCCAGCAGCATGACGTCCGCGACTTCCTGGGACACGCGAACATCACGACGACGAGCCGGGCATTTGGCCAGCACGCCTGTGCGCCTTGAACAAGCGCTCGCCCGCATGGAAGGCGGCGCTATTCGCACACCATTCGCACAAACGGACGAATCGGCGGAAACCGCCGATTTGGACGATGCCGCTAACACGCTGAATTGACGTGAGTTAGGAAGTGAGCCCGGAAGGAATCGAACCTTCAACCAACAGATTAAGAGTCTGCTGCTCTGCCAATTGAGCTACGGGCCCACAAAAGGTGGGGTCTTACTCTTACGCGTGTCGTCCGCCTTCGCGGAACGCTCGCTGCGCTCGCCGCTTCGGCGGGACATCCTCCGCGCGCAGTGCTCATGGCCCGCCAGCCGTAGCGGCGAGCCGCAGCGAGCGTTTCGCGGAGGATGGTGCGTCCGGCTGGATTCGAACCAGCGACCTTTGGCTTCGGAGGCCAACGCTCTATCCAACTGAGCTACGGACGCATGGACGATCCGTCAAAACCGATGCGCACAAACACTTCGCAACATGCATCCCGCCGAAGCTCGCTGAACTCCGGCGAGCGAAGGCGGATGGTGCGCCCGGAGGGACTTGAACCCCCAACCTACGGGTTCGAAGCCCGGTGCTCTATCCAATTGAGCTACGGGCGCACAGCAATCAAGCCTATCACAGGGACCCCGCCGGTACGGGCAAGGGATTTCTGGCGAAACATAAATCCGCCACCTCCCGGCCGCCAATGATGTGCTCCTGGATGATCCGCTCCGCATTTTTGGGCGTCACGCGCCGGTACCAGGTGCCGTCCGGATACACCACCGCGATCGGGCCACCGGTGCAGATGCGAAAACACCCCACGCGGGTCCGGTAGGCGGGACCGTCGGCGCCCGACAATCCCAGTTCCTTCATCCGGCCCTTCACGTACGACCACGTCTCCTGACCACGCTCGGCATCCACACAATCGGGGCCAATACACACAAACAGGTGCCGGGTCAGCTTGCCGACGCCGAACGATGCCGCAGCGGCCTCAGGCGTCGTCCGTGTTTTGCCCATCAGCGTGCCGATTCCACCGGCAGCCCGGCCTTGCGCCACGCGCCCATGCCGCCGATCAGGTTGATGACGTTGTCGAAGCCATTCGCCTTCAACACGCTCGCACCAATCGCCGATCGCGCTCCCGCGGCGCACTGGATGACGATGGGTTTGTCGCGGGGGATGTCGGCCAGATGATCGGCGAGATACCCGAGGTTGATGTGCTGGGCGCCCGAAATGAACCCGCCCTCCCACTCGTTCTGGTTACGCACGTCGAGCAGGGTCACCGCGCGATGGCCCAGTGACGCCTGCAAGTCCTGCACGGTCACCTGCGGCACCGTGCCGAGCGGCCGCTCACCGGCGGCCCAGGCATCAATCACGCCGGCATCAAAATACCCGGCGATGCGATCGAGACCGATCATGGCGAGGTCGCGCACCGCCGTATCGATCCCCGCGGAGGCGTCGTCAACAATCAGGTAGAAGTCCTGGTTGTACGGCACCAGCCAGCCGGCCCACGTGGTGAAGCTGGCGTTGAGCGGGATGTTGATCGTGCCCGGCACGTAGCCGGCCGCGTAAGCGGTGGCGGAGCGCGTATCGATCACGATCGCGCCAGCCTTGAGCTGCGCGTCGAGCGCCTCGACCTGCAGCAACTCGGGCCGCTTGAACCCGTGCAGAATTCTGGGCCCCACCTTGTTCACGCGTTTCATTTCAGCGAAGTACTTTGGCGGTTCGGGCTGGCCGGCCAGTACGGCCGCCACAAACTCGGCCTCCGACTTCGTCTGGAACGCCCAGTTGAAGCGCCGTTCGTAACCGAGCGTGCTGTGGGGAATGGCGCTGATGCCCTTGCCGCAAGACGACCCCGCGCCGTGGCCCGGCCACACCTGCAGCCAGTCGGGCTGCGACGCGAACTTCTGCAGGCTCGCATAGAGCGCGCGGGCGCCCACCTCCATCGTGCCCTTGATGTTCGCGGCTTTCTCGAGCAGGTCCGGCCGGCCCACGTCGCCTACAAAGATGAAGTCGCCCGACGCGACGGCAATCGGTTCGGACGCGCCGCCTGAATCCGTCACGAGAAACGAGATGTGTTCCGGCGTGTGCCCGGGCGTGTGCACCACGTCGATGAGCACACTGCCCACCGTGATGCGGTCGCCGTCCTTCACGAGCGTGGCGCCCGACTCGGCAGCAAACGCGTACTTCCAGTCTGCATCGCCCTCATCCGACAGATACAAGGTGGCGCCGGTCCTGGCCGCAAGTTCGCGGCTGCCCGACACAAAGTCGGCATGGATGTGCGTCTCGGTGACGTGCGTGACTTTCACGCCTTCGGCTTCGGCCGCCTTGATGTACTGATCGATATCGCGATTCGGGTCGATCACAATCGCCGCACCGGCCCCCGGACACCCGATCATGTAGCTGGTCTGAGCCACTTTTGGCTCAAAGAATCGTTTCAGGAACATAGGGGTATTGTACTCAGGTGCCTCGTTACAAACTCATCATGGAATATGCCGGCACGCGGTACTCCGGCTGGCAGATTCAGACCAACGCCCGCACTGTCCAGGGCGAACTCCACCGGGCCCTTGAGGAGGCCACGCGCGGCCGCCAGTTCGAGACCTACGGCTCGGGCCGCACGGACGCGGGAGTCCACGCGCTCGGGCAGGTCGTTCACGTGGACCTGCCCAACGCGCTGCCTCCAGACACTCTGGTGGCGCGCATCAATGACGGGTTGCCGCACGACATCAACGTGCTCTCGGCCGAGCGCATGCCTCCGCGCTTCCATGCGCGTCACAGCGCCGTGGCGCGGCGCTACCGCTACCAGCTCTCACGCCGCCGGTCTGCCTTCGAAAAGCCGTATGTCTGGTGGGTCCGCGAACCGCTTGACCTCGTCCGCATGCGCGCCGCCGCCACCCATCTGGTGGGCTTCGCCGACTTTCGCAGCTTTACAGACGATGACCCGGAGGAGAAGTCCACGCAGGTCCTGCTTCAGGAACTGACGCTCACCGAGCAGGACCACCTGATCATCGTGCACGTCATGGGGTCGCACTTCTTGTGGAAGATGGTTCGGCGGATTGTCGGGGTACTCGTGGAAGTCGGGAAGGGCGGGCTCAAGCCTGGCGACGTCCAGCGACTGCTCCAAAAAGAATCCCCGCTGACGGCGAAACTGACTGCGCCGGCAGCGGGGCTCTTTCTCGAACGAGTTGACTACTAGGACCGGTGCTCGGTGCTTCGTGCTTCGTGCTCGGTGCTCGGTGCTCGGATGTTGACGTCAGTCAGCACGTCTTTCGCACCGCCGCACAACCATCACCATTTCACAATGACGCGCCCCCACGTCGTGTGTGCCTTGTAGGGCGCATACGTGTAGTAGAGCAGCATGTTGGTGCCGGTCACGATCGCTGTCGGCGATTGCGCGGTCGTGTCGAGCGTGAAGTCCTGCACGTCGTACTTGTCGTACCAGTACGTCACGCCCAGCGAGATGTGCCGGTTGATCTCGTAGACCGCGTCCACCGAGGCCCGCGTCAGATCGCTCTTGATTTCCGGCAACGCCACCGGCGTCGGCAGGGTCGTGGGCACGATGGCCTCTTCGGGCAGCGTACGGTTCAACACCGCGCCGGTGATGTATTCGTAGTTGGCCCGCGTGCGGTTGTAGTCGTAGCGGAAGAACAGGTCCAACTTCTCGGCGACCTTCAGGACGTCCGCGTTGAGCAGGATCGAGTGCACCTTGTCGCCGGCGTCCGTCGCCCAGTTGCGCGACGGGTCCAGCGTCTGGGCGCCCGGGTTCGCCTGGCGCGACCGCTGCAGGCTGTTGTAGTCCTCGAACGAGTAGGATGCGCCCACGTTGAACCGCTCGCTCGGGCTGCCTTCGACCCCGGCCGAATACACGTTGTGGTTGTTGTCGCGCAGGCCGAACTCGCTGTTCAGGTAGTCGTCGCGACCGATCGCCGTCGACAGGTTGAGCGCCCAGTTGGTGACGGGCATGAACGATCCGACCAGCGTGAACCGATTGCGATCGCGCTCGGCGAGATCGAAGTGCCGCATGCCGGGCTGCTCGGTCACGTCCGTCAGGATCTTCACGTCGAAGCCCTTGCCACGGCGCTGCGCGTATTCATACATCGCACGCACACTGACCAGACCCGTGCCGAGCGTATCCACCTTGATGCGCATCGAGTTGTCCACGGTGGACTCATAGATGCGGAAGGTGCGATCTTCCTGGTGCCGGGTGGCGCCGAACGTGAGCGCGACCGGTCCCTTCGGCGTGAACTTGATGTCCGCATCAAGCGTGTGACGCAGCATGCCGAATGGCTCGGAGTGCAGGGGCGTAGCGGGTGTGGACAAGCTACCGTCGTACGAGACACGCCGGGCCGCTTCATACTCGGGCGTCTGGTTGTCGTAATCGAAGTACCGGTAGCGCAGGTTCACGCTCACAAGCGATGACGGGCGCGAGACAAAGCTGATGTTTGCCGCGGTCGTCTTCGCTTCGGCGTTGAGCGTGGCGCGTTGGGGCGAGCCAGCGGCGGCAAGCACCGCCGAGTTGCTGGTCAACGGCAGCACCGCGCCGTTGTCGTCCTTCAACGTACTCATCGAGGCGTAGGCCGTGAGCCGCGACTTGCGGGGCATCTTGATCGAGATCATGCCGTTCACGCCGAGCCGCGTGCTGCTGACCGGCAGCGACAGGCGGCCGACCGACGGCGTGCCGGAAATATCGGTGGCACGCAGCGGGTTGTCGAACAAGACCGAGGTCACGTTGTTGGTGAACCACGACCCGGAATAGCCGGCGCGGAGCAACATCCGGCCGCGCTCGTATTCGGCCGACCCGTCAAAGTCGGTCAGTGAGTGGTCGATCGGCGCGGCGAACTCCACCACCTGACCGTGGCCGAAGGACCCGCCAAACGGCTGCGCGCCCTCGCGCGTGGTGTGTTTGAAGTTGACCTTCAGCGACGCCTCAGTGACCGGCAGGAACTCGAACCCGGCTTCGCCACTGTGCCGCTTGGACTTGAGCTCGAACGTGGGCGACCCGTTGACCAGATCCAATAACGCTGCCGGCCGTGCGGTCGTCGACAGGTTCTGCAGTTGCAGCTGAATCGCATCGTCGAGCCGGAACTCGTTGCCGTTCACCAGCGTGTAGGGCGAGCGTGTGGTCCGGCTCAGCAGCATCGGGATTTGATCCCACGTGGCCCAGCCCTTGAACTGGCCGGGGCGCGTGAACCTGCCGATGTAGCGCTGGTCCGAGCGGGCGACGTGGCTGGCATCAAAATCAAAGAACCAGCCCTTGCTCTCCGAGCGCAGCTTGAACCCTTCCAGGAAGAGGCCGTCGCCCAGGTCGCGGTAACGCTCGTATCGGGCGCTATCGCCGGTGATGCTGGTGCCGCGGACGCCGAAGTCCGCCCAGCCACGGGTCAGCGGGGCCTCAGTGGCCGCCGCGGTTTGTGCGAGCGCGGTGGCCGGAACGAGGGCGACCGCAAGAATCAGAAGACTGGTGAGTTTGCGCATGACAGCTGTCTCCTATCGCACGAACATGTTGCCCGCGGGGTGATTGGACCCGTGGATGGTGGAGTGGCAGGTCACACAGGAGCGCGCATAGACGCGCACACTCGTGGCCACCAGGCCAGCGTCATAAATCGTGCTGGGATGTCGCGTGGCCACATGGCAGCGTTGGCACAACGCCGGCGGCTTCGACACCAGCATGCGGTCGTTGGCAGAACCGTGTGCGTCGTGGCAGGTGGTGCAGCCTTCACGCGAGGGCGCGTGTTCCCACAGGAAGGGGCCGCGCTTGTCGGCGTGGCACGAGGTGCACGCGTCGGCCACCGAGTCGCCCTTGCGCAACAACTTCACGTTTGCCGACCCGTGGATGTTGTGGCACGTCGAACATTCCATCTTGCCTTCGCGCACCGGCATGTGGCCCGACCGATCAACCTTCGAGACCTTGTCGCGGTGGCACGACGCACAGACTTCCATCTGGCTGGCCTTCTTCAACGCGCCCTTGGGCGAAATCGGATTGTGCACGCTGTGGCACGTGGAGCACGCCACGCCGCGTGACTCGTGCTGGCTGCCATCCCACATGGCGTGTTCGCCGCGGCTATGGCACGTCGTGCAGGTCGCGTTGCTCTGCTCGGCCGTCATGGTCTTGAAAGAGAGCGGTTTGACGCTCACCGGGTCTTCGATATGTTTGCTGCCCGGTCCGTGGCAGCTTTCACAGCCCTGTGTGGCGGCGGGCGATCGCGGATCGACGGCGCGATTGTGCGGGGTCTCGGTGTACTTGGCCATGGCTGCGTCATGGCACGTGAGGCACGTCGCCTGGCCCACGTACGTGGCCCCGGCGGCGACCTGCGACTGGGCAGGAGTTACGACAACTGCGGATTTTTCCGCACTGGCGGGGGGTGCGCTGCTCTCGGGAATATTCGCCCGAATTGTGCCGAATGCCGCCAACCACACCACAAAAGCGCTGGCCATCCAGGCCTTTGGACCCAACCTGCGAATACGTTCTCCCATTTCATCCTCCAGACCGACGTTTACTCTGTGGCTCAACAAAGCAAGAACCGGGCCGAGGTTCGGACAACGGGCTGGTTGTTTGCCCTATTTCAGCGAGAATTTCTCAATCCGATACCGGATCTGGTCGCGATGCAGGCCGAGCAATTTGGCCGCCCGCGTCTGGTTGCCACCCGCGCGTTCAAGCGCCTGCACCACCAGGCTGCGTTCCACCTCTTCGAGATTCACGCCGCCGGGCGGCAGAGCGAAGCCCTCCTGGCCGCCTTCCGAAGACGAACCCGCCGCGCCCCGAATGGTTTCGAAGTCCCTGGGATCAAGCACGCCGTCCTCGGTCATCAGCACGGCCCGCTCCACCAGATTCCGAAGTTCGCGGACGTTGCCCGGCCACCCGTAGGCCTCCAGCAACTGCTCGGTCGCGGCAGTCATCCCCGGCACCGCGCGTTTGAACTCGCGTGCGAACGTCTCCACAAAGTGTTGCGCCAGCAACGCCGTATCGCTGCCGCGGTCGCGCAGCGGCGGAATCTCGATGCGAAGCACGTTGAGCCGGAAATAAAGGTCCTGGCGGAACTTGCCCGCCCGCACGGATTCCTCAAGGTTGCGATGGGTCGCGGCGATCACACGCACGTCCACGTGTACGTCGGCCGTCCCACCCACACGCCGAAACGTCTTCTCTTCCAGAAACCTCAGCAGCTTGGCCTGAAGGGCCGGGGTCATTTCACCGATCTCGTCCAGGAACACGGTGCCGTCGTCGGCCTGCTCAAGCAGACCGCGTTTCTGCTGCCTGGCGTCGGTAAACGCGCCACGCTCATGCCCGAACAACTCGGATTCCAGCAGCGTCTCTGCCAGAGCCGAACAGGTGATGTTCAGAAAGGGGCGCGCCGCACGATGGCTGGAGTAATGCACCACCTTGGCCACCAGATCCTTGCCGGTGCCGCTTTCGCCGGTGATCAGTACCGTCGAACCGGGGCTTGTGGCCACCTTCCGGACGAGCGCCTTGATGCGCTGCATCGGTTCAGACTCGCCAATGATGGAGGCCGGGCTATACGGCCGCGCCATGCCCTCACGAAGTGTGCGCAACTCCCGCCGCAGGCGCGTCGCCTCAAGTGCCCGGGTCACGCGCAGTGCCACATCGTCCAGATCGAAAGGCTTGGTGGCGTAGTCATACGCCCCGGCCTTCATGGCCTCGACCACGGTTTCCACGCCCTTGTGGGCCGTCAGCATGATCACCAGGATGTCCAGGTCGAGGTCGCGGAGCCGGCGCAACACGGCCAACCCATCCTCATCCGGAAGTTTGTAGTCGAGCAGGACCAGGTCCACGCCCTGCTCGGCACGGTCAATGGCCTCTGCGGCCGTGCCCGCCTCAGTCACGACATGACCGTCGGCGCGGAGCCGCTCGGCCAACGACCATCGAATCAGGGATTCATCATCAACAACGAGCACTCGTCGGGCGGACATGCACCGGCCAGTATAGAGCTACTCCGCCAGCCGCACCGCAGCGGCGTCAACCAGAGCCACCATCTCGACCACATCGAAGGGTTTGCCCACAAACGAGTGGACACCCACCTCACGAGCCTGAGTGGCGTCGTCGGCCGTACCGTGCGCGGTCATCACAATCATCGGGGCATCGGGCCGCAGGGCGCGCAACTCACGCACCAGGGAGAGGTCAGACACATCGGGCAGGCGCAGGTCCACGAGAATGACAAGCGGCTGACCATCAAGCGACCGGACAGCCGCGCGGGCTTCGGCGCCTGACGCCGCCTGCCGCACGGTCCACCCGGCATCCGTCAGCCCTTCCGACAACGACCAGCGAATCAGCGCTTCGTCGTCAACGACGAGCACGGTTCTGGGCATTATTCGGCGGCTCATGGGAAGAATTTCCTGCACATTTGGTCGGCTGCTACGCCACTTCTTCGGTAAATCGGGCCTCGATCGCGATCCTGATTCCCACTATATTCAAGGCTTGGGCCATGACTGACGCCACCACCGGTTCAACGAAAATGGAGCAGGCGCTCCAGCGATCCGTCAAGGACTTGGCCGACATCAAGTTCGCGCTCGACCAGTCGGCCATCGTGGCCACCACGGACGTGGACGGCACGATCACCTACGTCAACGACAAGTTCTGCGAGATCTCGAAGTACCCCCGCAATGCCCTGATCGGGCAGAACCACCGCCTTCTCAACTCGGGCCTGCACTCGACCGAGTTTTTTCGTGAGATGTATCAGACCATCGGCCGCGGGAGGGTCTGGCATGGCGAGCTGCGCAACCGGGCCCAGGACGGCAACGACTATTGGGTAGATACCACGATCGTCCCGTTCCTCGACGACCGCGGCAAGCCCTATCAATACGTTGCCATTCGATTCGATATCACGGAGCGGAAACGATCGGAGGCGGCACTGCGTGAGCAGAGCGCGCTCGCGCAGGTCGGCAAGATGGCGGCCGTAGTCGCACACGAAGTGCGCAATCCGCTCGCGGCCATCCGTGGCGCGCTCCAGGTCATTGGGCGGCGCGTGGACCCAGCCAGCCCCGAACACGGAATCATCCGCGAAGTGATTTCGCGGGTGGATGGACTGAACGACATCGTGCAGGACCTGCTGACGTATGCACGGCCACGCCCCCCGGTGCTGGCGCCTGTGCCTGTGCGTGAGTTGCTCGAGAGCACGGTGTCACTCGTCCGGCAGGATCCCATCTTTGCCGACATCGTCGTCACGCTTGCCGGCGTTGACGGGCACGACGATGTGATTACCGCCGATGTGCAGCAACTGCGCCAGGTGCTGTTGAATCTGCTGATCAACGGCGCCCAGGCTATGGAGGGACAGGGCCAGCTTCGCATCACCTGCGAGGCGTCGCAGGGCGGATGTGTGATCAGGATTCACGACGACGGACCCGGCATCAGTCGTGAAGCGCGCGACCACTTGTTTGAGCCCTTCTTCACCACCAAACATCGCGGTACGGGGCTTGGCCTGGCTATCGCCCGCCGCATCCTCGGCGCGCACGGTGGCACGTTGAATCTTGAGTGCCCTCCAAATGGGGGCACGGTCGCCGTTGTGTGGGCGCCTCATTTCAAATGAGGAAATGGGCGCAAAACGACCTCTGGGCAAAAACGACCTCTGAGGTAATTACCTTCTTGTTACCCGCGGTAATTACCTCAGAGGTCGTTTTTTGCTCAGAGGTCGTTTTGCCCGGTACGAACCTTGCTGTGAAAGATGGCGGAGGGTTTTATGGTCGCCATCCGCCACATCCTTGTTCCCACAGATTTCAGTGAGCCGGCCAGCGCGGCGCTCGACTATGCGCGGGCATTGGCCACCGAGTTCGGCAGCCACCTGCACCTGCTTCACGTGGTCCCCGAGCCCTATGTGTATCCGTGGGGCACGGAAATTTCCACGCTGCCCCTGGTTGACCTGCTGACGCAGTCAGAGGCGCTGGCCAGCACCCGGCTGGGCGAACTCATTCCCGCTGACCACGCTCCCGCGGGAGGACTGACCACGTCCACCGCCATCGGCACGCCGGTGGACCGCATCCTGGACTACATCGACACGAACCACATCGACCTGGTGGTCATCGGCACACACGGCCGAGGCGCGGTGGGACACCTGCTGCTGGGCAGCGTCGCCGAGCGCATTGTGCGGCGCTCACTCGCGCCTGTGCTGACGGTGAAAGGCGCACAGAAGAAATGAGCCTCCTCGTAGGGCGGCCTGGGTCTCAAGGCCGCCACTGTCTCGCGGCGTTGAAACCCACGCCGCGCTACGAAATGCGCGTCTCATTGACCGCCTCGCTCATTAATAAGTAATCCTCCGCGTCGCCGCAGCGGTGCGCGCGGCGCCCACACGCACCCGGATGTCGAGTGCATGTGCGCCGCGAGTCAGCACCCGCAGAGGATTGATGTCGAGTTCCTGAATCTCGGGACACACACTGACCAGCGCCGAGACGCGCAGGAGGGCGTCGCGCAGCGCCGGCACATCGGCAGGCGCGGAGCCGCGATGGCCCTTGAGCAGCGCCGCGCCGCGTAGAGACGCGATCATGTCGTCGGCGTCCCGTCCGGTCAGCGGATGCAGCCGGAAGTCGGCGTCGTGCAGCAACTCCGCGAGGATGCCACCGCTGGCGCACACCATGACCTGACCGAAGATCGGGTCGTCAGTGACGCCCACCAGCATCTCCACGCCACCACCGATCATCGCCTGCACCAGGCCACCCGTCATCGCACCGCCGTGGTCGGCCGCACCCAGGCGATCCGCCATCTCGGTCCATGCCTCGCGCACGGCGTCGTCGCCGATGAGGCCCACGCGCACGCCTCCCACTTCGGTCTTGTGCAGGATCGTGGGCCCAACGGCCTTGAGCACCACGGTGCCACCAATGGATCGCGCCGCAGCCACGGCCTCATCTGCCGACAGCGCCAGGATTGACGGCGGCACAGCGATGCCGGCAGCCACGGCCAGCCCTTGTGCCTCTTCCGGGGTCAGCCATCCGCCTCCCCGCGCCAGGCCCGCGTCGACGAGACGACGGGCGGCGACGCGATCGATGTCGGCATACTCGGGCGGTGGCTCCACCGGACTTCTGAGCCAGGCGCCATACTTCGCCGCCCTGGCCAGAGCCACGGCCGCGCTTTCGGGGAATTCGAACCGCGGAATCGGCGCCAGCAGACCCGTCGCGCTTTCGGCCGACATGAAGATACCGAGCACGGGTTTATCGGGCACCGTGAGCGCGGCTGCGCGAACCGCGCGAGCCACATCTTCCGCGTGAGTCACGAGCGGTGGAATAAAGATCACCAACACGGCGTCCACACGGTCGTCACGCAACACTGCCCGCAACGCCCGGCCATAACTCTCGGCGGATGCGGACGCGATCATGTCCACGGGGTTTCCCACCGAGGCCGCGGCCGGCAGAAACGATCGCAGTTCGGCCACGGTTGCATCCGACAGCGGCGGCAACTGCAGGCCCTGCGCCTCACACGCATCCGCCGCGAGAATGCCTGGGCCACCGGCGTTGGTCACAATCGCCACGCGCGACCCTCGCGGCACCGGCTGATGCGCGAGCAATGTCGCCACGTCGAACAGTTCTTCGAGCGTATTCGTGCGAATGACGCCGGCCTGCGCAAACAACGCGTCCACCACCACGTCACTCGACGCGAGGGCACCGGTGTGCGAGGAGGCGGCGCGCGCGCCCGACACCGACCGCCCAGACTTGACGGCCACGATCGGCTTCACGCGGGCCACGCGGCGGGCGATCTGGCTGAAGTTCCGCGGATTGCCGAAGCTCTCGAGATACAGGAGGATGACGCGGGTGTGCGGGTCGTCGGCCCAGTACTGAATCAGATCGTTGCTTGAAACATCCGCCTTGTTGCCGACAGAGACAAACGTCGAAATGCCGAGCCCCAATTGCCGGGCATAGTCGAGGATGGCCAGACCCAGCGCGCCGCTTTGTGTGGACATCGCGACGCCGCCCACCGGCGGATACACGGGAGAAAACGTGGCGTTGAGCCGCACGGCCGGATCGGTATTCAGCAGGCCCATGCAGTTCGGGCCCACCATGCGGACGCCGGCCTGCCGCACCGTATCGAGCAGCGTCGCTTCAAGAGCGCGCCCCTCAGCGCCCACCTCGCCGAACCCGGCTGAGATGACCACCAGCGCCTTCACGCCCTTGACGATGCACTGCTCCACCACGTCCAGCACGAGGGTCGCCGGAACCACGACCACCGCCAGATCCACTTCTCCGGGAATGTCACCCACGCGCGCGTAGGCTTGCCGCCCTTCGATCTCCCCGCCATCGGGATGCACCGGATAAACCGGCACCGCGCAGTCGGCCGCAAGCAGGTTGTGAAAGACCTCGCTGCCAATGCGCCCGCGTTCGCGATTCACTCCAATGACGGCCACGCCCACGGGTTCGAAGAACGATCGCATCGATGCCGACGCAGCCTCGCGGGCGCGCGCGGCACTCCGATCGAGAAACGCGGGCGTGGGCCCAAGACCGAGCGAGACGCACAACACGTCTGCGTGTGCATCATCGCGCTGGCTGACCTCAAACCCCGACGAGGCGAAGAGATCGACCACGGTGCGATCCCCGCGCGGCACCCAGGCCTCAAACGTCCGCACACCCTCGGACCGCGCCTGGGCAGCCAGCAACTCGAGCGCGCGGGTGCCAATGCCGCGCCCCTCGAACCCTGGCGCAACGGCCATCGCGACCTCGGCACGGTCCTCGCCAGTGGCCTCGGTGCGCCGATACCCGGCCACCACGTGCAACTGGCCCCCGACCTCGCCGACGATCACGTGCCCACGAGCGGGCGGCTCCACAGAGAGCGCGCTCAGCCAGTGGCCGTGAGAACCGGTCGGTGAAAGGAAGGTGACTGGGAGTCCCGCGCGATCGGAAAGTGTAGCGGGCCGCATGTGAAGGGTACTGCCATCTCGAAGCACGACGTCGGCAATCATTCCTACAGCGTATCCCTTGACGGTATGCGTGTGTCGGAGGACACTGAGTATTCATGACGGGGCCTGTCGTCTGCGGTGTCGATTTTTCCGACGATTCAAAACGTGCACTGCGCTGGGCCGACTTCATGGCACAACGCCTGGGCCAGCCGCTGGTCATCGTGCATGCCGTGGAACCGCTGCTCGCAAACGCGGCCCAGCTCGAATACGGCGCGGATGCCCTTGAAACCACCCTGCAGCCCGAACTGGATGCGTTTGTGGCCGCCGCCATCGGCGATGCCCGGCGCGGGCGCGCCGAGATTGCGACCGGCGAACCCGCCGGACTCCTGAACGGGACGGCGCTCGCGTCAGGCGCGGCGCTCATCGTGGTGGGCACCCAGGGCCTGGGACACGCGGGCCGCTTGTGGTTCGGCTCCACCACCACCCGGTTGCTGCGCGAAGCCGCCACGCCGGTGTTGGCTGTTCCTCGTGGCGCCGCAGCGCGGTCCGAAACCGGCCTGCATGTGGCCGAAATCATCGTCGGTACCGATTTCGGAGATGCGGCGAGTTCCGCCATAGCCGTCGCCGACGATTTGGGGCAACTGCTCGGTGTTCCGGTGACGGGGCTGCATGCGGTGCCCGAGCTGGCAGCCCCGGAGGGATGGAACGCGCTCGTGGCACAGGTGGTGGAGCGCGCGCGACGCGACGCACGGGTTCAGCTCGAGGCCAGCGTTCCGGCTCGATGGACGAACGATGTCCGGAGTGGGAACGCGGCTCAGATGCTGGTGGACGCCGCCTCCGGTCGTGACGCCCTCATCGTCGTCGGACTGGGCGGGAGCTCAGCCGGGCAGCGCCCAGGCACCACGGCCTATCGGGTTTTGCGTGATGCGGATGCGCCGGTGCTGGCCGTGCCGTCGCGCTGAAGTTTCCGCTCCCCCAGCCACCACGCGGGCTTGCTCACCCGCCGTAACCCAAATGGACTGACCGTGTAGGTCTCAAGGTGCGCGATCGCCTCATCGAGGTCATCGGTCACCTTCAGCAATTCGAGATCTGCCGCCCCCACCGCCCCTTCGCGCACCATTTCGCGCAAGAGCGCGAGATACGGCTCCCAGTATTTGATCCCAATCAGCACCACGGGAAAATTGGCGATCTTCTTCGTCTGAATCAAGGTCAACGCTTCGTTCAGTTCATCGAGTGTGCCCAGGCCGCCCGGCAGCACGATGAACGCATACGAGTACTTGAACAGCAGCACCTTGCGGACGAAGAAGTAGTGGCACGTCACCCAACGATCCAGGTACTTGTTGGGCGCCTGCTCCAAGGGCAGTTTGATGTTGCACCCCACCGAGAGACCGCCGTGATCGTGAGCGCCGCGATTGGCGGCCTCCATGAGGCCTGGACCGCCTCCCGTCATGACGGTGAAACCCATCGCGCTCACGCGCCGCCCCACCTCACGCGCCAGCGGGTAGTACGGGTGAGACTCGCCAAAACGCGCGGAGCCAAAGATCGCGATGCAGGGCCCGACAAACTGCAGGCGGCGAAAGCCGCGGACGAAGTCCGTCACGGCCCGCACCAACAGCATGAGATCACGCCACCGGGAGTTGGGGCCTTCGAGCAGGAGCCGGTCTGGCCGCTGTGAGTCGTCTATGGGAAGAGCCACGAACTGGTCCAATCTTCGCCGGTGCGGGTAAACAACCGGCGCTCGTGCAGGCGTCCGGTGCGTGCGGCCCAGAATTCAATGCGGTGCGGCACCAGCCGGAAGCCCGACCAGAACGGCGGCCGAGGCACGGGACGGGCCACGTATTTCGCGGCGACGGTTGCCACCCGCGCCCACAAGGTGGCCTGATCGGCGAGCGGTTCGCTCTGCCGGGAGGCCCAGGCGCCGATCTGGCTCTCGCGCGGACGGCTCGCGAAATACCGATCGGCCTCGTCGTCGGGCACCGGCACCACATCGCCTTCGATGCGCACCTGACGATCGAGCGGCCCCCAATACACGCACAAGGCGGCGTGCCGGCAAGCCTCAAGTTCATGACCCTTTCGGGATCGAAGATTGGTGAAGAAGGTAAAGCCGCGGGGGTCGGCGTACTGGATCAGGACCATTCGGCCTGACGGCCGGCCATCGTCACCCACGGTAGAAAGGCAGGCGGCTTTCGGGTCGAATCCGCCCCGAGAAGCCGCCTCGTCAAACCACTCTCGATAGTGTGCGATCGGATCAGTCACACCTTGACGTATATCACTTCCGCTTCACTCCCAGCTCGCCGAGCTTGCGTGCGAGGTCGTCGCCTGCAGTGCCGGTGCTGACTTGTTTGTCGATGAACAAGATCTTGCCGTTGGCCCCGATGTAGAAGGTCCACCGGCGCGCGGCGGTACCAGCCGGATTCAGGACGCCATACGCGGACGCCACGTTTTTTTCGGGGTTCGAAAGGATGGGAAAGTCCGCTTCGTGTTCTTTCGCAAAGCGGGTATTGGTCTCAATGTCGTCGAGGCTCACCATGAAGTAGGCGACATCAAACTGTCGAATCGTCTCGCCGCTCGCACGGAGCGACTTGCACTCGGCCGTTCAACCACCGGTGAAGGCCTTGGGAAACCAGGCCAGCACCACCGCCTTTCCCTTGAGCCCCGACAACTTGTAGGTCTTGCCGTCCGAGCCGGCCAACGACCAATCGGGGGCGACGTCTCCAACCTTCAGTTCCACGGCCGGAGCCGCGGTCTGGGCCGGCGCCGGAGTCTGAGCCTGGCCGACCGAAGCCAGACCTGTCACCATGAGCGACGCGGCCAATCCAAACAAAGTCACTTTCCGCATGTTGCGGGCCTCCTGTTCGCGCCTATCTTATCCCTTGCATGGCCAACTTCTACGAACGCTTCTCGGAAGCCGCGAGCCGTTTCTCGGCTCTCCCGGCGATCGAACTCCAGACCGCCGACCAGCTCAGGAGCACCACCTACGGCCAATTGGCGAAGGAATCGTCCGATTTCGCCGCGTGGTTGCACACGCAGGGTGTGGGGCCGAACGACCGGGTGGCGATCCTCGGCGACAACGACGCGCGATGGATCGCCGCCTACCTTGGCGTGCTGCGATTGGGCGCCATCGCTGTGCCGCTGGATACGGCCTACAAGGCCGCGCAGGTTCGCACGGTGATCGAAAATTCGGGCGCGCGTCTGATCTTCACGACCACGCGGTACGTGGAGACGGTTCGCAAGGCGGTGGAACCGTGGCAGGGGTTCCTCGTCAGCCTGCTCCATGAGCCCACGCCGCCAGGCGAGCCGCCGGCAGTGGTCGCGCGCGGTCCGAATGACGCCGCCGTGATCCTCTACACCTCGGGCACCACCGCCGACCCGAAAGGTGTGGTGCTCACACATGGGAACCTTGAGGCTGAGCGGCTGGCGGCATTCTCGGTGGTGGACGTCACCGATCGTGACGCCGTTCTTGGTGTGCTGCCGCTCTTCCACTCGCTGGCGCAGATGGCGAACCTCCTGTTGCCGCTGGCTGTCGGCGGGCGGGTGGTGTTCCTTGAAACCGTCAGTTCGACTTCGCTATTAGGGGCCCTGCAGACGCGCGGCATCACGATCCTCGCCTGCGTGCCGCAGTTCTTCTATCTCATCCATGAGCGCGTGATGTCGGAGGTGGGCAAGTCCAACGCCGTGCGTCGCACGCTCTTTCGCGTGTTGCTGCGCACGAACGACTGGCTGCGCACGCACACCGGGGTGAACCCCGGACGCCGGTGGTTTGCAAAGATCCATCGTGTGTTGGGACCGAACATGCGAGTGCTGGTGACCGGGGGCTCGAAGTTCGACCCGACCGTCGGGCGCAACCTGTATGGTCTGGGCTTCAACCTGCTCAACGCGTACGGCCTGACGGAAACCTCGGGCGGCGCGTGCATCATGCGACCGGGAGACAAGTACACGACGTCGGTCGGCCACCCGCTCAAGGGTGTCGAGATCAAGATCGCTCCACGCGAATCCGGCGAGGAAGCCCGTGAGCACGAGGATGGCGAGATCCTGATCCGCGGCCCCATCATCATGCGGGAATATTTCAACCGGCCCGATGCCACCGCCGAGACATTGCGCGACGGCTGGCTCTACACCGGCGACCTTGGCCGCCTTGATGCCGACGGCCGCCTGTACATCACGGGCCGGAAGAAGGAGATGATCGTACTGGCCTCGGGCAAGAACCTCTATCCCGAGGAGATCGAAGCGCACTACCGCGAGGCGCCAGTCATCAAGGAACTCTGCGTCCTCGGCTTCAACCGCAATGACGATGCCTCAGGAGAGCGGTTGCATGCGGTAATCGTGCCTGATGAACAGGTGCTGCGCGAGCGCGGCGTCGTGAATGTGCAGCAACTGGTGCGGTTTGAGGTGGAAGGCCGGTCGGTGCACCTGCCTCCGCACAAACGCATCCTCACGTACGACATCTGGATGGAACCCCTGCCGCGCACCACCACCGGCAAGATCCGCCGGCATCAAATCGAGAAGCGGTTGCGTGAAGAAGCGGTGACAGCTGAAGCGGCGGAGGCGCGGCCGTTGTCTCCCGAGGAGACGACGTGGCTGCAGACTCCGGCCCATGCCGCGGCCATGGCCACGATCAGCGCACGCATTCCACAAGTGGAGGTGCGGCCCGATGCCAATCTGGACCTGGACCTCGCGCTTGATTCGATGGAGCGCGTGGAGTTGTTGAGCTTGATTGAACAGCAGCACGGACGACGGGTTGCGCCGGAGGCTCGAGCGACGATCTTCACCGTACGGCAACTCGTGGACGCGGTGCTCGTCGCAACGCCTACGGCTGGCGCTGCCACTGACGCGACTGTGGACCAGTCCGACCACAGCAACCAGATGTGGGAGACGCTGCTCAACCAGCCTCCGGACCCCGAACATCACGCACAGTTGAGTCGATCGACATTCGGGCGGGCGCTGATCTTCTATGTGCTGATTCGGATCATCCGGCCGTTCTTCCGCCTCCGCGCGTCGGGGCAGCAGCACATCCCCCAGACGGGACCCTACATCCTGAGTCCCAATCACCAGTCGTATCTGGATGCGTTCCTGATGCTCGGCGTGGTGCCCTTCCGCACCCTGCGGCAGGTCTTCGCCGTAGGCGCTGCCGAGTATTACCAGACGCCGTTCATGAAGTGGGTGGCGCGATTCACCAATGTCATTCCGGTGGACTCCGACTCCAACCTCGAGAGCGCGATGCGCGCAGGCGCCACAGGGTTGCGGCTGGGCAAGGTGCTGATTCTGTTCCCCGAGGGCGAACGCACGATCGACGGCGAATTAAAGACCTTCAAGAAGGGCGCGCCGATTTTGTCTGCACACCTGAACGCGCCCATCGTACCCGTGGCCATGGACGGCCTGTTTGAACTGTGGCCGAGGAGCCGATCGTTTCAGTGGAAGCGACTGTGGCCGGGCGGGGGCGCTCGAGTGGTCATGCAGTTCAGCGAACCGCTCACCGTGGCGCGCGGGCAATATGCCGAGGGCACGGCAGCACTCCGCGCCGCCGTGGAACGGATGTACGCCGCCATTCGGCGCAAACCAACGACTGGGTAGCCGGCGTCCTAACGCGCAAACGAAGGGGGAGCGTGATGCCACGACTGCGATCGGACGAGATCAGTTTGGCGCTGCGGCGGTTGGTAAAACAGCCCGGTGCGTCGGTGGCCTCGGTGATCACGCTGGCGTGTGGCCTGGCGGCCGCCGCGACGACGTGGACGCTGCTGTCGGCGGTGTTGCTCTCGCCGCTTCCTGTGGAGTCGCCTGAGAGTCTGCAAGTTGTGGGAATGCAGTCGGCCGGACGCGACGGCTCGCCAGGCCGCACCTCGTACACCCATATCTACCCTCAGTTTCCCGCGATCCGGGACAGCGGGGCGTTTGCCGAAGTCGCCGCCGCCGGCTCCCACACGCTCATGGTCAAGGAAGGTGACGTGCCCATGAGCCGCAGCGTGATGTTTGCGAGCGGCAACTTCTTTGACGTGCTGGGCATCAGCGTGACGATGGGCGCGGGATTCAGGCCAGAGAACGATCAACGCGGCGCGCCGCCGGTGGCGGTACTGTCGGATCGATACTGGCGTCTGCGCCTCAATGCCGACCCTCACATAATGGGCAAGACCCTGAGCGTCGGCGGTACGGCCACCACGATTGTTGGTGTGGCGCCGCCGAAGTTCCGCGGGTTGTCGCTGACGACCGCACCCGACATCTACATGCCGCTGGATACGCTGAGGACTCTCATCGATCCCAACATGAACTACTTCATGGACGGGTCGAACCGCTCGTCACCAACGGAGTGGCTGACCATACTTGGCCGCCTGAAGACGCCGGGTACAGCCGAAGAAGCCCGTCAGATCGTTGAGACATACAGAGAAGGCCTGCCCGTTGAAATGCGGCGCGGCGGCACGCCAGTTTTGACCGACATCAATACCTCGGCGCTTCCGGAAGCGAGTCGCGATGGCATGCGTCAGTTCACGAGACTCCTGGCCACCACAGTCGGCCTGCTGCTGCTCATCGGTGGCTTGACGGTGGGGATGCTGCTCCTCATTCGCACAGAGGCCCGGCGCGACGAGTTCGCGATGTGCCTGGCGTTGGGCGCGACCCGCGGTGGGTTAATGGCGGGCGTCGTCGCCGAGGGCGCCCTGCTGACGCTGGCAGGCGCGCTCCTGTCGGTGCCCCTGACGATGTGGCTGTTTGCCGGCATCTCAACGTTCCAGCTGCCAGGCGGAGTCGACCTGGGGCTGCTCGAATTGTCGGCTGGCTTGCCGACGCTCGCCGCCGCGGCGGCAGCGGCGCTCGTCAGCAGCGCGCTGATCGGACTCGTCGCCGGCGCATTCGGTGTCTCCGCGAATATCGCCGATGTGCTTCGCGCCAGAGCCGGTGCGACGCCGCGGCTGACGCGCCGCCGGCTGCGCATGGTCCTGGTCGGCACGCAGGTGGCGGTGACGTTGGTCCTGCTCGCGGGCGCCGGGCTGTTCGGCCGCAGCCTCGTCGCCGCGTTGAACCTCAATCACGGCTTCGAGCCGGGGCGCCTCGTCTCCGGCAGCGTCGGACTGCGCGCGTACGGCTACTCTCCTGCGCGCGCGAATGACTTCTTCGCTGATCTCAACCGACGCCTGATGGCCAATCCATCGATTCAATCCGTGGCGTTCAGCCAGTCGAGTGGCGGGATGAGTGGTGGAGGCAAACTCCGGCTGGACGGCGAACCACGCGTGATGCCGTCATTCGTGCCGTTCCTCGAGGTGGACACGCACTATTTTTCCACGGTCGGCCTGCGCATTCTCCGAGGGCGTGATTTCTCGGCCGAGGATGGCCCCAATGCCCCGCCAGTGGTCATCGTCAGCGAATCGTTCGGCCGGCTGATCGCTGGCGGCGGCGACCCGCTGACCCACACCCTCGCAGAGAGTTTCAGCAGACCCGGCCAACCGCCGGCCGTCGTCCGGATCGTCGGTGTGGTTCCTGACGTCGTGACCAGTGTCCGAGTGCTGGAGCCGTTGGCCATCTACTACTCGCTCGCGCAGAAGGCGCCGACGCTTGGCAGGACGGTGACCCTGCGGGCCAGGTCGGATGCGGGCCTCGCCATCAGCGAAGCGATGGCGTCCATTCGCGCGATTGACCCACAGATCACGCCGGCCCCGTTCATGACGTTGCAGGATCGCATCGGCCTGCAGATGGGGCCGCAACAGTTCGGCGTCTCTGTGCTTGGCGCGCTGAGCGTCATCGCCCTCCTGCTGACCGTGCTCGGCACCTACGTGCTGGCAGAGACAATGGCGGCGGCGCGCAAACGCGAGATGGGCATTCGGGCCGCGCTCGGCGCCACGCGGCGGCAGCTCGGCACTCTCGTGCTGCGCGAAACCGCCACACTCGTTGGCGTGGGACTCATCGCGGGCCTGGGACTCGCGTGGCTTGGCGCCGAGACCATCCGCGCGTTCCTGTTCCAGGTGAAGCCGCTGGACGTGGCCACGCTCGCGGGTGTTTGCGCCCTGATTCTGGGCCTCGCCATGGCGGTCAGCCTGCGCCCCGCGGTCCGCGCGGGCCGCGTGGAACTCGCGCGCCTCCTGCGCGAGGAGTAGGGCTGTGCGCCCTACTCTTGCGGCGCGTCGATGATGTGCCGCGCGGCGATCTGCGCGCGCCGGCGCCGGCGAGTCAGCTCGGCATACAGGTCCTTTTGCATCAGCCGAATCCGCGCCGGCCCCTGGACTCTGGACCCCGGACTCTGGACCCTGGACCCTGGACTCTGGACGTTCTCAATCAGAACCAGTTGCCTGGCCGCCGTGCCGTGGAACCGCTGCATGTGTGCCTCCATGGGCACGAGTTTGCGGGGCGCCTGAGACAGGACGGGTCACACCTCCGTGAAATGAGCGTAAAATCGCGCGAATGCCTGTACCGGTACGCCATCGCGACGTCTCCAGACTGGAAGCGTTCAGCGATGCCGTGTTCGGGTTTGCGCTGACGCTGCTCGTCGTTTCACTGGACACGCCCAGAAACACGGAAGAACTCCGGCAGCTGGTGGGAGGGTTCCTGCCGTTTGGCCTGACGTTCGCGATGGTCTCGTGGATCTGGTACCAGCACAACGTGTTCTTCCGGCGGTACGGTCTGCAGGATGCGTGGACGACGGCGCTCAACTGCATGTTGTTGTTTGTGGTGCTGTTTTATGTCTTCCCACTGAAGTACCTGACGCTGACACTCATCGGCCCGCTCACGATGAACCGGGCCAGTCTGCCGTCGCTGGACGAACTGAACGGCCCGCTGGTGCTCACGGTCTATAGCGCGGGCGTGTTGATGATCTTCGGTCTGTTCCTGCTGCTGCACCTGCACGCGTGGCGGCGGCGTGTCCAGCTCGAACTCACGTCGCTCGAGCAGGTCATCCTCCGCTACAGCATGCGCGCGCATCTGTACAGCGCGGGACTCGCTGTCGTGTCGCTGGGTCTTGTGTGGCTCTATCCGAACCAGACGTTTTACGCGGGCGTGGTGTACGGGCTGATGGGACCACTGCACGGCTGGAATGGCTATCAGAACGGGCGCGCACAGGAACGCCTGGCGAGCATCGCTCCTGAACTGGCGGCCGGGCCCGCCGACGACCGGAAGGACTAGCCGGTGCGCAACGCTGAAGTCATTCGTCAGTGGCAGATTCTGCGCGCCGTCGAGTCGTCACGCACCGGTGTGACCATTCACGATCTGGCAGAACAGGCGGGCGTCACCACGCGAACGATTCGACGCGACCTGCAGGCGTTGCAGGAAGCCGGGTTTGCGATTTATGACGAGGGTGAAGAGCACGACACCAAACGCTGGAAGCTGGACGCGCAGCCGTTTCGTTCGGTCGAAGCCGGTCTGAGTGTGCAGGACGTGGCTGCGCTGTATCTGAGCCGCTCGATTGTTGAAGCGCTGTCGGCGTGGCCGCTGGCCGACGAGCTGCGCGCGGCCCTGGCAAAAATTGAAGGCGCGCTGAATCCGCGCATGCGTGAGTTTCTTGCAACGCTTCCGCAGGTGGTCTCCACAAAGGCCGTTCCTGGCGCCGGAGGGGCGCGGCGAGAGCTGGTGGACGTCACCCGCCGGCTCTTCGAAGCCGTGCGTGATCGCCGCATCATCGAAATGCAGTATTTCTCCGCGGCGAGTCGGCGCGCGAAGGCGTACAGCGTGCAGCCGTACCGGCTGGCGCTCGCGCAGGGTGGCGTCTACCTGGTGGCGTGGGTGCCGCAATATTCGGAGTTCCGGACGTTTGCCGTGGAGCGAATCGAACGGCTCTCAGTGCAGGAAACCACGTTCCGGAAGACGCGCGAGTTGCCGAACGACATCTTCGGGGCATCGCTTGGAGTCTTCTCGGCAGAACCTGAGCGCATCGAAGTCGAGTTCGCCGCACGCGCCGCACCCTATGTGCAGGGCCGGACGTGGCACGAGTCCCAGCAGGTCAGCGTCCTCGAGGATGGCCGGGTGCGGATGACGCTGGACGTCTCAAACGACTGGGCACTGCGGTCCTGGCTTCTTGGGTTCGGCGCGGACGTGCGGGTCATTGCGCCGACGACGCTCGCTCATTCGCTTCGCGATGAACTCACTCGCGCGGCGCAACATTACCGCTAACGCGCCGCTAGGGCGCCGGGCGTAATGGCGAAATGTCACAAATGTCCGAAATGGCGAAATGCCGGACAAACCATTGCAGGGAAGAATGTTCGAATGTCCTTGGTGGTCAATGGTTGAATCTGCTGCTCCAGGGTCATTCGTTCATTGCGCGCCCTGGACATTCGAACATTCCCCTGCATTGATCTGTCCGCAGTTCGCCATTTCGGACATTTGTGACATTTCGCCATTACGAATGACAAGAATCGCGTCCATGGTCTTACTCCGCGAATCCCAATCTGGTCAGAAGCGTGCGAATCGCGCGATCGAGTTGGCTGTCCCGTCCGGTAGCGCCCTCGCCAAGCGGCCTGGTCGCGTCAACGTCAACGCCACGCGGGTGCATTTCCATGTCGGAGCCGTCGGCCGCGCGAATGCGCATACGCGGCAGCCGCAGTGTTGACCCGTCCACGAGCCGCTGGTTCCACGTATAGATGATCCAGCCGGCCGTCGGCTCACCCACGATCGGTCCCAGCTTCAACGTGCGGTAGCCTTCGGTGAAGTCCTCGGCATCCGACAGCGAATGCTGGTTGACCACCAGTACCGTGGCCAGTTCGAGGGCGCGCTGGCCCAGCACCGTTCGCGCGGGCGATTCAGGCAGGCCCCGGAGCGACATCTTCAGGTACGGCTGGCGCGCGAACACATCAAGCGCATAGGCGTTCACGAATCCGCCGTTGTTGTTCCGCAGATCGATCACCACGCCATCGCGTTCGTGATTCTCCACGTCCAGATCGATGTGCAGTTGGTCGAGCGCTGCCGCGCTCATGTTGACCATGTGCACGTACCCGAGCCTTCCGCCGCTCGTCTTGAGCACGTACTCGCGATTGCGTTCGACCCACTGCCGGTACAGCAGTGACTTCTCTGTCCCTTGATCGATCGGCTTGAGCGCCACCTCGCGAGGGGTGTCGCTGGGCGTGGACGACACCGTGATCGCCACACGCCGGTCCACGGTATGTGCCAGCGCCTCGTCGAGGTTGAACCCCGCGACGACGGGACGCCCCCCGACCGAACGGAGGTAGTCGCCCACCTTGACCTGGCCCGACACGTCGGCCGGCCCCAGCATCACCACCTCGGTGATCCGCAATTGACCGCTGGTTTCGAAGGTCTTCCGATCGAATCGCAATCCCAACTGCCCGACGACAGGTGCCCCACCCCCTGGCCCCGAAAGACCGAGATGCGACGCATTCAATTCGCCAATCATCAGGCTCATGACGCGCCGCATTTCATCAGGCGTGGCGGACGCAGCCACCAGGGGCCCGTACCGCTCGCGTGACCCTTCCCAGTTCACACCGTTGAACGCCGGATCAAAGAAGTTGTCGCGCAAGAGTGTCCACGCCTCGCGAAACACCTCAAACTTGTCGGTGGCGAAGTCGGTGGTGAACTCTGCGGTGACGGCCAGCGGGCGCGCCTCACGCCGCTCAACGGTGGCAATCTGGATGCGCCCCGCGTCGAGGTAATACACCTCGCGGCTGTCAGGGCTGAACTGCGCATCTGATTTCGCACCGGCGGTGGTCGTCAGTTGTCGCGCGACCGGCCGCTCGCCAAGTTCGTCCAGCGAATACGTGTAGAGATTCGTCTGTCCGGCCGCCGCAGCCGCCACGAGCGCGAGCTTTCCGTCGGGGCTGACGGTAACGCTCTGGACGTCCAGACCAAGCGGCAGCAGCGACAGGCGACCACGCACACCCTCGAACACAGGCTCGGGTTGGGCCGGCGGTGCGGGCGGCTTGTCCGTCGTCGCTCCGACAGGAGCAGAGGCGGAAGGCGGCGGGACGGGAACCGAAGGCCGCGCGGGCGTCAAAAAGAGATCGCGGAACAGGTCCTCGCGGAATCTCGGTGTTCGCCGTGTGAGATCCACGCGCGCCAGCTGGCCCTGCTCGGTGCGTTGCCGGGTGTCAAAGAACATCGTGCGCCCATCGGGCGACCAGGCCAGCGAGTTGGCGTAGACATTCGAGAGAAAACTGATCGGGCGCGGCGGTCCACCGGGTGCGCCGACCGGCACCAGGCTGACGTTTGTAAATGACTTGGATCCGATGGCAAACAACGCGACCCACTTGCCATCGGGCGACCACGCGGGTATCGGGGTATCAATCGCATCCGCAAATGCACCCGAAGCGAGCACCCGTTCGGCAGAGGTCGCGAGCGTCAGTACGCGCAACTCGCGACGGTCGCGCAGAAACGCCATCTGGGTGCCATCGGGGGAGAACACCGGCGAGATGTCCACGCCGGCTCCTCGTGTGAGCGTGGTCTCCTGATTCGACACGAAGTCGTACAGGTAGAGGCGCTGCGCACCGTCGCGCGCCGCGACATAGGCCAGCCGCCGGCTGTCGGGCGCCCACACGGGTTGCGACACAATCCCCGGCAACGTGGTCACTCGCGTGGCGTCGCCGGCATCCTTCGCCGACGCCGCAAAGAGGATGCCTCGAGCTACGAAGGCCACCTTCCGGCCGTCGGGAGACAATGCCAGATCCGAAAATCCGTTGGTGACGCGCTGGCGCTCTGAGACCGGCACGGCAGACGCGCCCTTCAAACGAATCGGCACCTGGCGCGCGACCCGCGTCGTCGGGTCAAACGTCCACACACCGAACTCCCGCTCGAACACCATCACTCTTCCGTTCGCCGACAGCGATGGGAACAACACGCGCCCGTCCGTAAACGTCGTCACCTTCCGCCCGGCGTCGAGCCCCGCCGTGCCCGGCGAGCCCGGCATCGCGCGCATCCAGATGTTTTCGGCGCCCCCGCGGTCTGACACGTAATACAGCGATCGTGCGTCTGCGGTCATCATCGGCCACACCTGCCGCGCATCGCGCGTCGTCAACTGGCGATAGACGGGAGTGCCGTCAAGTGCAGACATCCACCACAACTCAGACTGATCAATGTGACTGCTGCCGCGCCGCCACCACTGAGACGATGAAATTCCGCGTGCAGCGACCACCAGGGACGATCCGTCGGGCGACGGCGCCACGTGAAATTCGTTGACGTAGCGTTCATCGCTCACGGGCATCGGCGTGCCGCCCTCGGCCGACACGCGATAGACGTCGTTCATCCCGGCAATGTCGCGGCCGGTGGCAGAGAGGTAGACCCAGCGGCCGTCGGGCGACCACGCTTCCAGCGTCTCCTGTCCGTCATCCGAAGTGAGCCGCTGCAGCGCGCCCGAATCAAGGGTGAGCACATAGATGTCACCGCCGCCCGTGCGCGATGACATGAAGGCCAGGCGGCGGCCGTCGGGCGAAAACAGCGGGCGACGCTCGGTGGCTTCGTGTGACACAAGCAGCCGTGCTTCTCCTCCGGCGGAAGGCACAGACCAGATGTCGCCTCCTGAGGCGAATGCGATCTCGGCGCCGTCCGGGGAAATTCCGGGTTCGGATGCGATCACCGTCGGCACTGATCCCTGCGCACGGGGCACCGGTCCCTGCGCGACGACCGATGACGATGCAAGTGCGGTAAATAACGCGGCACGAAAAAGGAGACGTCC
This sequence comes from Acidobacteriota bacterium, assembly GCA_016716905.1. Taxonomy (NCBI): domain Bacteria; kingdom Pseudomonadati; phylum Acidobacteriota; species Acidobacteriota bacterium. The sequence goes on along the minus strand of JADJUS010000004.1, from coordinate 490,536 downwards.
CATGGCGCGCACAGTACATCACGAGGCCGTTCGCAGGCGAACATCCGCGCGATCACAACTTCTGGCGCACTCCCCCCGTCTAACCCCGGACATGACTCGACGGATACTGACGCCGCTTGCTCTGACTGCCCTCCTGTTTGGCTCGTGGAGTTCAGCCACGCGCGCCAATGGCGCCGTACCCGCCATCGCGGCGCTTGCGCTCGGCCCTGAGACCACGGCCCTGCGTGTTGACGGCGAGCTGAACGACGAGGCCTGGGCCAAGGCGCCGATGGTCAAGGGCTTTGTGCAGCGGCAGCCCAGCGAAGGCGCGCCAGCTTCACACGACACGGAAGTGCGAATCGCGTACGACGCCACCGCGTTGTATGTAGCGGTGAACGCGATTGATTCTGACCCGGCGCAAATCGTGGGCATCCTCACGCGTCGAGACGACTCGTCGCCGTCAGACTGGGTGTCTATTCATCTCGACTCGTTTTATGACCGGCGGTCAGCCTATGAGTTCGGGGTCAACGCCGCCGGCGTGAAATACGACCGCTACTGGTTCAACGACACCAGCAACGACCGCGGGTGGGATGCCGTGTGGGACGTGGCCGTGAGCCGTCATGCGGGGGGATGGCGTGCGGAGTTCAGAATTCCCTTCTCGCAGGTGCGCTTCAACATTGCCACCGACGCCGTGTTCGGCTTCGCGGCGGCCCGCACCATCGCCCGGCTCAACGAAACATCCACGTGGCCACTGCTCTCGCGCAACGCGAGCGGCTATGTGTCGTCATTCGGCGATCTGACCGGCCTCAACCTCACCGGCGGCCAGAAGAAGTTCGAGGTCATGCCCTACGCGCTCTCACAGGTGACAACGGCCCCGGTCTCCGCCAGTGATCCCCTGCGGCGATCACCCGATCCCAGTGCCACCGTCGGACTCGACATGAAATACGCCGTGGCACCCGGCCTGACGCTGACGGGCACTGTGAATCCTGACTTCGGACAGGTCGAGGCTGACCCGGCTGTGGTCAACCTCTCAGGGTTCGAAACGTTCTTCGCCGAGCGGCGGCCGTTTTTCGTGGAAGGGTCGGGCACCTTCAGGTTCGATGTGGATTGCAACGACGGCAGCTGCACAGGCCTGTTCTACTCGCGCCGGGTGGGCCGGTCGCCGCAACGGTTTGTGTCCGCGCCTGACGGCGGGTATGCCTATCAACCGACCAACTCCACCATTCTGGGCGCCGCGAAACTGACGGGACGCGTCGGAAAATTCTCGGTGGGCGCGCTGAATGCCGTCACGGGACGGGAGTGGGCGCAGGTCGCGTCGGGCTCGTCGCTCGCTGTGACCGACACGCCGGTGGAACCGCTGACGAACTATTCGGTGGTGCGGGCCACCCGCGAGTTCGACAACCGATCGCGGCTGGGCGTCATGGCCACGGCCACCAGGCGCCAGCTCACCGACGACCTGCGGTTCCTGCCCGAGTCGGCCGTCACGGGCGGCATCGACGGCGATTGGCGACTGGGCCAGCGGTTCAGCATCAACGGTTACCTTGCCGGCAGCAGCGTGTCGGGCACTCCCGAGGCGATGTCGCGCCTGCAGCTCAGCACGGTGCACAGCTATCAACGGCCGGACGCCGACCATGTGGAGTACGACCCCACCCGAACGTCGCTCGGCGGGCATGGGGGACAGCTGTCGTTCAACAAGATCGCCGGCCGCAATACGCGGTTCAACGTGTACGCCAACTACAAGTCGCCGGGCTTTGATATCAACGACCTCGGCTTCCACCAGCGCGCCGACGAAATCAGCCAGGGTGCGTGGTTCCAGTACCGCGAAAACACGCCGGGCAAATACGTGCGAGATTTCAGCATCAACTTCAACCAGTGGAACGGCTGGAACTTCGACGGCGATCGTCGCTTCTGGGGCGGCAACGTGAACGCGCACTGGATGTTTACCAACAACTGGTCGTTCGGCACCGGACTCAACTACAACGGTCAGGGGTTTGCCGATCGCCTCACGCGCGGCGGCCCGGGCGGCTACTCCAATGCCGCGCTGAATCAGTGGGGGTTCTTCCAGACCGACGACCGCAAAACCATCTTCGGTTCCATGAACTTCTCCTGGTACAAAGACGGCCATGGGGCGTGGCAGCGCGACCTCTCACCCACAATCACCTTTCGCCCGTCGTCAGCCCTGCTTGTCAGCACCGGCATTGGGTTCAATCGGAACCACTCGCAGTCGCAGTGGATCACCAACCTGACCGATGCGAGCGGCGCCCACTACGTGTTCGGCAAACTGAACCAGACCACGGTGCGCCTCACGGCGCGAGTGAACTACACCATCACGCCCGCGTTGTCCCTGCAGGTGTACGCGCAGCCGTTTGTGTCGGCGGGGGATTACTCAGGGTTCAAGGAACTCACCAACGGCCGCTCCAAGTCGTATGAGGGCCGATACCAGCCATTTGCGTACTCGGGAAATCCGGATTTCAACGTCCGGTCGTTCCGCACCACCAATGTATTGCGCTGGGAGTATCGTCCCGGGTCGGCGCTCTTCGTGGTGTGGCAGCAGGGCCGCGATAGCTTCGGCTCACTCGGAGACTTCCAGTTCGGCCGCAACTTCGGCGACCTGTTCGAAGCGCCATCGACGAACACATTCCTGGTGAAGTTCAGCCGCTGGCTGAATTTCTGATCAAACGACCTCTGAGGTAGTTTTCTTGAGGTGGTGTGAAAACTACCTCAGAGGTCGTTTGATTTCATCTCATCGCCCTGACCGGGTCCACCCGCGCAGCGCGCCGAGCCGGTATCCACGCCGACGCCATGGCCAGCACCGCAACCGTTGCGACCACGCCAACCGTGATGGCAAGGTCAAAGGGCGCGACGTCGAACAGCCACGCGCGCAGTTGGTACGCGGCAAGGTAGCCGGCCACCAGACCCGCACTGCCGCCAACCGCCGCAAGCGTCAGGGCTTCGGCGATGATGCCGCGCTGCACGCGGTCCGGTTGCGCTCCTAACGCCAGGCGTACTCCGATCTCTCGCGTCCGCGCGCTGACCGACGCCGCAATCACGCCGTACAAACCGACGGCGGTGAGAATGACCGAGACCACGCCAAACACCAGGGCGGCCATCGTCAGCAGCCGTGTGGGAAAGAGGGGAACCTGGCGTAGTTCGTTGAAGGCCATGACGTCAAACGGTGCGAGTCGGGCGTCGGACCCCGCCAGGGATTTCGCCACCACGGCCATGAGAGCCGCAGGGTCAGTGCCACGTGCCGCCCTCACATGCAGCACAAAGCCCCCCGGTGGTTGCACGTGTGCGGGCAGGTAGATGAACGGTCGGGGCGACTCGCCCACGTTGTAGTACGCCGAGTCGGCCACGACGCCGGACACCGTCGCCGACGTCCGGCCAATGAGTACCGTGCGGCCAACCGGGTCGGTCCCCGGCCAATAGCGGGCCGCCATCGTGTGATTGACCACGACGGTCGGCGCGCTGTTGCGCGGATCCCAGGGGCCGCCTGACGCAAATCGCAATCCGAGTGTGTCGAAGTACTGCGGTCCCACCTGGTTGAAATCGATCGAGAGTCCGTCGGCCTCGTGCTGCGGGTCGTAGCCGGGTATCCGGATGGTCTGCACGTCTTCGCCCTGTTCCAGGGGCGCGCGCAGGCCCAAATCGGCGGCCTCGACACCAGGGACGGCACGCGCCGCGTCCAGGGCCCGCTGGGTGAGTGCGGGCCACTCGCCCTCGGGCACGCGCTGACGCTGCAGATGCACCGACAGGACGCCCATCACCGAGGTGTCGAAGCCCGGTGACGCCTGCTGCTGCCGACGCAGGCTGGTGGTCAGGAGCGACGCCAGCATCAGCAGCACGACCGACACACCCACCTGCACGGTCACCATCGCGCGCCGAGCCCGGACACTCCGGCGGCCCCCGGACGAGTTGCCGCCTTCCTCTTTGAGCGCGTCGACCGGTACTTGGCGCGCCGCGCGCCAGGCGCTGCTAGCGCCGAAGAGGACGGCACCGAGTAATGACACACCGAGGGTGTAGACGGCCACGCGCCACTGAAGCGTGGTGTCAAACGACAAGTCGCCCAGCAGTTGGCGCGGCAGCTCGACCGCCCCCAGCAGTTGGGCGGTGAGCCGGGCGACGACCAGCGCAGCGACGCCACCACCCAGCGCCAGGAGCGTGCATTCGACCATCCACTCCCACATCAGGCGAAGGCGGCCCGCGCCAAGGGATTGGCGCACCGCCAACTCCTTGCGTCGTGCCGCCACCCGCGCATGCATCAGTCCGGCGAGGTTCGCGCATGTCGCGATGAACAGCAGTCCCGTGAACGCAAAGGCCGTCAATAACACCGGCGTCAGTCGCGCCTGGTCGCCCACCGACAGGGCGCTCACGGGCTGAACGACATACGCCAGGGCATCAGCGGGTCTCGAGGGCGGAAACTGCCGATTGATGCCGTCAGCCGCAGCCGCCAGCGCCCGCTCGGCATCAGCGGGCCCATGCCCGGGTGTGAGCCGACCGATCATCCACAGCCATCCCCACGCACGGCGGTCGATCGACAGTCCGCGGGGCCGCACGTGCTGTTGCATGGTGATGGGCGCCCAGACATCCACGCGGTGCGCGGCGAACGTGCCATGAAATCCTGCGGGCGCGACGCCGACGACCTCGAATTTGGCGCCGTTGATGTAGAGCGGCGCACCGATCGCGTCTGAACGGGCGCCCAGTCGGGCACGCCAGAACCCGTCGCTGATGACGACCACAGGACTGGCCAGCTCCGCCAGGTCATCGGTGTCACTCAGGAGTCGCCCCGCCTGGGGTACGAGGCGGAGGACGCGGAAGTAATTGCCCGACACCACTTCAATCGCACGCACCTCCCCCGCATCCGGCGGCCCGACCAGGGCCATCGTCTGCGTGTGCGCCGCCAGATCGATCACGGCACGTGACGCATCGCGACCATCGCGATAGTTGGGATACGACGCGAGGTCGGCGCTGCCCCCGTCGCGATCTTGAGACACGCGCAGCAGCTCGCCCGGCTGCGGTACGGGAAGTGGCGCGATCAGATACGCATCGACGAAGGTAAACACGGTGAGGTTGGCGCCCAGACCCAGGGCCAATGTGAGGATGACAGCGGCGGTAAATCGGGGCTCGCGCCAGAGGCGACGAGTGACGGTCATGAGGTCGCGGAACATGGTGCCCTTTCTGACTGGGCCCCAGCCTGGGAGCTGGTGGCTTGACGGTGGAGTGAAGGCGGCAAGACGACGGCATTCGAGGGCCGCGAGCAGAACGCGTGCTCTCAGGCGCGCGCCGTCAATGACGCGCGCGGCGATGCGGGGCCGACGAGACAGGCAAGCGGCGTGCAGGAGATCTTCCGCCGTGGGATCAAATGCGTCCGTGCGCAGGGGCTCGGGCACGAGCCGCCGGCACCAGGCCACCCAACGTTCAGGCATGCGACCTCTTGCGCAGGAGGCGCGCTGAGGCGAGGCGTGCGACATAGAAGTTGCGCGTGGCCTCCACCGAACGCTCACCGGCCTTGGTCAGCCGATACCGGCGCTCCTTCACGTTCTGGCCCGCCACCAACTTCTGGTCGTACCACCCTTCCACCAACGCTGACGCTTCAAGACGCGCCATCATCTGGTAAAAGGCCGGCGCGGAGTTGCGGACGCCATATCCGGCCAGCAGGTCGCGCAGGTCGCGGCCTGCCTGTTCAGTCTCGGCCAGGGCCTCGAGGACGAGGAACTGGAGGTGCGTGATGGGGGGCAGGGTCTTGGACATAACTACGCGTTATGTTACGCCACATTAGGACCAATGGTTCCATCGATCTGGTAATCTTGGCGTGACGCGAGAGTGGCGGAACTGGCAGACGCGCCGGACTTAGAATCCGGTGGCCGGAAGGCCTTGGGGGTTCGACTCCCCCCTTTCGCACCATCTCACCCCGCAACGCCCGCGCACACCTATACAATTAAAGTGATGAAGATCGAACTGACCGAGGTCACCGAGACCCAGAAACATCTGCTGTTTGAAGTGCCGCCCGAGGCCGTGGCCGCCGAAATCCAGAAAGTGGCGCAGGGCTACAGCCGCAGCGCCCGCGTGCCCGGCTTCCGCCAGGGCAAGGTGCCCATGACCGTCGTGAAGCAACGCTACAAGGACCAGATCCTGTATGACGTGGCCAACGCGATGATCCCGCGCCTGGTGGACGAGGCGTTGCGCGAGCGGGGCCTGCGGCCCGTGGCGACCCCGGACATCAAGGATGTTGTGCTTGATGAGGGCCAGCCGCTCACATTTCTCGCGGAGTTTGAAACGGTGCCGCCCATCGAGCCGGGCGAATACACGGGCATCGCGCTGACGAAACCGCCGGCCATCCTTGAAGTGGGCGCCGTCGACCAGGTGCTGGAGCAATTGCGCCAGCGGGCGGCCAAGTGGCATCCGGTGGAAGACCGCACTGCAAGTGTGGGCGACGCGGTCCTGATGGACGTCACCCGCACGGTCAAGAAGGACGATGCGAAGCCGGAGCCGATGCAGAACGTGTCGATCGAGTTGGGCGCGAAAGGCAACCCTCCGGGGTTTGATGAAAACCTGAGCGGCGTTGCCGCAGGTGACACGCGGACGTTCTCGGTGACGTATCCCACTGAGTATGAAGTGCCCGAGCTTGCGGGCGTCACGGTGGATTACGAGGTGTCGGTCAAGGGACTGCGCCGCAAGGAACTGGCCGAGCTGACCGACGAATTCGCGAAGGAAGTGAGCGAAGTCGAGACGATCGAGGCGCTGCGCGACCGGATTCGGCACGACCTGCAGCACGAAGCGGAACACGAGGCGGAACACAAGGTGCGGCACGATCTGCTGCAGGATCTGGCGGCGCGGATGCGCACACCGGTGCCGGCGGTGCTGGTGGATCGGGAGATCGATCGGCGGCTGGAAGAATTTGTGCGCCGCCTGATGGATCAGGGGATGGACCCGATGAAGGCGGGCATCGACTGGCAGGAGTTCCGGGAGCGGCAGAAGGGGCCGTCGGAAGAAACGGTCAAGAGCACGCTGGTGCTCGACGAAATTGCGCGGCGCGAAGGCCTTGCGGCCGCCGAAGAGGATGTGGCCGCCGAGGTGGAGAAGTTCGCGGAACGCACGGGGCGCACGGCAGCGGCCGTCCGGGCTCGGCTGGAAAAGGAAGGCGGCGTTGGCCCGATTGAATCGGGGATCCGCCGCGAAAAAACGGTAGCGTGGCTGCTTGAGAAAGCGCAGGTCTCTTAGATGGTGACTCCGAAATCGCAACTCGTGCCGATGGTCGTCGAGCAGACGAACCGTGGGGAACGGGCGTACGACATTTTCTCCCGGCTGCTGAAGGACGGGATCATCTTCATCGGCACGGAGATTGACGACGCGATTGCGAACCTGGTGATCGCGCAGATGTTGTTCCTTGAGGCCGAGGATCCCGAGCGCGACATCCTGCTCTACATCAACAGCCCCGGCGGGTCGATCACGGCCGGTCTGGCGATCTACGACACGATGCAGTTCATCAAGCCGCAGGTGCAGACGTATTGCATCGGGCAGGCGGCATCGATGGCAGCGGTCCTGCTGGCGGCCGGCGCCAAAGGGAAGCGGTTTTCGCTGCCGAACGCGCGCATCCTGATCCACCAGCCATCAATGTCGGGGCTGCGGGGCCAGGCGAGCGACATCGACATCCACGCCAGGGAAATTCTGCGCATGCGTGCGCAATTGAATGAGATTCTGGCCCACCACTCGGGGCAACCCGTGTCGAAAATCGCCCAGGACACAGACCGCGACTACATCCTGGGTGCGGGTGAAGCAAAAGACTACGGTATTATCGATGATGTCCTCAATCGTCGTGCGTAGCGCTGGCGGACCGACACTTCGGAAGGATTCATGACCAAAAAAGCCGGTGACACCGACGTCCTCCGCTGCTCGTTCTGCAACAAGGACCAGAACGACGTCCGCAAGCTCATTGCGGGCCCGACGGTCTTCATTTGCGACGAATGCGTCGAGGTGTGCAACGACATCATTGCGGACGACAACAAGTTCGACAAGACCACCACGCGCACGGGGTTGCCGACGCCCATCGAGATCAAGAAGTTCCTCGACGAGTACGTCATCGGCCAGGACCAGACGAAGAAGAAGCTGGCCGTCGCCGTCTACAACCATTACAAGCGCCTTGAGATCGCCAAGCAGTCCAAGGGCCGCAACGACGTCGAACTGACCAAGTCCAATATCCTGCTCATTGGGCCCACCGGCACGGGCAAGACGTTGCTCGCCCAGACGCTGGCGCGTCTTCTGTCGGTGCCGTTCACGATTGTTGACGCCACCACGCTGACCGAAGCGGGATACGTCGGCGAAGACGTCGAGAACATCATCCTCAAGTTGCTGCAGGCAGCCGGTGGCGATATCGAGAAGGCGCAACAGGGCATCATCTATGTGGATGAGGTGGACAAGATCTGCCGCAAGGATGAAAACCCGTCGATCACGCGCGATGTCTCCGGCGAAGGCGTGCAGCAGGCGCTGCTGAAAATTCTGGAGGGAACGGTGGCCAACGTGCCGCCGCAGGGCGGACGTAAACATCCGCACCAGGAATTTTTCCAGATCGACACCAGCAACATCCTCTTCATCGTCGGCGGGGCGTTTGTCGGACTCGACAAACAGATTGCGCGGCGCATCGGCAAAAAGACGCTGGGCTTCAAGGCCGACGTGAAGTCGAACGTCGAGGCCTCGGTCACCTTGATCGAACAGGTGGAACCCGGCGACCTGATCAAGTACGGGCTCATTCCTGAATTCGTCGGCCGCCTGCCGGTGGTGGGCACGTTGCACGAACTTGACAAGCCCGCACTCATCCAGATCCTCACGGAGCCGCGGAATGCGATCACCCGTCAGTATCAGCGGATGTTCGATTACGAGAATGTGAAGCTGCGCTTCACAGACGACGCCCTGGAAGCGATCGCGGAGCGGGCGCTGCAGCGCAAGATCGGCGCGCGCGGTCTGCGGATGATCATTGAAGACATCATGCTCGACCTGATGTACACCCTGCCGGGTCAGAAGAAGATTCGGGAGTGCGTCATCACACGCGAGGTGGTAGAGTCGAAGAAAGAACCAATTACCGTGATGGAAAAGGCGGGATAGTCCGACTAACCATGGATCAGTACGAAACTCTCCCTATCGTCCCACTGCGCGACGTCGTGGTGTTTCCGCACATGATGATGCCGTTTGTCATTGGACGGCCGTCATCGACGCGCGCGCTTGAACATGCGCTGACCACCGACAAGCGAATTTTCCTGGCCGCGCAGCACGATGCGGCGATTGACGATCCGCAGCCTGCCGACATCTACACGATGGGCTGTGTGGCGAATATCGTGCAGTCGTTGAAACTGCCCGACGGCAACATCAAGGTGCTGGTGGAAGGTGTCGAACGCGCGCGCGCGGTCGAATGGAAGGAAGACAAGGGATTTTTCCGCGTCACGGTGAAGGTGCTGCCGAAAAAGGCCGAGGCACCCGCCGATGCCGAAGGCGTGATGAGCCGCGTGGTGACGCTGTTCGAACAGTACGTGAAGCTGTCGAACACGCTGCAGTACGACGCGATGATTGCCGCCGTGCGCGTAGACGACCCGTCGCGCCTGGCCGACACGATCGCCGCGCACCTGCAGGTGGGCATCGAGGAAAAGCAGAACCTGCTCGAGATCGTCGCGCCGCTCGAGCGCCTCGGGCGCATCGTGACCGTGCTCGAAGCTGAAGTAGACAAGCTCCAGGTAGACCGCCGCATCCAGTCTCGCGTGAAGAAGCAGATGGAGAAGGCCCAGAAGGAGTACTACCTCAACGAGAAGATGAAGGCCATCCAGCGCGAACTGGGACGCAAGGATGACAAGGGCAACGAAGGCGACGACCTGAAGAAGAAGATCGCCCAGGCCCGGATGCCGAAGGAAGTTGAAAAGAAGGCCATCGACGAGCTCAAGCGGCTCGACGCGATGCCGCCGATGTCGGCCGAAGCAACCGTGTCGAGGAACTACCTCGACTGGCTGATCGCGATGCCCTGGCACAAGAAGTCCAAGGAGGGTCGCGACCTGAAGAAGGCCGAAGCGATCCTGCACGACGACCATTTCGGGCTCGAGAAGATCAAGGAACGCATCATCGAGTTCCTGGCCGTCCGGGTGCTGGTCAAGAAGCCGAAGGCCACAATTCTGACGCTGGCGGGCCCCCCTGGAGTGGGCAAGACATCGCTGGCGCGTTCGATTGCCCGCGCGATGAACCGCAAGTTCGTGCGCCTCTCGCTGGGTGGCGTGCGCGACGAAGCGGAAATTCGAGGACATCGGCGCACATACATCGGCGCGTTCCCCGGCCAGATCATCCAGATGATGAAGAAGGCGGGCACCATGAACCCGGTGTTCCTGCTCGACGAAGTGGACAAGATGTCCATGGACTTCCGGGGCGACCCATCGGCGGCGCTGCTCGAAGTGCTGGACCCGGAACAGAACGGCACGTTCCTGGACCACTACCTCGACGTGGAGTACGACCTGTCGAACGTCATGTTCATCTGCACGGCCAACGTGCTGCATTCGATTCCGCAGGCACTGCGCGACCGCATGGAAGTGCTGCAGCTGGCCGGATACACCGAGATGGAGAAGCTCGAGATTGGCAAGCGCTTCCTCGGGCCCAAGGCGGTGGAAGGTGCCGGTCTCACGTCCGCCAATATCGTGTTCAAGGATGAGGCGTATCAGACCATCATCCAGCGCTACACGCGCGAAGCCGGCGTGCGGAACCTCGAACGCGAAGTGGCCGCCATCTGCCGCAAAGTGGCGCGGAAGGTCGTGGTGCAGGGTGCGGACTTCAGCGAACTGATCGACAGCGCCAAGGTCACCGAGTATCTCGGCGTGCCGCGGTTCCGTCCCTCGATGGCCGAAGAGAAGAACGAAATCGGCATCGCGACCGGTCTGGCGTGGACCGAAGTCGGCGGCGAATTGCTGGTGGCAGAAGCCACGTTGATGCCGGGGCGCGGCAAGCTCACGCTCACCGGAAAACTCGGCGATGTCATGCAGGAGTCGGCGCAGGCGGCCATGAGCTGGGTGCGGTCGAAGACGGAAGAGCTGGGGATTCCCCGCGACTTCAACCGGCGGACGGATATCCACGTGCACATTCCCGAAGGCGCCATTCCCAAGGACGGCCCGTCGGCGGGCATCACGCTGGCCACGGCGATTGTCTCTGCGCTGTCGCGCGTGCCCGTGCGTCGCGACGTGGCGATGACGGGTGAAATCACGCTGCGCGGCAAGGTGCTGCCGATTGGTGGACTGAAGGAAAAGCTGCTCGCGGCCCATCGCGCCGGGGTCACCACGATCCTGCTGCCGAAGGACAACGAGAAGGACCTCTCGGAAATTCCGAAGAATGTGCTCGACACGATGGAAGTGCATCTGGTCGAGACGATGGATGACGTGCTTCGGACGGCCCTCGAGGGGCCGCTGCCGACGCTGCCGCCAGAGTCGGATATTCCCGGGCACGAACTTCGCACCCGGCACTAAGCCGGACCCGCTCGGCACCGGCTTCTACCGTTGACTCAACACGCACCGACGCCCGCAACAGATCTCGCGCTGCTCAAAGAGATGAGCGTCGCCGAGTTGACCAGGATTGCCCAGGACCTGGACCTGCCCCATGCCACCGGCTTGCGGACCCAGGACCTGATCTTCCAGATCCTTCGCGCGCGCGCGGAAAAAAGCGGCCTGCTCTTCTCGGAAGGTGTGCTGGAAATGCTGCCCGACGGGTACGGGTTCCTGCGCGCACCCGATTACAACTACCTGCCAGGGCCAGACGACGTGTACGTGTCGCCGGCGCAGATTCGCCGGTTCGACCTGCAGACGGGCGATACCGTCTCGGGGCAGGTGCGATCGCCGAAAGAGGGCGAAAAGTATTTCTCGCTGGTCAAGGTGGACGCGGTCAACTTCGAACCGCCCGACCACACCCGAAAGCGGGTGTCGTTCGAGAACCTGACGCCGATGTATCCCGACCGGCGCATCCGGCTCGAGACCACCGGCGACAACACCTCAGCGCGCGTGATGGACTTGATGACGCCGCTGGGCAAGGGGCAACGCGGCCTGATCGTGGCGCAGCCGCGGACCGGCAAGACGATGCTGCTGCAGAACCTCGCGAACAGCATCACCACGAATCATCCCGAGGTGTACCTGATCGTGCTGCTGATTGATGAGCGGCCCGAAGAGGTCACCGACATGCGGCGGTCGGTGCGCGGCGAGGTGGTGGCGTCGACGTTTGATGAGGCGGCGCAGCGCCATGTGCAGGTGGCCGAGATGGTCATCGAAAAAGCCAAGCGGTTGGTGGAATACGGCAAGGACGTGGTGATCCTGCTCGACTCGATCACCCGCCTGGCGCGGGCCTACAACACGATCGTGCCGACGTCGGGCCGGGTGCTCACCGGTGGCGTGGACAGCAATGCCCTGCAGCGGCCGAAGCGGTTCTTTGGCGCGGCGCGGAACATTGAGGCCGGCGGGTCGCTGACCATTGTGGCGACCGCGCTGGTCGAGACCGGTTCGCGTATGGACGACGTGATCTTCGAGGAGTTCAAGGGCACCGGCAACATGGAGATTCACCTGGACCGCAAACTGGCGGACCGGCGGGTGTTCCCGGCGATTGACATGCAGAAGAGCGGCACCCGCAAGGAAGAACTGCTGATGCCCAAGGAGGACCTCAGCCGGGTGTGGGTGCTCCGCAAAGTGCTGACGCCGCTGTCGCCGCCCGAGGCGATGGAGTTGATGCTGTCGCGCCTCACGAAGACCCGCGACAACGCCGAGTTCCTGTCCACCATGGGGCGCTGATCTCGGAGGCGCCCAAAACGACCTCTGAGGTCGTTTTCTGACGAGCATCCAAGAAAACGACCTCAGAGGTCGTTTTGGGGGCGGCCATGAGGATGAAGGGTGTGCTCCAGGCTCAGTTCCCTCGCCACGCGCTCAACCCAGGACGGCTCTCCGAAGGGTCTCCCGGTAGAAATTGACTCCCGAATCGCCTTTTCGTTCCGTGAGGGGTCGCCATTTACCCTGGTACTCCAATCACTCGGCCTCGGTAACGGCCAGGGATCGATTGGAATTCTGGGTATCATCGCGACCCTGTCGGCCAGGCTGCACCATGGCCATTCTTCCGCGGCTCTTACAAGTCCTGCCCTGACCGCGTTGGCTTCAACATACCGGCAGACGCGGTAGAAGTAATCGTCCGTCTGTACTGGGAACGCCCGAAAGCGCCCCTGGTACACCGCGCCGGTGCCGACACTACCCCGATGGACATGCCAACGCTTGCTGTGCGTTGCGGTCATTCGTGCCATAAACCTCGAAATCTGCCCATCCTCGCGAGATTGAAGCACGAAATGGAAGTGATTGGGCATCACACAGTAGGCTAGGACCCCAACCGGGACCTTCCGATGTGCCTCGACCGCGCAGTTGACGAAGGCGTTGTAGTCGCTTGGCTGAGCAAACAGTTGCTGTTTTCGAATGGCCCTGTTGATAACGTGAAACACCACGCCGGCCGGAGTCTGTCGTGGGGGATATGGCATGACCTGGTTGATACAAGCCTCGTGCCGACGAAAACGACCTCAGAGGTCGTTTCGAAAGTCTTGGGTACACGAAACGACCTCTGAGGTCGTTTTCGGGTATTGTCGCGGCTGACGATGGGCCGGACTTATCGACAGTCGCTCGCGCAACCGGGGGCGCACGCGTTCCTCTGGACCCAGTTCCTGGGCGCGTTCAACGACAACATCTTCAAAATCGTCGTGTCGTTCATGGCGATGACCGCTCTGGGGCCGGTGGACGGCGTTGCCTTCACCGGCGCGGTGTTCATCCTGCCGTTCCTCCTGTTCTCCGGCTATGCCGGACACTTGGCGGACGTCCACAGCAAGCGGCAGGTTCTGGTCTGGACGAAGGTCCTTGAGATCGTCGCGATGGCGCTGGCCATTCCCGCCTTGCTCATCGGCCGGGTCGACGCCCTTCTGGCGGTGCTGTTCCTCATGGCCGCGCAATCCACGTTCTTCAGCCCCGCCAAATACGGCATCGTCCCCGAGCTGTGGTCAGAAGCCGACCTGTCGCGTGCCAACGGCCTGCTCGAGATGAGCACTTTCGTCGCGATCGTGCTTGGGACCTCCATCGGCGGCCTGGTGTTCTCCGCGTTTCGCGAGACTCCCATGGCGATTGCAGTGGTGCTCCTGGCCATCGCCATCATCGGCACCCTCACGGCCTTTCGCATCCCGGAGACGGGCGCCCGTCGAAGCCAACAGCCGCTGCTCTGGGCTCCCTGGGGCGAAGTGGTCATCGGGTTCCGGAGGCTGCGCGCGAACCACACGCTGTGGATGACCGCAATCGGCACCTCCTTCTTCTGGTTCCTCGGCGCGCTGTTGCAGATGGCGCTGCTTCCCCACGCCGAAACCACCCTCCTCGTCGGAGAAGCGGGTGCGACGCAGCTCTATACCGCGATGGCCATCGGCATCGCGACGGGCAGCCTGGTGGCAGGCCGGCTGTCGGGCAATCACATCGAACTGGGCCTTGTGCCGCTGGGTTCGTTTGGCCTGGCCCTGTTCGGGCTCCTCCTGGCAGCAGCGGCACCGTCGTACTGGTGGTCAGCGGCGACCTTGGCGGGCCTGGGATTTTCGGGCGGACTCTTCGTCGTGCCCCTGAACGCGCTTCTGCAGCATCGCGCGCCGCTCGAAGAAAAGGGTCGCATCCTCGCGACCGCAAATGTTCTGCAGACCGTGGGTATCCTGCTGGCGTCGGTCTTCCTCTGGTTGCTGGGCACTTACCTGAACCTGTCGATGACCGGGGTGTTCCTCGTGACCGGCCTACTGACACTGGCAGGATCCTTCTACGCGCTGGCCACGTTGCCGGCCTTCTTCATCAGGTTCACGCTCTGGCTGCTCACCCACACGGTCTACCGGATCACTGTGGTCGGACGGAAGCACGTCCCTCGCGACGGCCCCGCCCTGCTCATCTGCAATCACGTCTCAATGGTGGACGGCCTGCTCGTGGGCTCATGTGTGGACCGCTTCGTGCGCTTCATGATGCACGGTCCGTATTTCAATCTGCCGGTAATTCACCCGGTGGTCAGCCGGATGCATGCGATCCCAGTCACGGCCGGTGACAAAGCCGGCGTTGCGGCGTCCATCGAGCGCGCTCGCGCCGAACTCCAAGCCGGGCATGTCGTCTGCATTTTCGCCGAAGGCTCCATCAGCCGGACGGGTAACCTGCTCCCGTTTAAACGTGGATTCGAGCGCATCCTCGCCGGACTGGACGTGCCGGTGATACCGGTGTACCTGGACCGCGTGTGGGGCAGTGTGTTCAGCTTCAAAAAAGGCCGCTTCTTCTGGAAGCTGCCCGAGCGGCTGCCCTACCCCATCACCGTCGCTTTCGGCCCACCGCTGCCGTCCACCGTCACGGCCACACTGGTGCGATCGGCCATCAGCGAACTGGGCACCGAGGCGATGCGCCATCGACGCCAGTCGCGCGATCAGTTGCACGCGTCGTTTCTCTCCACCGCGAAACGACGCTGGCGCGGTCTGGCGATGGCCGACAGCACGGGGCAACGTCTGACCTACGGCCGAACGCTGGTTGGCGCGCTGCTGCTGTCACGCATCATTCGCAGCAGGACCGAAGGTCAGGACATGGTGGGCCTCCTTCTGCCGGCCTCTGTTGGCGGCGCCCTTGCCAACATCGCGACGCTCTTCGCCGGACGTGTTCCGGTGAATCTCAACTTCACCGCGGGTGCAGCCGCGATGGCCGACGCGCGGGCACAGTGCGACATTCGCACCGTGATCACGTCGCGACGCTTCCTCGACAAGGCGGGCCTGGACGCGACGCCCGACATGGTCTTTCTCGAAGACCTTCGGAGCGAGATCACGCCCATTCGAAAAATCGCGGCGCTGGCTCGGGCGCGCATCCTCCCAGCCGCCTGGCTTCGCAGGAGTCTCGGCCGACCCGACTGGACCGCGTCCACACCAGCGGCCGTCATCTTCTCCAGCGGCAGCACCGGTCAGCCCAAGGGCGTGGTCCTCACACACGCAAACCTGCTCGCAAACGTGGACTCGCTCGCCCAGATCTTTCCCATGGAGCCCAACGACTGCTTCATCGGTGTATTGCCGTTCTTTCATTCGTTCGGGCTCACCGGCACGATCTGGTTCCCGCTCCTGCAGGGCTGCAGCGTCGCCTATCACCCGAATCCCATGGACGCCAAGACGGTGGGCGAAATGGCCGAGACCTACAAGGGCAGCATGCTGATCAGCACGCCCACCTTCTGCCAGTCCTACGTGCGTCGTTGCACGAAGGAACAGTTCGCCCACCTGCGTTATGCCATCGTTGGCGCCGAGAAACTGCGCGCGCCCCTGGCGAAGGCGTTTCAGGACGCATTCGGCATCGGACTGCTCGAAGGTTATGGCTGCACTGAAATGGCGCCGGTCGTGGCGGCTAATCGCCCCGACGTTGTGATGGAAGGCCGCACCCAGGTGGGCACAAAGGCGGGATCGGTTGGCCACCCCATTCCCGGAGTCGCGGCAAAGGTGGTGGACCGGGACACAGGCGAGGGCCCCCTCTTCAACCAGGAAGGCCTGCTACTGGTGAAGGGACCGAACCTGATGTCGGGCTATCTCCATCAGCCCGAACGAACGGCCGAAGTCATCAAGGACGGCTGGTACATCACAGGCGATATCGCAAAGATAGACGATGACGGGTTTATCTTCATCACGGATCGCCTGTCGCGATTCAGCAAGATCGGCGGCGAGATGGTGCCGCACATCAAGATTGAAGACACGATCAACGACATCCTTGGTGAGCTGGCATCAGCGGTCACATCCGTGCCGTGCGACATCAAGGGGGAAAAATTGATCGTGTTTTACACGCGGCTGGATGTGGCTCCAGCGGAGATCTGGACACAGCTCAACGCGACGGATCTTCCGCGGCTGTGGATCCCCAAGAAGGAGCACATCATGCAGATTGAAGCGATCCCGACGCTGGGGACCGGGAAGATCGATCTGCAGGGGCTGCGGCGGCTGGCGCAGGAGAAAGAAAACGACCTCTGAGAGAAAGAAAACGACCTCTGAGGTAGTTTTCAGCGGTCCCACAGAAAACTACCTCAGAGGTCGTTTTCTTTCTCTCAGAGGTCGTTTTCTCACTTGCGCGGCAGCTTCTGGTCGCGCATCGCGGTGTGGTACGCGAACACGGCGGCCACCGTGGCCGTCTGCTTCAAGTCCTCTGCCTGCACCCGGTCGTAGTAGTCCATGTTCGAATGGTGCGTCCGTGAGTTGTACTCCAGGCGCTCCTGCACAAACTGAAACCCTGGAACGCCCGTCCGGTCGATGTTCGTGTGATCCGTGCTCGTCACCGATCGCGGCCCAAGGATTTCGACACCCAGATCTTTGAGCGGTGCAATCCACGCGCTGAAGATCGGCGCGACGAGCGGATTGCTCTGCATCCAGATCCCGCGGACCTTCCCGGTGCCGTTGTCGAGGTTGAAGTACGCCGAATGCAGCGCCTGCCCAGGCTTGGGCGCGTCCGGGGTTCCCAGGTGCTGGTCCGCGTAGGCGCGCGAACCGAGTAATCCCTGCTCTTCCCCGCCCCACAGCGCAATGCGAATCGTGCGCCTCGGCTTGAGGCCTGCATCCTTGAGAATGCGAAGCACCTCCATCATCGCCGCGCTGCCGGTCGCGTTGTCTGTGGCACCAGTCGCGCCATGCCACGAATCGAAGTGGCCGCCGATCAGCACAATCTCGTTCGCCAGATCCGTTCCAGGCATCTCAGCGACGATATTAAAACCGTTGAGGCGCTCGGGTGTCTCCGGGTGGAACGTCACGTCAACGTTGATGTCCACCATGACCGGCACCTTCGCATCCAGCAGCCGGACCATGCGGTTGTAGTGCTCAACGGCGAGCGTCACCTGCGGCACGCCTGTGTTCGCGCTGCTGCGGCCGCCGCCTGTGGCGCCGCCCACAAACACTGTTCCGCCATCCACGCGCTGCGTCTGCCACGTCAGGTCGCTGCCGCCTGCGCTCATGTCGGTGTTCGCACCACGGTCGAACAGGGCGACCACGCCCTCGTCGGCGTAGAACTGATTGACGTTAAAGGCCGGCGCCGCACCCGGGTGCACCCGCTCCACGCCCGCCTCCAGCCCCACCACCGCGCCCACCAGCCCCACCGGCGCGACCGCCCGCGCCTCCAGCCCTTCCGGCCGGCGCCGTCGCCGGTGGCGTCAACGCCTCTTCAATCTCCTTGTCCGTCATGCGAAGGACGATGCGGCCTTCGAGCATGCGGACTTCGCGCGTGGGTTGCGTCAGGACGATCTTCCCGCGAAGCTTGCCCTTCCACTGCTCGGCTTCCTGCGCGTTGGTGATCTCGGGCCGCACCACTTCGGCGTTGACCATCCCCTTCGTCCCCGTGCTCCACGCCTTCGGCAGTCCGATGATCGGCATGGTCTGCGGCGCGGTCATCGTCGCGTGAAATCTGTTGAGGGACCAGCCGGTGCCAAACGCCCAGCGCTCCTTGCGGGCGTTCTGGAGTCCCCACGCCTTCAGCGTCTCGACCACCCAGTCGCCCGCGCTTTCAATGGCGGGCGAACCTGTGAGGCGCGGCCCGCGCACGTCGGTCATCTGGAACAGGTGGTCCATGACCTTCGATTGCTTCAATCCCTGTTCGCGAATCTTTTCGATTGCGGCGGTATCGACGCGTTCGGATGTCTGCGCGGCGAGGCCGGCGACGGATAACAGGAGCAGCAGCGCCAGTGATGTGCGTTTCATGGGAGAGGTCCCTCCGGGGACGAGGGAATTCTACCATCCGGGCACCGCGTGCCCTGGCACCGGCGCGCCTAGCGCAGATGCAACCCGGGCGCGCGATGAGCCACTGCGGGAGGCCAGAACTCCTCATAGAACCATCGGAAGCGCATCGTGGCAAAAAACCCGAACCAGATGCTCTCACTGACCCGCCCCAATCCACCGGTGGGCCCCCCGAGGACCGTGACGATGGTCAACAGCAACAAGCAGCCCGCCCAGACGAGCCCGGTCGGCCGCCGGGCGGCGTCCGTGCGAGCAGGAGAAATTATGAAGAACATCACACCCGCCGCCAGCAGGATCTGGGCCAGCTCCGCCGCCGGTACCACCGCCGACGGCACCCGCTGCGTCAATGATCCGGCGACAGGAATCAGCGCCTGGGCGCCGGTGGCCAGCAACCAGCCAGCGCCGAATACTGCGGCGGGCCGGAGAGAAATCGAGGCCGTCCAACGCAGCCACGCCCAAGTCCAACTCACTCCCTCGCGCATCCACGCATCTCCGCAGGCGCGAAGGAGGTCCACACGTTCGCGCCATCCGAAGGCATGGGCGTTCAGCAGATCGCGGACTTCCG
Source organism: Acidobacteriota bacterium (assembly GCA_016716905.1). Lineage (NCBI taxonomy): Bacteria > Pseudomonadati > Acidobacteriota > Acidobacteriota bacterium. The sequence goes on along the minus strand of JADJUS010000004.1, from coordinate 471,226 downwards.
TCTCGTACCGCACACGCCAGGACGAAGGGAACCAGGAGAGGATGCGATCGATGGACATCGGAACCTCCTATGCGTTTGCGAGGCGCGACAGGGCGATTTTTGTGACCGATTTCAGGGAATCCAGCCGCGCCCGCAGCACTTTACCGCCCGCAGACGTGAGCTTGTAAGGACGACGCCGGTCGTCAGCCGGAAGGGGCTCAATCCACTTGCGGGCTTCCAGCCGGGCAATGGCGCCGTACAGCGTGCCCGGTCCCGGGCGGCTGCCCGTCATGGACTCTATGTCCTGCGTCATCGCATAGCCGTGTTTCGGCCCATCCGCCAGCGCGATGAGAATGTGCAGAGCCGGCTCCGAAAACCGGCCGAGGGAAGCGAGTGAGTCGTCGGTCTTTTTCGCCATGGTCGTTCGTCCTTCTCACGTTATATCGCACCGCGTAGTAATACGCAATACGAACTATCGTCTGTCTGTGCTGGGTGCTGCCGTGCGGTGGTGCTCACGTGCACCGGAGCACCGGGCACGCCGGCTCGGGAGCACAACAGCACAACAGCACAGACCGTACAATGTGCCCATGCACGTACGCACGTTTGGACGCTTGGGATGGCCCGTCTCCGAAGTGGGCTACGGCCTCTGGGGCATGGGCGGTTGGACTGGGTCAGACGATGCGGAGTCGGTGGCGGCGCTGCATCGCGCCATCGAACTCGGCTGCACGTTTTTCGACACCGCGCTGGCCTATGGCGATGGCAAGAGCGAGCGGTTGTTGGCTCAGGTGCTTCCGGCACACCTCGACAAGCCGTTGGTTGTGGCCACGAAGGTGCCGCCGAAAAACGGCAAGTGGCCGGCCAAGCCGGAGTACGACATCGCGGACGTGTATCCGCCCGACCACGTGATTGCGGCAACCGATACCAGCCTGCGTAACCTCGGCGTGGAGCGCATCGACCTTCAGCAGTTCCACGTCTGGACGGACACGTGGGCCGAGTGCGATGAGTGGATGGAGGCCGTAGACCGTCTGAAGCGCGCGGGCAAAGTGCGGGCGTTCGGCATCAGCGTCAATCGCTGGGATCCAACCAACGTCATCGAGGCCCTTCGAACAGGGCTCATCGACAGCGTCCAGGTGGTGCACAACATTTTCGACCAGCAGCCGGAAGATTCGCTGCTTCCGTTGTGTCAGGAGATGGGTGTGGCGATCATCGCGCGAGTCCCGTTGGACGAAGGGAGTCTCACCGGGACGCTCACCAAAGACACGCGCTGGCCCGACGGTGATTTCCGCAACCAGTACTTCCCACCGGCGCGGTTGGCCGAGGCAGTAGACCGGGTCGATGCGCTCAAGGAGCTGGTGCCGGCGGGCATGTCGTTGCCCGAGATGGCCCTGCGTTTCATCCTGTCGCACCCGGCGGTCAGCACGGTCATTCCGGGCATGCGGAGGCTAAAGCATGTGGAGGGCAACATGGCGGCCGGCGACGGCAAGGGCCTTCCGTCAGGCCTGGTGGATCTGCTCCGGGCGCACCGCTGGGACAGGGGCTATGTTGTTGAGAAATAAAGACATTTGTCGGGGTCCTGGGGTCCTGCAGTCCGGGGGTCGGGTACGTGCGTCCGATGGTTCATGGTGCAGCTTCGCCGGTCTGGGCTATAATCAATGTTTGTTCGCGGGTAAAAGGAGCTGTCTGTGAAGCCTGGTATTCACCCCAAGTACACCGAAACTGATGTGCGATGCGCGTGCGGCGCCACGTGGAAGTCGTTTTCCACCAAGGAAGATCTGCACCTCGACATCTGCAACAACTGCCACCCGTTCTACACGGGCCGCCAGAAGCTGATTGACACCGAAGGCCGTGTGGAACGCTTCACGAAGCGCTTCGGCGCACAGACGGCCGAGGGCCGCAAGACGCAGACCGCTGCGAACAAGGCCGCGAAAGCGAAAAAGGCCGGCGCGACGGCGTAAGCGGGTCCAGAGTCCTGGGTCCAGCGTCCAGGGTTCTTTAATCGGAATCGAGCAACGGGGCGGCCTGGGGGTCGCCCTTTTGTTTTTCCTGCTTTCGCGCGATGCGGCCGAGGCGATGGTCGACGTCGGCCACGTGGCGGCCGGTGACCTGACCTCGCACGACCTCTGCGTATCGTCTGGCCTCACCGAGGTCTCCGGCGCGGTGTTCGTGATGAATCGCCAGCGCCTCTGCGGCGCGGCGCTCGATGCCGCTGAACGGCCGCGCAGCGCCCTCAACGAGACGGAGCCACGCGCCAGCTGCTTCGTCAAACCGATGGAGGCGCCTCAACAGCAGCGCCTGGCGCTCGAGCGCGCGGCCGCGCAGGTCTCGGTCGTCTGCGGCCCCCGCCAGCGTGTACGCATCGAGCGCGCGCTCGATGTCGCCTTGCCGCTCGTAGAAGTGCCCCAGCCCCAACTGCTCGCTCGGTTCACGACACCACTGCGGGCCGTCTTCGGCCAGCCGTAACGCATGCGCGGTGACAGCAGCCAGCGACACAAGGTCCAGGCGATTGTGCTCGAGCACGGCTTCGATCACCGCCGGGTCGCCCGTACGCAGGAACTGAAAATAGCGCGCCGGGATTTCGAAGCCCGGCACGTCACCCACTCGATGAAAACCGAGGACCGATCGCTCGAGCGCGGTGAGGCTGCAGCTCGGGTCGTCCTCGCGCCGGCTCCACAAACGCCGGGCGGCGGGCAACATGTCGAAGTGCGGCACGTCCTCCACGGGGCTGTCCTGGCGATGGAATGCCCATCGCATTTCCATGAACGGCACATCAAACGTGCGCCCATTAAACGTCACAAGCAGCGAGGCATCGTCGAACGTGCGGGCGAGCGCGTCCAGCAGGACGCGCTCGCCCGCCGGGCCGGTCATGAGCCACTGGCGCACACGGAAACCGTCGGCTTCGAACCAGCCGCAGCCGACGAGGAACGCGACGGTGCCGGCGCCGCCACTGAGGCCGGTGGTCTCGATGTCGAAAAACACCATGCGCGACGCCCAGTCGCTGACGGCCGCCAGTCGCGGCTCGAAGAGCGCGACTGGCGCCTGGGGCGAGACGCGGCAGGCGTCCACCTGCCGCCGGCCATGGTAGCGGGCGTCGTCGTAGTCGCGATCGATGACGAGGCACGCGGACGCGCTGTCGTGCTGGCCCGGCGGGGCCGGCACGACGGCCCCGCCGAGCGCGGCGGCGATCGCCGCCTGCGCGTCGAGATCGGTGGAGCCTGGCGCGACCGCCATTCCGGCGGTCTCGCCAGGCTCCATCGTCGGCTCGCGCCGCTGATCGCGCACGATCGCGCGAAGGCGCGAGGCGAGGTCCTTCATGCGCTCTGCATCTCCGACGGCGACAACAGCCTCAACAGATGCGACGCCACGGTCTTTGCGAGCGGACCCGTGTTGCCTTCGGGGCCAACGCACGACGGGCACCCCGAACGGCACGGGCAGCCGTCAATCAGCTCGCGCGTCTTCGCCACAAGGTCACTGTGCATGCTGTGGAGCGGCTCGCTGAACCCGATGCCACCGGGATAGTTGTCGTAAATGAAGATCGTCGGCTCCACAGTCCCGGCCGTGCGCGCGGCTTCATCAGTCGTCACGCCGTCCACCGACAACCCGAGATCGTGACTGTCGCACATCAGCAGGAGCGGCGCCACGTTCCGCATCGCAAACGCCAGGCCCAGCACGCCGTCGCGCCGATCGGCGATCCCATGCGGAAGCGCGTCCATCGTTTCGCGCGGCACCGTGAGCCAGTACGACGAGGTGTGCATCTGCTGTTCCGGCAGGTCGAGTTCGCCAGAACCAATGTTCTCGTTGGTGTAGAACTTGATCTTCTTGAACCCGACCACGCGCGAGACGACGTGGACTTCGCCGTGGTGGGCGACGGGGGAAGCGGCGCCGGAAACGACCTCAGAGGTCGTTTCGCTTGGCTCGACCGAAACGACCTCTGAGGTCGTTTCCGACGACCCCGTCATCTCGTCCAGAATCGTGACCTTCGTATAGTCGATGGCGTCGGTGTAGTAGTCGCACTCCACGGCGCGCACGAAGGCTTTGCGGCCGTCAAAGTCCAGCCGCTCCACCTGATAGAGCTGCCCCTCCACGATATAGATGGCTTTTTCGTGCAGCACCGACGGACCGCTGGTGAAGTCGGTCTCGCCAATCACCCTTTCGCCGTTGGTCAGGTCCACGATGATGAAATTGTCGGAGCTGACCGATCGCAGGCTCACGGCGTCGGCCGGGTACGACTCGTGGGTCCACTGCCACTGTTCGCCGGCCTTCTGGACAAATCCCTCTTCGCTCAGAATCGACAGCATCTCCTGCACGTTGAACGCGCCGAAGGTGGACGTGGAGGTGAACGGCAATTCGAACGCCGCGCACTTCACGTGATCGAGCAGGATGTGCAGGTTGTCGGGATTGACGAGCGCGTGTTCGGGAGACGCGTCGAAGAAGTAGTCGGGGTTGCGGGCCACGAATTGATCGATCGGCGCGCTTGACGCCACAAGCACCGCCGCCGATCGGCCCGACCGCCGGCCCGCGCGTCCTGCGCGCTGCCATGTGGCGGCGATGGAACCCGGGTAGCCGGCCATCACGGCCACGTCCAGCGCTCCGATGTCGATGCCCAGTTCGAGCGCGCTCGTCGAAACGACGCATCGCACCTCGCCGCTACGAAGGCCGCGCTCGATTTCGCGACGACGCAGCGGTAAATAGCCGCCGCGATATCCGCGCACCACGTCGGCGGCACCCGGAGGGCCGGCGAATGCGTCCTTCATGTAGGTTGTCAGGATTTCCGTGGAAAGCCGGCTCTGCGCGAACACGATGATCTGCAGGCCCCGCTTGAGGAACTCAATCGCCACACGACGTGTCTCGGCCAAATACGAGCGCCGAATTCCCAGCTGCGCGTTGACCACCGGCGGATTCACGAAGATGAAGTACTTCTCTCCGCGCGGCGCGCCGCTCTTCTCCACCAACTCAAAGGGCGCACCGGTGAGCCGCTCGGCCAGATCGCGGGGATTGGCGATGGTGGCCGACGAACAGATGAACGTGGGTGACGACCCGTAGTGGCGGCACACGCGATCGAGACGCCGCAGGATGTTGCCCAGGTGACTCCCGAACACGCCTCGATACGCGTGGAGTTCATCGATGATCACGTACTTCAGATTTTCGAACAGCTTCGCCCAGCGAGGATGGTGCGGCAGGATCCCCGAATGCACCATGTCGGGATTGCTCAGCACCACGTGCGCGCGGCCGCGGATCGCACGGCGCGCATCCTGGGGTGTATCGCCGTCGTAGGTAAAGACGCCGATGTCGCCGCCGCCTTCGGCGCCGATGAGTTCGGCCAGCTGATGCAGTTCCGCGAGCTGGTCCTGCGCGAGGGCTTTGGTCGGGAACAGATACAACGCGCGCGTGGACGAGTCCTTCAGGATCGCGTCCATCACCGGCACGTTGTAGCAGAGCGTTTTGCCTGAGGCGGTCGGGGTGATCGTCACCACATTTCGGCCGGCCATCGCGTGGCCGACCGCTTCGGCCTGATGGGTATACAGCTGGGAGATTCCCCGGCTGGTGATCGCCTTCAGGAGGCGTGGGTCGAGCGAATCGGGGAAGGGTGCGTACTGCGCGTCAATGGCGTCCAGCCGGCGCACGGCGGTGACGTGGGGGTCATCCTCAGACGCCCTCAGCGCGCGGTCGTGCTCAGAGAGCATCCGCGACAGCGCCTGAGTGAGCGACTCGTCCTTGCTCCTGGCGTCAACGGGAAGAACCGGCAGGCTGGACATGAGGGGTCATCGTACCAGCCGGTCGCAGGGCGATCAATAGGCGAAACAACGAGAAAACGACCTCTGAGGTCGTTTCGTGTACCCACCGCGCCGAAACGACCTCAGAGGTCGTTTTTCCATCTACGTCTTGCCGCGGGCGTAAACGGCGGCGACGCCGCTCAGGCCGATGAGGCCGATGATGTTCGGGAACACCTGCAGGCCGTTCATCAGGTCGCCCCACGCCCACACCAGCTCGGGCCGCATCACCGCGCCGAACGGAATCAACAGGCAGTAGATGTACCGATACGGCATGGTCACCGCGCGGCCAAGGATGTACTCCAGGAACTGCTCGCCGTAGTAGGCCCACCCAATCAGCGTCGTATAGCCGAACAGGAAAGCGCACACCGCGACGACCCAGCCACCCACCTCGGGAATCGCCATGTTGAACGCGCTGGCCACCGCGGCCGTGCTCGTCAGGAACTCGCCGCCGGCCGCACGCGCCGCAATGGACGTCTCGGCCACACCGGAAAGCAGAATCGCCATCGCGCTGATCGTGCCGGTGACAAACGACACGATGAACACTTCCATCACCGCCTGCAGCCCCTGCTGCGACGGACGGTCCGACCTCGCCGTGCCGTACGCCACGGCCGCCGTGCCATACCCGGCCTCATTCGCATAGATGCCACGCGCGATGCCGTAGCGCATGGCCGTGAAGATCCCGAAGCCCATCGCCGATCGCATCGTGAACGCCTCGTCCACCACCATCGACAACACGTACGGCAACCGATCGATAAACGTGATGATCACCACGGACCCACCGAGCAGGTACAGCCCGACCTTCAGCGGCGACAACTTCTCCACTGCCTTGCCGATCGACTTGATGCCGCCGATGATCACCGCCCACGTCATCACCGCGAGCACGAGTCCCGTGAAAAACGCGGTGCGACTCACCGTGCCCAGCATCGGCAACACGATGTCTCCACTCGGGAACACATGCCCCATCGCCACCGCAATTGAATTCGGCTGCGTGAACGGCGTCGTCGTCAATGCCGCCACGCCTGCGACCAGCGCGTAGATCCACGCGAGCGATGGCGACTTCAACCCATCACGCAGGTAGTACATCGGACCGGTTCGCACCTCGTCGCCCACCTGCTCGCGAAACTTCACACCGAGCACGGCCTCTGAAAATTTAATGGATGTCGCGAGGAAGCCGTAGACCCAGATCCAGAACAACGCTCCGGGACCGCCCGAGATGATCGCCGCGGCAACCCCCGCGATGTTGCCCGTGCCGATCGACGCCGCCAGCGCCGTCATGAATGCCTGGAATGGCGACAACGCCCCCACGCCGGTGCCCACCTGCCGGGTCACCATGGCTCGGAACGCTTCGCGAATGCGTCGCACCTGCACCACGTTGAACCGTATCGTCAGGAACAGCCCCGTCCCCAACAGGATGGCGACGATGTACGGCATGAAGAGAAGATCGGCAAGCCCCTGAATCGCGTCAGCCATGTGATGTGCGCCTCAAATATTCGAACGTGACTGGCATCCGTCCACGGTGACGCAAGCCCCGGATACCCAACTTGCGCGCGGCGATGCGAGGAACGCCACGAGCGCCCCCACTTCTTCGGCGCGTCCAAACCGGCCGAATGGCAACTCGCTCTTGATGAACGCGGCGATCGTCTCTGGCTCGTCGCGCTGGCGTTTCCACCACGTGCCACCCTCAAACGAAATTGATCCGGGCGCCACGCTGTTCACGCGGATGTTGTCTTTGGCCAGTTGTTGCGCCATCGCTTTGGCGAGGCTGATCTGCGCGGCCTTGACGGCGTTGTAGGTCATCCGTCCACCCGACTCGCGCCCCCAGATCGACGCGATCATCAGAATGACGCCCGCGCCCGTACGCCGCATGTGCGGCACCGCTTCACGCGAGAGGCGAATCGCAGGGAACAGCGTCTGGTCGAGCGCGCTCGTCCAGTCATCGTCTGTGGTCGATACGATGTCGGTGCCTCCGGCCTTGCCGACGTTGTTGACCAGAATGTCGAGTCGGCCGAACGCCTCCACCGTCTGCGCCACAACTGCCGCAGCGCCGTCGGCCGTAGACACATCCGCATTCACGGCCAGCACGGCGTCGTCGCGACCTGCCAGCGCGCGCAGGTTGACGGCTGCCGTCTGCAACGCGGCGTCGCCGCGCGCGCAAATTGTCACCCGCGCACCTTCTTCGACCAACGCCGTGGCAGACGCAAGCCCAAGTCCCTTGCTCGAGCCGGTAACGATCGCGACTTTGTCGCGCAATTGCAGGTCCATAGGCGCCCTATGATATCCGGCCGAGGAACCGGTGGAGGCTTTCCGTGAACTTCATCGGCGATTCAAGATTCGACAGATGCCCGGCGCCGGGAATCACCACAAGTTCGGCGCCTGGGATGCCGGCCGCCAGAGCCTCGCTGTCTGCCGGCGGCGTCAACACGTCCTCGGCGCCGCAGATGACCAGCGTGGGGCAGGTGATCGCGGCCAGCCAGGTAGTCGCGTCCTCCCGGAGTTTCATCGCACGCACGGCGGACGCAATGGCCTGGGTAGTGTTGCGCAGGATCAGCGTCTTGAGCGCGTCGCCAAGCTCAGGCTGTTCGCGATTGGTCGTCTCGCCGATCAACTTCGGCATCATGGCATCTGCCACGGCTTCGGGTCCCTTCTCGGTGACGAGCGCAATCATCGCGTCACGCGCGGCCCGACCGGCCTCAGTGTCGGCTGTGGCCTTGGTGTCGGCCAGCACAAGTCCATCCAGTCGCCGGCCCGCGACCTTCGCCACCGCCAGCGTGATGTATCCCCCCATCGACAGCCCGCCGACTACGGCGCGGTCGAGATCCAGGTGGTTCATCAGACCCAACACGTCGGCCGCATGCGTCGCCATCGTGGCGGTGTCGAGGCCCACGTCCTGGTAGGCCTGTCCGATCCCCCTGAAGCCGCGCACGTCGGGTGCAATCAGGCGCCACCCTGGCAACACGCGATGTAGTTGCGGCAGCCACTGGTCGGCGCTCAGGGGAAACGCGTGGATCAGGATGACCGCGCGTCCACTTCCGGCCTCGTGATAACGAACTGTGCGGTCGAGCAGATGCGCGTACTTGGGAGTCATTTCCATAGGGGCTTTCGAGTCAGGTTAAGATGGCACACATGATGCGCAGAATGTGTGCTGTTCTGATCCTGGCCGCCGCACTCGTTGGCTGTGGCGGTGGTAGTGCCGAATTCGCGATTCCCTCTGATGCGCAGAAAACTGCGTCGGGCATTTCGTGGAAGTCAATCAAGGCCGGCACCGGCACGGATCACCCCAACGCCAAGTCTGTTGTCCTCGTCCACTACACGGGATGGAACATGGACGGTGAACAGTTCGACAGTTCCGTGGACCGCGGCGAACCCGTGGAGTACCCCTTGAACGGATTCATTCCCGGCTGGGTCGAGGGCATACAACTGATGGTCAAGGGCGAGAAGCGGCGCTTCTGGATTCCCGCCAAACTCGCGTACGAAGGCTTTCCCGAAAAGCCGCAGGGCATGCTCGTGTTCGACGTCGAGTTGCTCGACTTCAAGTAGCCATTGCGTGTTCGAAGTCGTCGGCGTGCTGCGCTCGCACCGCCGCGTCTGCGCGCTCGACGGTGCCGGCTTTGACCAGGCCCGCCAGGCATTCTTCCAGTGTGAACGACCCGGCTTTCCGGGTGATCGTGATCTCCTGATGCAGGTGCTGCAACGTGTTGCGGCGCACATGTTGCCGCGCCCCGTAACTCATCATCAGTGCCTGCGCCGCCGGCACGCGGCCGCCTCCGCTCCGCGGCAGCAAGGTCTGCACGAACACCGCCGACAGCGCCGCGGCGATCTCCTGGCGAATCGTGGCCTGCCGTTCGGCAGGGAATGAATCCGTCAGCCTGGAGATCGTCGATGCCACATCGGTCGTGTGGAGCGTCGAGAACACCAGATGGCCGGTCTCACCAGCCGCCAGCGCGATGCGCATCGTCTCTGGATCCCGCATCTCGCCAATCACGATCACATCCGGCGCCTGCCGCAATGCGGACCGCAGGGCCGTCGGGAAGTCCGGCGCATCAATCCCGACTTCCACCTGTTGGATGATGCTGCGCTGGTTTGTATGCTCGAACTCGATTGGGTCTTCGATGGTGATGATGTGTTTCGCATCACGGCGGTTGATTTCCTCCACCAGCGCGGCCATGGTCGTGGTCTTGCCCGACCCGGTGGCTCCGCCGATGAGCACCAGCCCCTGGTTGAGCCGTGTCAGCGCCTCGGTGCCGGCCGGCAAGTCGAGCGATGCCAGGCGCGGCACGACCCTGGGAAGCATCCGTACGATGGCGGCCGCTCGCCCGCGCTCCCGATGCAGGTTCACGCGAAAGCGGCCCACGCCCGGCACGCGGATCGACGCATCGGCGATGCCCGCTTCCCTGAACGCGCGCTGCGCGTGAGGCGGCAGCATCGGCGCCACCAACTGCTCGATGTCTTCGCCGTCCATGATCGCGGCTTCCGCACGATGCACCGCGCCGTGCACCCTGAACGCGGGCGGCTCCCCCGCCACCAGCAGGAGGTCGCTCGCATTTCGCTCAGCCATCAGGCGCAGGAGCGATTCAAGCCCGGTGCTCCGCGGAATGCCCTCCCGGTTGAGCAGCTCAAGTTCGTCGGCAAGGCGGTCGAGGTCGTTTATGGGTTCCATGCACAATACTCGACAATAAAGGGCGCGCTGGACCGGGAGTAACAGAGATACTAGCGGGTCCTGCTGGCCTGCGATTCCTGGAGTTGACGATGCGAAGACTGATGATGGCTCTGACCCTGACCGTAGCTGCCCTGGGTGCGACGGCCACCGGGTTCCAACTTAAGACGCCAACCGACTGGAAATGGCGGACCGACACGCCGGCCTCCGTCACCGACGCCGGTGGAACGCTGGCGGCCGACCAGTGGTACTACGTGGGCATGCCGCCCGGGTGGCACATCACAACAAAACCCGGCGTGCTGCTGTACCACCCGGCGCATGAAGGGCGTGGCAATTTTTCGGTGCAGTCCCAGATTTTCCTGTTCCCTGGCGACAGCCAGGAGGAGTACGGATTGTTTATCGGCGGCAGCGCGCTCGAACAAACCTCCGCGACGCCCACCTACACGGCGTTCGTCGCGCGCCGCGACGGTCAGGCGGCCATCCTGAAGCGTACGGGCGCCACCACCACCGCGCTTGTGGATTGGAAGGCCAATACAGCGGTGCTGCCACATCCGGGAGGCGACGACACCGCCAAGAACGTGCTGAAGGTGGATGTGGGGGCGACCGAGGTGGTGTTCAGTGCGAACGACAAGGAGATTGCGCGCGTGCCTCGCGCCGACGTGGTCACCGATGGCGCCCTGGGTTTTCGAGTCGGGAAGTCGCTCAACCTGCACGTCTCGACACTGGATGTGACCTACAAACTGGCACCCGTGCCAGTCAAGAAATAGCGAACAAAAAACGACCTCTGAGGTAGTTATTTTCCTGAGAGGGGAAAAAATGACTACCTCAGAGGTCGTTTTGGATTGGCCGGTTCCGGTCAGTGACCGAATTGCCGAAGGTGGTGGTCGGTGTGGCGGTACACCAGCACGCCCCACGCGCGGTGGGTCAGTGAACCAAATGCCGGGTGGTCCGGCCACGACGCAGACGCGCCTTTGGCAACGAGGCGGTCGACAGCGCCCTCAAGCGCGGCCAATTCGGCCGTCCAGTCATCCGCCTGGCGGCTCACCAGTTCAGGCGCGGTCGGCGCGCTCTTGGGAAACGGCACGACGTAGATGATCAGTTGCTTGAGCGGCGGGTAGCGGATCGGAAGTTTCTTCGGCTTCACCACCAGCTCGCCAAGGGCCATGCGCGTCGCGTCGTGCAGATGCGCCAACGCTCCGCGGGCGGTCAGGCGTCCCCACTTCGCCGTGGCCTCCGGTGTGAGGTTGCGCAGCCGGGTGACCAGCGCTTGTCGATCCGCGTCGTTCCAGAGTGTGGCCATGGCGGGATCCTAAATGAGCCGGTGGTGAAAACGACCTCTGAGGTCGGTCTTTTTTTTCAGAGGAGAAATAAAGACCGACCTCAGAGGTCGTTTTCTGGCCCCGGGCTCATTTATTCGGCGCGCAGGGCGGTCGCCGGGTCGGTGCGGGCCGCACGTCGGGCGGGCAACAGGCTGGCGGCCAGTAACACCGCTGCCATCAGGAGCCCCACTGCGCCGAACGTCAGTGGGTCGGTGGACTGGACGTTCACCAGCAGGCTCAGGCTCTGCACCACCTGGCCCAGACCGGCCGCAAGCACCAGTCCGATCACCGCGCCCACCACACCCAGCCTCGCCGCCTGGCGCAACACCATCGAGAGCACCTGGCGGTCTGTCGCCCCCAGCGCCATCCGGATCGCGATCTCGCGCGTCCGCTGCGCCACCAGAAACGCGGTCAGGCCATACAGACCCAGCGCCGCAAGGAAAAGGCCGATACTGCCCACGGTGCCGGCCACCCACGCCGCCAGTCGCTGCGGGAGCAGGCTGATGGTGGTGGCCTCGTCCAATGATTGATGCAACACCACCGGCAGGCTCGCTTCAACGCGCGCCAGCGTCTGCCGAACCTCATTGCCCAGATTCAGTCCCCCGCCGTGCGCGAGGTAGACCGATACCGATGTCTGCGGTTGCTGTGCGAACGGCACGTAGATGAACGGCGCCTGCGCCTCGGCAATGGAGCGGTACTTCGCGTCACGCACCACGCCGACCACCTCGAGTGGCCGTCCCTCGTCGGCGCCACCGTCGGTCTGCCAGAACCGCTGCCCCACGGCCGACTGTTCCGGCCACGCGATGCGCGCGAAGGTCTCGTTCACCATCGCCACCATCGGACGTCCCTCGCGGTCGTCCGCCGAAAAGGCGCGCCCCTGCACGATCGGCATCTCGAGCGTCGTGAAATAGTCTGGCGAGACCACGTCCCAGTCCGAGTCGTTCACGCGCTGGAGGGCCTCCTCGCCCAGGCCGGGCACACGCACGCCACCCAGCCCCATTCCGCCGCCCTGCAGCGGCACCATGCGCGAGTGCCCCACGCGATCAACGCCAGGCACGGCGCGCAGCGCGTCAACCACGCGTCCAACCAACGTGACCGCGGCTTGCCCGTCGGCGCCAGCAAGCGTAGTGTCCACCGACACCACGTCCACGTTCGCGATGCGGAATCCGGGGCTGATTTGCGACGCCGCGAGCAGCGTCCGGACAAACAACCCCGCCGTAATCACCATCGTCAGCGAGAGCGCCACCTGGGCCACGACGAGCGCGTGGCGCAGCCGGAGCCGTTCTCGGGTGGCGGTGGAGGCGTGGCCGTGCAGGGCGGCGGACAAGTCCGTGCGCAACGCGTGACGAGCCGGGGCAAGACCAAACACCAGTCCCGCAAGCAACGAGAGCCCCATGGCGAAGCTCATCGCACGGAAGCCCATTGTCCAATCGATGGCAATTGGAAGCGGAAGGGCGGGCAGGAACGACTGAAGCACAGCAGACAACCACACCGCGAGCGGCAGCGCCACAAGGGCCGCGACGATGAACAGCACCAACGTCTCGGTCATCAGCTGCGCGATAAGCTGGCCCCGACTCGCGCCAATGGCCAGTCGCGTCGCGATCTCGCGCCGGCGCGCCGTGGCACGCGCCAGCAACATGCCCGCCACATTGCTGCAGGCGATGGCCAACAGCCCGCCCGTCAACGCGATGAGCACGCCGAAGAACACGCTGAACGGCATACGAACCGCCGCCGGCAACCGACCAGACGACGCCACCGCAATACCGTAACGCTCAGGCACTTCCGGGTGGGCTGCCTTGAAGGCCGCCAACAACGTCTGAAGTTCCGTCTGGGCCTGCTCTGCCGTGACGCCGGGTGCGAGGCGGCCGAGAGCGGTGTGCCACACGCCTCGCACACTCGTCAGCATGTTCGCCCCAATGCTGCCGCGCACGGTACCTACCATGGCCATTGGCACCCAGACGTCGGTGCCCAACAAGGTTGAGCCATCGAAGCCCTCTTCGGCCACGCCTACCACCGTGAAGTCGCGGTTGTTGAGACGCACCGTGCGGCCAACCACTCCGGGATCCGCACCAAAGCGACTTTGCCAGAACCGGTGCGTCAGCACGGCCACCGGGCGGTCCTCCGCCACCTGATCTTCATCAGTACGGAAGAAGCGGCCCGCGGCTGGCTGAACCTTCAGCACATCGAAGAACGACGCCGAGACCAATTGACCGAAGATCCGCTCACTTCCGCCATCGGCGGCGAGGCTGAGCGGCGTGGGATCAAATGTCGTGGCCGATATGCTCTCAAGACTCCGCGCGTGATCGCGCAAGTACTTGAACGTGGGGTGCGACATGTTGTCGAACCCCGACCCGTTGGTGGACCGGCCAATATCCACCACACGAGCCGCCTCGCGCACGCCTGGACTGGACCGGAACATCATCGCATCGGCCAGGTTGAAGATGACGGTCGTGGCGGCAAGGCCGAGGGCGAGTGACACGACGGACGTCACGGCAAACAACGGACTGCGCGCGAGCAGCCGCAGCGCGTACCGAATATCTGGCAACAGCGAGAGACGAAAACGTTTCGGCGGCATGGGCGCTCCTGCAGGCGCCGCAGTCGCGCGGCGTTCAGCCGCACCGAACCACATGGCCTGCGCGATGGTGACGATCCAGAACGACACAACCGACCACCGGCTGTGTTTGCGAACACGGGCGTAGTCACACGCGAAGGTTTCAAGCATCGCGCCCGCAAACCGTGCGCGGTATTTCGGCGGGTAGGCGCGCAACAACACGCGGTAGCACCGTTCCGTGCTCACGACGTGCCCTTCCTGAGCGCATTCATCGAGGTGACCAGCGACGACAGGTGCTGTCGCTCCAGTTCCAGCGCCTGCCGGCCACGTGGAGTCAGCCGGTAGTGGGTGCCGCGCCGGGGGTCTTCAACCTGACGCGGCGTCGGCGCTTCGGTCACCAGGCCAAGGTCGGTCAGACGGCTCAGGTGGCGATAAAACGAGCCGGTCTGCAGCGGGACGCGCCCTGCCGACTGATCGCGTACGGCCTGCATGATGGCGTAGCCGTGACTGTCGCCGGAGGCGAGCGCGAGCAGGATATGGAAGACGGCGGGTTTCAGCGGTTCGGTGGCCATAATTTCGGACATGTCCAATATGGATATGTGCCCAGACGGCGATCAGTTGCCTAAAGTTCCGCCAGGTTCTGGCGCAACATAGAGACGTGGCTGCCACGAGCGCGAAAATTCTCTGGCCCCGTGAACACGGCACCTACGGGGAACTGCTGTTTCCCCTGATGTCCGCGCTGCTCCTGGCACGGCCAGGGCGTGCGGCCTGGGGGCTGTCGCTGCTGGCGGTGGGCGGCTTCCTGGCCCACGAGGGATTTTCGGTCCTCGCTGGCGCCCGAGGTCTTCGGGCGAAACGCGACGCCCACGCCGTGGCCTGGCGATCGGTCGCCATCTTCGGAGGCGCCGCCCTGTTGGGCGCCGCGTGGGCCGCGCCCTCACTCACATCGGCCACCTTGACGGCCGTCGGCGTCGCCGCTGGTTTGTCGGTCGCGTCAGTCGCGCTCGCCTGGTTCGGACGTGAACACACGCTCTTGGGTGAGCTGATGGCCGCCCTCACGCTCAGCAGTTGGTGCGTCCCGGTCGGACTCGCCGGCGGCGTGTCGCTTCCCGTCGCTGCGGCGATCTGGCTGATCTGGACCGGCGTCTTCGGCGTGGCGACGTGTGCCGTGCATCTGGTCATCGCGCGCAGCACGCGGCGCCCGGTCAGTCGCGCGCTGGCGCTCGGATGGCTGCTGGGCATGGCGACACCGCTGGTGGTCTGGTCGTTCGCACGTGCCGGCCATGTGCCAGATCTCGCGCTCACCATTCCCATTCCGGCGCTGGTGACGTTCGTCGCACTGGTGTTTGCACCAGTGCGCGGCACTCATCTGAGGCAGATTGGCTGGTCGGTGATCGGCGTCAGCGGGCTGACCCTTGCGTTGATGGCCGTGGCAATTCGGTAGGCCGTTACCAGCCGTTGCAGTCCCACTTGAATCCGCAGCGGAGGCACCGCAGGCATCCCTTGACCAGTGCAAGGTTGGTGGATTCACTGCAGACGGGACATACGTCAACCGGCGAATTGACGGAAGGCTTCTGATCTGGCGGAAGGGGCGGACGAGGCGGTGCTGGCGGAACCGGCACGGGTGTTAACGCTGGAACGTGTCGCAGGCGTCCATCCGGCCGCCCTCAAGCCCACGGCGGAACCACTCCACGCGCTGCGCGGATGACCCGTGCGTGAACGATTCGGGTGACACGCGGCCTCGTGACTCACGTTGCAGCCGGTCATCACCGATCGCGGCGGCCGCACGCAGGCCCTCTTCTACGTCGTTGGTCTCCACCAGGCCTCTTCGCGCGGCGTAGTGACCCCAGACTCCGGAGTAGCAGTCGGCCTGCAGTTCCTGACGAACCGACAGCGCGTTCGCCTCAGTCGTACTCGCACGCTGCTGCGCCGCGGTCACACGCGCCGACACGCCGGTCAACGTCTGGATGTGGTGTCCCACTTCGTGCGCCACCACGTAGGCCTGCGCGAAGTCGCCAGGCGCGCCGAACCGCTGGTCCAATTCCTGGAAGAACGAGGTGTCGAGGTACACCTGACGGTCGGCGGGACAATAGAACGGGCCCATCGCGGCCTGACCAACGCCGCACGCGCTTTGCGTGGCGCCCGTGAACAGCACGAGCGTTGCCGGCTCGTATCTCTTCCCCTGCTCCTGAAACAGCGTCGCCCAGACTTCTTCGGTATCGGCGAGTACGACCTTCAGAAACTTCGAGGCCTCGTCGTCAATTGGCGGACCAGCCGGCTGTTCACCACCAGTCGACAAGCCAGACTGGTCGAGCCCTGAGATCAAATCCGCAGGGTTCTGCCCGGTGAAGTACGAAACCGCCAGCAACAGTACCAGCCCGCCGATGCCGAGGCCTCCGGCGCGCATGCCACCCGACACGCCCCGCCTATCCTCGACGTTGCTGCTCTCGCGTCGTCCCTGCCATTTCATCGCAGTGTGATTGTAATCGGGAACCGACCAACACGATCTGTGCCGGGCAGCACACTCCACGCAGGCCCCTGGACCCTGGACCCTGGACTCTGGACTCTGGACCCTACCCATCGCGCAGGGCTTTGACGGGATCGAGCCGCGCGGCACGCCGAGCCGGGACCACACTGGCCAGACCGGCGGTCACGATCAATATGGATGTCGCGGCCACATACGCTGCTGGGTCAAGCGGCTCGGTGGCAAACAACAGGGCGGAGACGAGCTGCCCACTCCACATGGCCAGACCGATGCCGACGGCCACACCAATCCAGACCGGTGCGAGGCTGCTCCTCAGCACCTCGCGCGCGAGACGACGGGGGCTGGCCCCGAGGGCGGCACGGACGCCGAACTCCCTGGTCCGCTGGGTCACGGCGAAACTTGTGACGGCGTACACCCCCACCACCGTCAGCAGGCATGTCACCACTCCAAACAGCAGCGTCAGGGTGGTCAGGAAGTTGGCACGACCGTAGGTTTTTTGCAGATAAGCATCCATCGTGCTGACGCCCGAAATCGGCTGGCTTGGATCCACCACAGCCGCCGCCGCACGAATCGCCGGCACGAGCAGGAGGGGATCACCGGTGGTGCGCACCGCGACCGCCATCATTGCCTGTGACATCTGGCTGTAGGGAAGGTAGATCTCCGGCCGAGGCGGGGCCGCGGGCCCCAGGTGATGCACGTTGCTCACCACACCAACTATCGTCAGCCATGGCGCGTCCGCTTCCCTCGCGTACTTGAGACGACGGCCGATGGGGCTCTCACCCGGCCACTCCAGATCCACCAGGGCCTGATTCACGATCACCACCCCCGGTGCCTGACGCTCGTCTTCGGGCCCGAACTCGCGCCCTTCGAGCACCTGCATGCCGAGCGTGCGGAACCACCGGTCGCCGACGATCTGAAACCCAATGCGGCGATCCGCGCCTGGCGGCGGAAGTGGACGGCCTTCCGGAAACGCCGATGCACCGAAGTCATCGCCTCCGATGGGCAATGTGAACGCGCCCGCTGCGCCCTGCACACCAGGCAGCGCCCGAATGCGATCGAGGAGGCCGCTGTAAAACTCCAACTGCTTGGCCGTGTGTTCGGCGCGCACGCCCGTCAGCATGATGTCGAAGGTGAGGAGGTGTCGCGTGTCGAAGCCCACGTCCACGCGCTGTAACCGGAGCAGGCTCTGGCCGAACAATGCCGCGCCCACCATAAGGGCCACGGCCAGGGCCACCTCGACGGCGATCAGTCCGTGCCGGAGACGGCCGTGTCCGCGTTCGGCCGTGCCCGCCGCGCGCAGGTCTTCGGCAGAGCGATCGCGCCACAAGGCCACCGCCGACAACGCGCCGAGCGCCACCGCGCTGACGAGCGTCGCAAGCGCCGTGAATGCGAGCACCGAGCCGTTGATCATCGCGTTGTCGAGGCGGCCGACGCTGTCGGGCGCGATGGCCACAAGCCCCTTCAACCCCGCGAATCCCACCGCCACGCCGCCAACGCCTCCCGCGATCGCGAGGACACCGGCTTCGATCATCAACTGCCGCATCAGGCGGCCTCGCCCCGCCCCCAACGCAGAGCGAACGGCCAACTCGCGGTGGCGGCCCGCCTGGCGCACCAGAATCAGATTCCCGACATTCACGCAGGCACCCAACACCACGAGTGCGCTTGCCAGCAGCACAAACCACATCGGCCGGGCGACCGCGCCGAACAGTTGATCGCGCGCGGGCACCAGGCTCACCGCGCGGCCTCCGTCGGTCGTCGGGTACTCGCGACCCAGAGCCGCCGCCACCACTGCGGCCTCTTGCTGGGCGGCCTCAACCGTACGGTCGGACCGCACCCGCGCCACCATCCGCAGGAAGCCCATCGTTCTGTTCCTGATGATGTCTTCGTCATACGGCAGCATGCGTTCGGGCACATCCGGCAGCGGGGCGCAGGTCCAGAACAGCGGAGGGTTGTCGGCGGATGTCTCGGGCGTAATGGACGGCCAGTAGAAGTCCGCGGGCATCACTCCCACCACAGTGCGCGGGCGGCCGTTCATCACCAGCCGCTGACCCACGACCGATGGTTCAGCGCCGAACTGCGACACCCAGAGGCGATGACTCAGCACGACCACGTCGCGATCCGGTGCGGCCGTCGCAAAGGTCCGCCCCACAAGAGGCGGCGCACCCAGCACATCGAAGAAACTCGAGGACACGCTGGCGCCGAACCATCGATCGGCGGTTTCCCTGCCGGTCACCGTCATCGACAGGTGGCCGATAAGCGCGGCGCCCTCAAGCGCGCCGATTCTGTTTCGGAGATCCAGCGCTCGGCCCGGCGCCATCGATTCCCGTTCGTGGTGTGGTGATGCATTCCAGACGAATACCAGGCGATCGACGTCGGTGAACGGCAAGGGCCTGACCAGCACGGCCTCCACCATGCTGTACACCGAGGTGTTGAGTCCGATGGCCAGCGCGAGGATGAGCGTGATGGCCAGCGCCGCGCCGGGACGTGCGCGATGCATCCGGACCGCTCCACCGAGATCGGCCCACACGCCAGACCAGCCGGCGCCTGCTGTGCGCGGACGGGCGAGCTGCCTGCGTGCGTCGCGGCCACTCCGGCAGAGCGCCACAAGGAGCGGCGCGAGGCGCGTGTGCTGGTCTTGCACGTCGCTCACCACCTCCTCACGATAGGCAGCCGGAATCGCGCGGCTGAATAGACGCACGAGCCACTCGCGCCCGCTCATCGCGCTCGTCCTTTGCCGAGGGCCGACTCCAGACCTGTGGCGAGCCGCGCGTATTGCTGCCAGGCGCGACGCACTTCTGCCAACCCCGGTTTGAGGAGCACAAAATGGCGCTTGGCGCGGCCACCTCTCGCTGCCACAGGCTCGCCCATGTACGAACGGACCAGTCCGCGTTGCTCAAGGCGGTCCAACGTGGGATAAATTGCGCCGGGTGTGACCTGCCGTCCAGTGGTGACGGCGATCTCTTCACGAATGGCCGCACCGTGGGCGCCTTCGTCAGCACGCATCAGCGCCATCAGGACCACAAGTTCCAATTCACCAAGACTGTTGCGTGGGGGCATATGTACTATTTAACCGTACATATAGACGAACGCTGGCGCGGTTGGTTAGCTCGCGGCTACTTGTTGCCCGGGATCTGGGCTTCGCCGGTGACGACCGCGCGGTTGGCGAGGATGCCAACGGTGGACGACCGCGCCCCGTCCTGGAACGAACAGGCCACTGGAGCGCTCTCGGTCACGCTCTTCAGGAAATCCATGAGCGCGTAATACAGCGATGGATGCGGCAACCCTGCGCCCGCTTGCAGCTGGCCCTGCTCGGCCAGTTGGGTGGCGTTGGCAATCAGCACAATGCCTTCCTGATCCATCACCTGCTGGCGGGTCGCATACACCTCCCATCCCTGCGTGGGTGCGTCGGCCTCCTTGAACAGCCACGCGTGGGTCCACGCGAAACGGATTGACCCGTTGATGCCATGCACGAGTTCAAACGCGCCGCCGTGTGAATTGGCAAGCGTCGCCTGATACCGCATGCCAACTCCATCGTCCCACGTGAGATCCACCTCGATGGTGTCGGCCACCGTTCGCCCATCCTTGTGCAGCCGCACGCCTCCGCGGCCGGTAATCCGGCTCGGGTAACTGCCGCGACACCACGCGGCCACATCCATCTGCTGTGCACCAACTTCGCCGGCGAGGCCAGTGGACACTGCAGGGTCCAGTCGCCAGTTCGCGGCTTGATCGGTCTCGCCCTCACCAGCCGGAAAACGCCACGTGGTCTTTCGGTGCGATTGCCCGAACCACGACACAAGATCGCGAAGTTCAGATCGCACCAGCGGCTGCGCGCGGCGATACGTGGGATTGGACCGGCCCTGGAACCCGGCGTGGCACACGGTCTTCACCGACGCGGCTGCGGCCGCCATCGCGTCGCAGTCTTCAACCGTTGACGCCAGAGGAGACTCGCAGAACACGTGCCGTCCGGCGGCAATCGCGTCTTCGACGATGGCGCGATGCAGATGGGTGGGTGTGGCCACGATGATGGCCGTGATGTCCGGTGAGGCATCGAGGAGCGCACGGTGGTCCTGGAACACCGCAGCCTTCGGCGCGCGTCCACGTGCACTCTCGAGCCGCGCCGCCGAACGGTCACACAGAGCCGCCACTTCCACCTGGGGAATCTTCTGAAGTTCAGTGAGGATCGCGCGACCCTGGCGGCCAGTGCCAATCACCGCGACCCGCACAGACTTCGCCTGGGCCAGCAGGCGTGGCAGCAGCAGCGACGGTGACGGCAGCAGCGCCAGACCGCCAAGAGCGCCGACCGTGCGGGTGATGAATGTTCGTCGATCGTGAGGAGTTCGGGCCATCAACGTTCCTTCCCAATAAAACGTGCAGCGTATCCGCTGGGAAACGCCGGCGGCACTTCGCCCAACACGACAAGCGCCGTGGACCAGGCGTCGGTCAACCGCGCGGACGGCCCGGTGACAACCACCCGTCGAGACGCGTGCCGCCTACATACGTCGCCCGTCGGCCGGTGGTCCACGATGTGCCTGCCACCCGGCGCCTGGACCTGGCTTCCGTCATCAGACACCGAGAAGGACGAATCAGCAAGATCGATTGCATCGGCAATCTCACCTGAAACGGATGCGGACGAGAGGCCGATGCGCCACGACCGGCCGACAGGAGGCGCGCCCATCACGATCCCGCTGCTGGTGCCGCCCTGCACGAGCGCGCGCGTCACTCCGTGGTGCCGCAAACACTGCGCGGCGCAATCCAGCGCGTGGCCTTTGCCGATCGCGCCCAAATCGAGAGATACCCGATCATGCAGGAATCGCAGCGTCTGCGTGCCTGAATCCAACACCATGGCGGCGCCATGACCTCGCGCGATGTCGAATGCGCCATCGGAATCGCGCCATACCGCGATCGCGTCGGCAAACAATGCGCACATCTCATCATCCAGCGGCACGGCCTCGTCAGCGGCAGTGCGATTGACGTGCGAGAGCCAGCTGTCGGCCTCGAAGCGCGTGAGGCGCTGATGCCAGTCGTCGATTTCGCGCAGGGCAAGCTCCCCAATGGCGCGCAACTGAGCCTCAGACTGCTGCGCCTCGTCCATCACGATCGCCAACTCGAAGCGCGTGCCCATGGCAGCCGTGGCGAGCCGCAGAATGCGATCGGTCAGAGCCGCTTGACCTTTCCGCTGCGCGGATCGAAACCAAACGCGCCACCTTCCCAGAACGACCGCTGCGCCAGGTCAACGATCACCATGACCTTGGTACCCAGCTCCACATCGCTTCGCGGCGCCTGCCGCGTGCGGATGCAGTCAATCCAGTGACGACGCAGTGCTTCCTGCGGGTCGAGTACCGGTCCGGGCGGCGGTGGAATTTCGCGTTCTTCGATCTCGTCAGCCCAGATGCGCTCAGGACGAATCACCGCGTTCCGCCCACCCACGAACAGGTTGGCCTTGTGCCCGCGGATGATCCGCTCCACGCCCAGTTCATTGCAGGTGGAACCGGCAATCATCATCGAGTGGTCGTGCTCGAACTCCACGTTGATGTTGATCTGGTCGGGGTTCTCCATCGCCTTGTCGATGTAGTGGCCGCCGGTGGCCACCACCTTCACCGGCCAGCCCACTTCCGTCAGGGCCTTGAGGGTGGGCGTGACGTGATGCACCAGCAGATCGCCGATGATGCCCGACGAATACTTCTTGTACCGGCGCCAGCGCGCGTAGATTTCGGGACTCCACTTTGCCTTGCCCAGTGGTTTGCACCAGCGTTCCCAGTCGAGGTTCTCGCCCGGCTTCCAGGCCGGATCAAGCGCATAGTAATTCCACTCGCCCGTCTTCGAGTTCCGGCAATAGCTGGTCTGGCTCCACACCGGCTTGCCGATGGCGCCCTCTTTCACCAGCGTCTCGGCGGCCATGTAACTGGGCGTCATCACGAACTGCGTACCAACGACGACAATGGCGCCGGGATTGGCTTTGACCACTTTCCTCAGGCGCAGGGCGTCCTTGAGGTTGATGGTCATCGGCTTCTCGACGTACACGTCCTTGCCGGCCTTGATCGCATCCTCGGCCAACCGCGCGTGCCAGTGTTCCGGCGACGCAATCAACACGCCGTGGATGTCGGGCCTTGCGAGCAGATCTTCATGGCGCCGGTAGGTTGGCACGTCGCCGCCCTGCGCTTTGTCCACCCGCGTCTTGGCGTTCTGCACCCGCGGATCGCACAGGTCGCAGAGGGCCGCGACGCGAATCGCCTTCGACTCCGCGGCGAACCGCGCCAGCGCATCGCAGTGGCCCGTGCCCATGCCGCCGGTGCCAATAACGCCGACGTTCACGACGCCGTCCGCGCCAATCGGCGCACGGGCCTGCGCCTGCGGAATGGGTTCGAAATCGTCAGCCGGATCGTCGCCGGCGCCACGCGCGGACTCACCGAATGCCGACGCCAATGCCGCGGCGGCCGCGGCCTTACGGAGAAAGTCGCGACGCGATTTTGATTCAGTCATGGAACACTCCCATCCTCGTGCGGGCGAACTCGTCACGCACACGTTCAAGTAGCTGCTTCGTCCTGGAGATGCCTTCGCGCTCGGGGATCTTCGATCCCTCGTACTCGATGCCCACCCAGGAGTGGAAACCGGCGTCGAGCACGGTCTTCATCAGGCGCCGATAGTCTTTGTTTGTATCGTTGCCGGCCTCGTCAAAGTCGTGGGTCTTGGCCGACACCGCTTTGGCAAACGGCATGAGGTCTGCCACACCCTGGTAGCGGTCGTATTCGTAGAAATTGCCAAAGTCCGGCAGGGTGCCGCACCGGGGGTGGCCCACCATCTTCATGACACCGGCGAGCCATTGCCCGTTTGACGACAGGCCACCGTGGTTTTCAACCACCACATTGATGTCCATGGACGCGCCGATTTCCGTCAAGCGCCTCAGTCCATCGGCCGCCAGCTTCTGCTGTTCGTCGAAACTCCCCGCGCTGGCCGCGTTCACCCGAATGGTGGCGCACCCCAGTGTTTTGGCAGCCTCCACCCACTTCCGGTGATTTTCAACAGCGACGCCGCGCTTGGCCGCATCCGGATCACCCAACTGGCCTTCGCCGTCGCACATGATCAGGTGCTGGGTCACGCCTTCCCCAGCGGCCCGCGTGTTCATCTCCTTGAGGTACGCAGCGTCGCGCGCCTTGTCTTTGAAGAAGCTGTTCACGTACTCGATGGCTTCGATACCGAAGTCCTGCTTTGCGGTCTTTGCGAAGTCCAGGTGATCGAGCCGCTTCGACTGCAGTTCGCGATGCAGCGACCACTGCGCCAGCGAAATCTTGAAGAGCGGAGCCGGCCGCGGGGCCTGCGCCCAGGCCAGGGCGCGCGCCACAGGCAGCGCGGTTACGCCGGCCACAGTGGAGGTGAGAAATCGTCGCCGGGTCCAGTTTGTGATCATCACACGCTCCTTCAACACCCTACACCCGCACGGGCCTGCCGTGCAGGGCTCCAGAGCGGTCTGCGGCCAGGCACACTCGCATCGTCAACTCTGCGTCATGGACATTCAGGTGGGTCTCGCGATCCTCGAAGATGCAGGCCACGAGTTCGTCGATTTCGCCTTGAAACGGATGGTGCGCTACGTCGGCCGATCCCGGCATCGCTGTCTTGATTCTGATGGCTGACGCGCCGGTCTGGGTCTTCGCTTCTTCGAACGTCACATCGTCAAACGGGCAGGCCGCGCGCAGGGCGGCCAGATCAACGGGTGTCTCGTTCCAGAGAATCAAGTCGTCTCGAAGCGACGCGCGGTCTCCCATCATCTCGACCCCAAAAGTGTACGGCAACTGGAGGTCGGTGGAGCTGGTCAATTGGGCCAATACCGGAGCCGTCTTTCGACCCGAGTCCATGGTGAGGTTCACGACAATTGATGTGGGCCACTGATAACCCCGCGTCACCTTCGTGTGGAACGCCGAGACGTCCATCACTTCAAGGCCGGTGCACCATCTGAGTGCATCCACGGCATGGCACCCGGCCGCCAGCAAGTGGCTGCGGCCGCTTTTGTTGGTCCGTACCCACGACCAGCCGGAATACCAGTCGGTCACGCGTGACAGGTACTGGAATCTCGCAAAGACCAGGCGACCCAGCCAACCTTCTTCGCGCAGCCATTTCGCGAAGCGGAGGTACGGGTTGTAGTGGAGCTCAAAGGACACGATGGTGCGCACGCCCGAACGGGTGACCGCCTGACGAATCTGCTTCAACTCGGCGTGGTCGAGTCCTGTCGGCTTCTCGAGCAGAAGGTGCTTGCCGGCGCGCGCCGCAGCCACGGCCTGGGCAGCATGGAGATGGTTCGGCGTGGCGATCGAAATGATGTCGATGTCTGGAGCGGTCAGCAGGTCGCGGTAGCGGGTAGTAAACCTGGCCTCTGGTACGTGGACGCCCGCATCAGCCAACTTCTTTCGCGCCCGGCTTTCATCACGTCCACACAGGGCGACGATGCGCGTGCGCGAATTCCCTTTGAACGCCTGCAGATGCTGCGCCGCCACCCATCCCACACCCACGAGCCCAACACCCAACACACGATCCGCCATCAGTTCCCCAGTTCCCAAGTTCCCAAGTTCCTAAGTTCCCCAGTTCCTAATTTCCCAAGTTACTTGTAGAGGCACATTCCCGTGTTGGCCTTGATGATGTAGGACCGGTAGTTCGTAGCCTTCGGATCCGCACAGCCTTCGAGATTCACGAGTTCGATCTTCCGGAAGTCGGTGGGCGCGGTTTCCGACTGAATGGCAATGAACCCTTCGGTCAGTACGGTGCCATCTTTTTTCACCGCCGGGTCGGTAGGCGATGCGTTGCCGCCGCCGATCTGGGGCTTCTCGTAATCGAGTACCGTCTCGTTCTCGATGATGTGGCGGATCACCTCGTCGCCCTGCACCAGCACCTCCACGCGCACCCACTGATCGCCATCGTAGGTCTTGGACTTGGCGTTGGTGCAATGCGCCGTGCGCAACTGGCCGCGCATCATGACATGTGTGCCTGGTGTGCAGAGGTTCGCGGTAGACCGCAGCGAGCCATTCCCCGGCCCGCCCAGAAGCTGCACTTCGATAGAAATCGGAAAGTCCTGGTCCTTGACCATCGTGGCCGGCGCCTGCGAATGCAACATCAGGCCGTTGTTGCGCACGGCCCATCCAAGTCCGGGACCCGCCGAGGGCAGCTGTTCACCGACAAACCGGTACTCGGCCGCGATCAGGTAGTACGAAAACGCGTCCTTGTAGAACAAGTGGCCAAACTCGCCCGCGAAGGCGGTCCATTTGTCGTACCGCACTTTCAGGAGGCCCTCTTCCACGCGGAAGGTGTCGTGCAGATTGACCCCAAGCTCGTGCTTCGAGAACTTGGGCGTCCACCCCGTCAGGTCCTTGCCATTAAAGAGCTGAATCCACTCGAATCGCGGCCCAGCCATCTGCGCGTGCGGCGTGGCGGCGGCCATCGCCAGCAGACACGCAATCAAGACCTTCTTCATGTCGCAGAGGTTATCGCACTGCGGCGGTGCCGCCTACCGATTCGACGAGATAAATGCGCGCCTCGGGGAAGCGGGCGCGAATGGCGTCAAGGCCGCGTGCCCCGGCCACGGTGGCCGCCGTGGCCAGCGCGTCGGCCGTGGCGCCATCGGCGGCGATCACGTGTGCGGTGACGCTTGTCGTCAGCGCCCAGCCGGTGCGCGGATCGACGACGTGCGAGTAGCGCACGCCGTCGATCTGGACGAACTGGGCGGCGGGTCCGGAGGTGGCGAGCGCGGCGTTGGCGATGTACACGAAACGACCTCTGAGGTCGTTTTGTGTACCCACGGGCAAAACGACCTCAGAGGTCGTTTCGGGCACCGCGATGCGCCACCCGGCCTGGCCGGGTGGCGCATCGCCCGCCACGATGTCGCCGCCCGCGTCGACGAGCGCGACGCCGACCCCGGCGTCGCGCAGCGTCGTCAGGGCGGCCTGCAGGATGTCGCCTTTCGCGATGCCGCCCAGGTCGATCCGCATGCCCGGATCGGGCAGGCGGATCGACGACCGCGCCGCGTCCAGTTCGACGCGGCGCCAGCCCGTCCGCGCACGCGCGGCGTCGATCGCCGCGCGTGCGGGCAGGCGCCCGGTCGTCCGCGCGTCGCGCCACAGCGCGACGAGCGGCGCGACCGTGGGGTCGAAGGCGCCGTCGGTGTCCCGCGAGATCGCGATCGCGCGGGCGACGACGCGAAAGACGTCCTGGGAGACGATGACGGGCGCAGGTGAGAGGCGCGAGAGGTCGCGGATCTCGCTGTCGGGCCGATAGTCGCTCATCGCCCGGTCGAGCGACGCGATGCGCGCAAACGCGGCGGTCGCGGCTCGGATGGCCGCCGCTTCGTCCCTGGCGTACAGTACGATTCGCACAGGCATGCCCATGTGGACCTGCGCATATTCAAATCGAGGGGGAGCTTGTGGCCGGACAGACGCCTGAGGCGCCGCAAGGAAGAGCGACGCGATGATGCAGACGAATGAGACCTCTGAGGTCGTTTTGATACCGCAGAGACAAAACGACCTCAGAGGTCCTTTCGCCGGCGTGGCGCAGCGCCAAAACGACCTCAGAGGTCGTTTTGCACTGGTCTGCGGAGTCGCCACGCTGGCCATCGTATCGCTGACCGCGGCTCCCCAGGAGAAGGACTATCGCGAGGCCATCGCCGGCACCACCGTGACGTTCGACATGGTCCTGGTGCCCAAAGGCGCCAGCGCAGGTCCCTTTTACATCGGCCGAACCGAAGTGACCTGGGACATGTACGACGTTTTTGCGCTCGGCCTCGATACGCCTGGGGGCCGGCCGGCCGGCAGCGACGGTGTGGCGCGTCCGTCCAACCCGTACGGTGCACCCGACTACGGCTGGGGCCACGCCGGATTCCCGGTGATCAGCGTCACCCGACAGGCGGCGGAGGCCTTCACGAAATGGCTTTCGCAAAAGACTGGACGGGTTTATCGTCTACCCACGGAAGCCGAGTGGCAACATGTGGCCGCTCTCGCCGCAGGGCCGGAAGCGCTGACGCCGGACGCGCTCGACGGTATGGGGTGGCATCGGAACAATGCTTCCGCACACAGCCACGCGGTGGGGACAAAGGCGCCAGATCGGCTGGGCCTGTTTGATTTGTTTGGTAACGCTGCGGAATGGGTCATGGCGAAAGATGGCCAGCTCGTGACGCGGGGCGGATCATTTCGAGATGGTCCTGACGGCATCGGCCCGGCGGGCCGCGCAGTGCAGGACGAGTACTGGAACGAACGCGATCCGCAGTTGCCGAAGAGTCGGTGGTGGTTATCCGATGGCCCGTTTGTGGGCTTTCGATTGGTCAGAGAGATTCAGTAACGAGGCTCCCATGTCAGACACAAAGATTCCGCCCGTTTCGCGCCGCACCTTCCTCAACACCACTGCGGCAGCGGCCGCGGCGATGGCCTGGCCGGGCAGCGCGCACGGTTTCCACATCTGGGGCTCCGACGTCATCAGAGTCGGCGTCATCGGTTGTGGCGGACGAGGCACCGGCGCGGCAGGCGACTGCCTGCGCGGCGCCGAAGGCGTCGAACTTGTCGCACTGGGTGACCTCGCACCGGATCGCCTCTCGGAGTGCCGCGCGCAGCTTGCGAAACTCGGTGCATCAAACGCCGGCATTGCCGCCAAGATGAAGGTCACCGACGACAAGTGTTTCACCGGATTCGATGCGTACCAGAAGGTCATCAATTCGGGTGTGGACCTTGTGATTCTCGCCTCGCCCCCAGGCTATCGCCCCACCCACCTCGCCGCCGCAGTTGAAGCCGGCAAACACGTGTTCTCGGAGAAGCCGGTCGCGGTGGATGCCGCCGGCATCCGATCCGTGCTCGCGACATACGAGAAGGCGCGCGCGAAGAATCTCGGCATCGGCGTGGGCACACAGCGCCGTCACCAGGCCGATTACATCGAGACGATCGAGCGCATTCAGGGCGGCGCGATCGGCCAGGTCATGTCCGGCCAGGTCTTCTGGAATCAGGGCGGCCTCTGGTCGCGCGATCGCAAGTCCGAGTGGACCGACGCCGAGTGGCAGATCCGCAACTGGCTCTATTTCGCCTGGCTCTCCGGCGATCACATCGTCGAACAACACGTCCACAACCTGGACGTGGCCAACTGGGTGCTCGGTGCGCATCCGGTGAAAGCGACCGGCGTGGGCGGCCGGCAGTTCCGCACGGATCCGAAGTTCGGTCACATCTACGATCACTTCGCGGTGGACTATGAGTATGCGAGCGGCGCACGCATCATGAGCATGTGCCGTCAGATTCCCGGTTCCGCAAACCGGGTCGGCGAGTGGTTCGTCGGCACCAAGGGCATGTCGGATGCGTCGTCGAAAATTGTTGGCGACACGCCCTGGACGTACAAGGTGCCCGAACGGCGCCCGAACGGCTACGTGCAGGAGCACACAGACCTGGTGGCAAGCATCAGGACCGGCCGGCCGTACAACGAACTGAAGCAGGTGGCGGAAAGCACGTTGACTGCGATCATGGGACGCGAAGCCGCCTACACCGGTCAGGAAATGACGTGGGAGGGCGTGCTCAACGCGAAGCAGGACCTCACGCCTCCGGTGGGCGCCACCGACTACGGGTCACTAACCGTTCCGCCCGTGCCGATGCCGGGCAAAACCAAACTCGAACGTATGTGGAATGAGTAGCGCCATGCTCCGGCGTCAGTTCCTCACATCAACGCTCCTGGCCGGAACGGGTCTGGCCCTCGCCGGCCCCCGGATCTGGGCCGACGCGCTGCCGCAGCCCGCTCGCAAGTTCCGGCTCAACTATGCGCCGCACTTCGGAATGTTCCGTGAGCATTCCGGTGCCGACCTCGTGGCGCAGCTCGAGTTCATGGCCGCCGAAGGGTTCACGGCCCTTGAAGACAACGGCATGCGCGGCCGCACCGTGGCCGACCAGGAACTGATCGGCAAGACGCTGGCGCGGCTCAACATGAAGATGGGTGTGTTTGTGGCGCACACCATCAACTGGACGGAACCCACACTCACGCTTGGTGCGGGCGCGCATCGCGACACCTTCCTCAAAGAGGTGACGGAGTCGATCGACATCGCCAAACGTGTCGGCGCGAAGTGGATGACCGTCGTTCCCGGCCACGTGGATAAGCGCCCACACTTCGACTATCAAACCGCGAAGGTGGTCGAGACACTTCGCATGGCCGCGAAGTTGCTGGAACCGCACGGACTGGTGATGGTGCTTGAGCCGCTCAACACGCTACGGAATCACCCGGGCATGTTCCTGACGTCCAGCCCGCAGGCGTATCTGGTCTGCAAGGCCGTGAACAGTCCGTCGTGCAAGATCCTGTTCGACATCTACCACCAGCAGATTACCGAGGGGAATCTCATCCCCAACATCGACACAGCCTGGGACGAGATTGCGTACGTGCAGGTGGGCGACAACCCCGGCCGCAACGAACCGGGCACGGGTGAGATCAACTACCGCAATGTGTTCAAACACATTCACGGCAAGGGATTCACCGGCGTTGTCGGGATGGAACACGGCAACGCCACGCGCGGCCGTGACGGCGAACGAGCCGTGATCAACGCGTACGTGGCCGCCGACGCCTGGACCTGATCAGCCCTACCGGCCTCTCGACGGCTGATACCCCAACGCGGCTTCGAGCACCGGGTCGCGCCCGGCGAAGTAGTCCGCAGCGCTGGTGGTGACCGCGACCTCCGGATCGTGCGCCACTCGGTCGTCGTCGGCCGCGCCAAATTGGTGATAGCGGGTCGAGAGAAACACCATGATGCCGGTACGAGGCAACCGTGTCGGCTGCGAATCGCCGAAGTGATTGGGCCCTGACCCCGTCGGCTCCCCGACGAGCGTCACTGCGGTGTCTCGTTCCATGGCCGACACAAAATTGGTCGCGGCCGAAAACGTCCCTCCACCAATCAGGAGCATCAGGCGGCCCTTCACGTTGAACTCGCTTTCGCGAAGGGTCTTGATCATCCCCCGGAACAGGGTGTTGTCGCCGCCGCCATTTTCACGAACATCTATGACGATCCGTTGTGCGCCTGACGACCGGGCTGTAGTCAATATGCGCGTGGCAAACGCCGTGAGCGTTTCCTTGCCGTTGGGCTGCACCGCTCGAAACGCCACGTACACGGCGCTCCTCTCGGGCAACGGGGTGATCCAGAAGTTGTCTCGTCGCCACTCAAAGGACGGAGCGGCGTTCGGAGACAGACGCGGCGGCCTGATCCAGCGGCGCGGCTCAAACACCCACCATAAGTAACGCCACCTCGAAACGGTGGACAGCTCCGCGATGTGCTCCTGGCCCGACGACTGAAGCCCGAATTGGAGCCGGTCTGGATCGGTCGGATGACCGATGGCGCTCCAGAATCGCGGGCTCAACATGTAGTACGTGGACCGGGTTCGTATCGCGGTGTCATTGTCGGCGGCCACGTAGGGGCGCACCGCGTTGAGCGCCTCCTCGACAGGGAGCCCGGCGATGCGGACCACCCGTTGTCCCACGAGCTGGCGACGGCTGGCGGGAGCCGCGGTGATGAACAAACCGTCGCTGAACCATCGCAGCTGAAGTGGGACCAGCGAGAAGCTCGTACTGGGGAAGTACGGGAAGGCCATCGAGTGCCCGTCTCGCAACGAAGCAATCGCACGCGTGAGTCGAGCTTGACGCTGGTCGTCGTTGAGGGCGTCAAGGTCCCGCTCAAGGCCGATCAGCTCAGGCGCCATCGTGCGGCGGGCAGTGGCCGCGAGCCCGGGCGGCAACCGTTCGACGTCAGTCAGCAATGTCTTGATATCAGCCGCCCAGGCCCCCGCATCGGCGCGTCGAAAGGCGATTCGGCGATAGTCACCCCACCCAACCGCAATGACCAGAAGGGCCACGCCAGTGGCGGTTGCAAGCAAATAGCCCAGTGCTCGGCCGAAAGCGCCACGAGACCGAATCAGCCGGCGGACGATGGCAGCCCATCCGATGACAAGACCCGCCCCCACGCCGAATAGTCCACAACCGAACACCCACCCAAACGGGTCACTGGCTGACACGGTGATCGCGGCCGAAACCAGCACCAGCAGGAAAAGGGCAATGAGCTTCATGCGCACTTCTACGGCGGTTCTGTCGTAAATGACTCTGCCGGCGCTTGATCTCCGTTTGATTTGAAGGTCAAGGCCCTTTGAGGAGATGAAATGACGTCGCACACACAATTTCGACTGGGAGCGGTGCTCGTTGACCCCGAACACCTGCGCTTGAGTTCCGAGGCGGCCACACTCCAAGTGCAGCCGCGGGTCATGGATGTGATCGTGGCCCTGTCCCGGCAGGGCACGGCACTCGTGTCGAGGCCCTCACTCACCGAGCAGGTGTGGGGAGAGACGCACGTTGGGTATCACGCCCTGGCACGCGCCATTTGCGAGGCGCGAAAGGCCTTTGCCACCGTGGCGCCTGATCAGGAATTCGTCCAAACAGTGCCCCAACGCGGATACCGCATGCTTGTGATGCGCGAGGATGTGGCCGAGCCGCGGGCGTCGCCCGGGCCGATACTGCCTGGTTCGCTGTTCGATTCGATCAAGGGCCGCGTCGCGCTTGCGATGAGTGCCGTGGTCGTCCTGGGCCTCTGCACGCACGCGATTGACGCGCATGGCTCGCCGCTGCACCTTGTGTCAGCCGCCGCCATCATCGGCGTCATTCTCTGGAGCCCACTTTTTGCAGCGGCGGACCGCTCTCCGGCTGCGTAAACGCTGCCCTTCCCTGCAATTCCGCGCCGGTTCCCCGGCACGCTACGTCACCGTTAGTCAACCCGTGCGATGGTCGCGCGGCCCAGAGGGGAAATGACATGAAGCGACTGGCACTTTTGTTTGCCGCTGTGACGGTACTCACCATGACGACGTTTGCTCAAAGCCGGGACCTTGCGGGTTCCTGGGTGTTTGACGCGACGAAGACGGGCAAGGCGGACGGGCCCCCGGCCCTCACGATTGGTCTGACCGCGACGGCCGTGTCCGTGGCGTTTGGCGACGGAGCGGGTCGAACCGTAACTTTCCCGATGGACGGAACCGAAGCCACGCTGGATAAGGGCGTGAAAGGGAAAGCGGGCTGGAACAGGGACACGCTTGAAGTGACCACTGTGGTTCCCTCGAAGGACCCGCAGGTCCTCAGCTTCTCCCGATCCGGCGAGTGGCTGGTGATGGCAGGCAAGACACCCGAAGGCCCGATGACCCTGTATTTCAAGAAGGCCCCGCCGAAGTTGTGAACCGGGCAACGTGCGCGATAGTGTTGCGGCGATGCGCCACCGGTTTCGTTACGCGGCCATCAGCATTCTGATCGCCTCCGTGCCCATCGTCCTCACGGTGCTGGGCAGGCGAGAGTCGACCGAGCCGGGGGAGATCGCCGAGCCGCTGTTTGAGATGATCGTCTACGGTATCGCCCAGTGGTATCCGTGGACGATCATCGCGCCGTTCATCGACTGGCGGGTGCGGCGATCGCGACCGGATCGGCTGATCGATCGTGCGCGCACTCTGGCCGAACATGTGTTGCTTTGGGCGACCTTTGCCACGGCGCACGGCCTTCTCTACCAGGCCACGGTCAACGCGGTTTCCACAATGGCGATCCGTGAACTTCCGCGAGTGTCGCGGCAATACTGGCCGGACGCGATCCTGTACACCGCGATTGCGGGAGGCTTCATGATCGCGGAGTCTCGGCGGCGGCAGACCGAAGTGGCCGAGCGGCTGCGCGCTGAAGTCGCCGAGGCGCGCCTTGATGCACTCAGGCAGCAACTCAATCCGCACTTTCTCTTCAACACGCTCAACCACATCGTGATGCAACTGCGCACACACCACGTCGAGCCGGCGCAGCGGATGCTGCTGGCCCTCAGTGATCTGCTCCGCGATGTGCTTCGCGAACGAGCCCAGGTCATTCCCCTGCGAGACGAAGTGCGCATCGTCGAGCGTTATCTGGAAATCGAACGCGAACGGTTTGGCGACCGGCTGCAGGCGCAGGTCACGTTCGAGCCGAAGGCACTCGACGCCCTTGTGCCGAGCCTGATTCTGCAGCCACTGCTGGAGAATGCGATGCGCCACGGCGTGTCCGCTTCGGATGGGTGCTGCCGGCTGGTGCTGACCGCTCGCATACGAGAGCAGCGACTCATCATCGATGTGCAGGATGCCGGCCCCGGGATGGAAACAAAAGCCAGCGGGGATTCCCCTGGTGTCGGCTTGAAGAACACATCCGAGCGATTGCGGTATCTGTACGGCTCCGACCACACCTTCACCCTCCGTACGCTCGAGGGCGGCGGCCTGCTCGTGTCGCTCGACCTCCCCTTCAGGCGGGCATGAACCCATGCGCGTGCTGATCGCCGACGACGAGGAGGTGTCGCGGAATGGGCTGCGAGCTCTTTTGGCCGCTGAGCCTGACGTGACCATTGTCGGTGAAGCGGCGACCGGCGAAGGCACCGAAGAGCTGTTACGGACGCACGACGTGGACGTGCTCATCCTGGACATCCAGATGCCGCAGAAGACTGGCCTGGACGTGGTCGCCGGGATTGACCCAGCGCAACTGCCGCTGGTCATCTTTGCGACGGCGCACGACGAACACGCCATCCGCGCCTTTGAGTTGCACGCCCTCGACTATCTGGTGAAGCCGTACCGCGAGGATCGGTTGCGCGAAGCGATTGGCCGCGCGCGCGCCCTTGTGGGACGCCGGCACCTCGGCCAGTTCCGTCAGCGCGTGGGGGTCTGGGTGGCGGCGCAGCCGGCCTACCCTTCCAGAATCCGCATCGAGGAGCGTGAACGCATCCGGTTTGTGGCGGTGCGAGACATCCAGTGGATCGAAGCGCAGGACTACTGCGTGCTGTTGCACCTCGCCGGTGAACGTATCCTGCGGCGTGGCACGTTGAAGCAGTTCCTCCGGACCATCGACCCGGCGTCCATGGTCCGGGTCCACAGGTCAGCCGCCGTCAACATCCGGCATGTCAGGGAACTCACCATTACGGTCAGCGGTGGACTGGTCGCGCGTGTGACCTCTGGCGCGGAAGTGCCGGTCGCGCGTACGTGCCGTGAAGCACTGGAGGAACGGCTTCGGGCACTCCCCTAGGGACAGCAGCTATCGCACCGAATACGCGTTCCAGGCCGCATACGCAACGACCGCGACGATGAGGAGCAGGACGACGCGGGCGACGCCCATGAGCTGGGTGCCCGCGACGTGACGCGTCCCCTTCCCCTTGATACCGGTGACTGCGGCAAACACGGTGATCACGAGCGCGAGAGCGAACCATGCGAGCCAGGACATACCGCATGCTACGGCGGAGGCGCCGACGGCGTCCGTGCCGTTTCGCACAGTGAGGCGGTCACCTCCGTTTGACGTCGAGCGCGCCTGCGGGAGAGGATGGCCCCAATGATCCAGACCATCCGTCGCATCGACGCGGCCCTCCTTGCGTGGCCGCGAACGGTTCAGTACGCCATGATCGCGGCGACGTTGGCGGGAATGCTGGTGCTGGCGGTTTCCGAAGTGCCCAGGGTGTACGTGGACTTCTCCAAGGTCACCTGGATGCCGGCCATCGACCAGCCCGAACAATACGGCCCCGACACGATCGCCGGGATGTACGCGTCCCGGGTCATCCTCAACGATCCGTCCGACATGTATACGCGGGCCCTGGATCAGACGCCACTTGAGGCCGAGACCTGGTCCAAGCAGGCATCAAGTCCGTATCCGCCGGTGACGCTGCTCTCGCAGGCGGCTCTGTATGCGGTGGGTGAAGCCGCCGGAATCGGCTTCTATGGCGCGGTCCTGATCCTGGCGGTGATCTTCGTGGGCCTTGTCGCCACTTACTGCCTGCGCACACGCTGGTATGTCTTTCCGCTGTTGTTCGGCAACTTCGTGTACTTCGGATATCGCTTCGTCGCCGTCCAGGACGTGACGTATCTGATCATGCTGACGGTCGTCATGGTGGCCCTGCATGGGGCGCGGGGTGGATCGACATGGTCGCATCCGCTGATCGCGCTGGCGATCACGATCAAGCTCTCGCCCGCCTACTACCTGAAGAATCTCTTTCTCCTGCCGAGGCGCACGGCCCTTGTCGTCATCGCCATTCTGCTGGCGGGGTTCGTGCTGCCCATGGCTATCTGGGACGAGTACCTTTCGATCTACTCCTTCCACGAGGAATTCAAGGGCAGTACGGCAGAAACCCTCGGCGCCGTGGCGCTGGCGGTGCCGTTTGCTTTGTGCCTGTGGTACGTGGAGACGCGCCTGAAATTTGATTGGGAGGATCGCATCGGCTGGGGCATCGTGCCCTTTGCGCTGTTCCTGGGTTTCAAGATGAACACCGCACGGCACCTGCTCATCGTGCTGCTCATTCCCGACAAACGCGGGCTGCGCAGCGCGGCGCTTGCGATGGGCCTGCTCGTACCGGTCATCCTCCCCGGCATCGTGCGCTTCAACTCAACGCTGGCGATCACCGCCGGGTTACTCGTGCTGAACCTGGTCTATTACCTTCACTGCATCGGCTGGACGCAGGTTCGGCACGACTTCGCCCATCCGGGCAAGACGATGCGGCTGATGCTGCAGCCCTCGTAGGCCGCGTCAGGTCAGGATGCTGATGATGACGTAAATGACAATCGCACCAAACAGGCCGAACCCGAGAAGTCTGGAGAGGGCGTAGGAACCAAGGATTCTTAACATGCACGGTGTGAGTGCAACTCACATACCAGCTATTTGCGCTATTTGCCCAGGGTTGATGGCAACCCGCTGGCCATTCTGGGCATGCGGATACCAGTTCCTCAGTTCCTAAGTTCCCAAGTTCCTCATTTGCTAATGGCTGCGTCCGGGGCCTTGCCCACGCCGTCCACCAGCGTCTTGGCAAGGTGGTTGACGATGGTCGCCTCGTTGCGGATGCGGCTCATGTACGCGGTCTGCAGCAACTGCGTGCGACGGTCTTTGAGGCCCGAGCGAATCGCTTCCTTCACTTCAGGGTCGCTGATCTCGCGCTGTCCAGGCTCCTGCACCGCGACGAGCGCGAGGATGGTGACCTGGGGACCGGCGGTCACCGTGCTGACCTGCCCGGGCTTCATGGCCATGACGGCCTGACGCAATTGCGGGGGCGCCTGATCGATGCGCGACTGCGGCACAAAGCCGATGTCGCCGCCGTTTCCGGCTGACTGCTGGTCTTCCGAGAAGTCCGCCGCAAGCTCCGCGAAGTTGTCGCCCGTTCTCAGGCGTTCCGTCAGCATCGTCACCTTGCGCTGCGCCTGTTCGGGCGTGGCGGCGTCGTCATTCCTGCGGTTCCCCACCTGAGCGTTCGGCTGCGAGTTCACCACGATCTGCGCAAGATGATACTGGCGCTCGAGGATGTTGAACTGCGCGCGGTTCTTGTCGAAAAACGCCGTCACTTCGTCGTCAGCAATGACGATTTTTTCGGTCACTTCCTTTTCGACGACCTTGCGGACCATGATCTCGCGGCGGACTTCCTCGCGAAACTCGTCCATCGTGATTCGGCGGTCGCCAAGTTGCTTGGTAAACGCCTCTTCGGAGAGCGCGCCGCGCTGGTCGGCCACAGCCTTGGCCACCTCGTCGGCGGTCGGCTCAACCTTCAGCGCCGCCGCCCGGGCCAGGAGGATTTCGTCCTGAATCATGTCTTCCAGAATGCCCAGTTTTGCGCCCAGGGCCTCCTCGTCGGTTGGCGCGGGCGCCCCCGGATCGAGCATCGTCCGATACAGGCGCTCCACGTGATCGCGGCGCAATTCCTTGCCGTTCACGACCGCCCACACGTCGGCAGACGCCGGCGCGGCCGAATTGGCCCCGCCGCACGCCCCGGTGAACACCAGGGCTCCCACCACCACACCAGCAACAATCGATCGGGTCAGCAACGCTCTCTCCATTCAGCCAGAAAAGGTCAGGGCTTCAGTCTAATGTGAATCCAGCCCGGGATCGCTTACACTTCGGCAATCCCCGTGGAGACATTTCCGATGACTGTGACGTCCATTCGCACCATTTTGGCTGGAATCCTGGTGGCCACCTCGGCGTCCGCGTGCCAAAGCGCGGCCCGCCCCCCGGCGATGGCCGCGCCGCGGCCCGGCGCCGTGCCCCTCGCCCCGCTTGTGGACCCTGAAGCCCGGCCCGAACTGGTCCGCCAGCCATACAGCGCGGCGGACGTGAAGTTCATGCAGGGCATGATTCCCCATCACGCGCAGGCCGTGGTCATGGCCGGGTGGGCTCCGACGAACGGCGCGAGCCCGACCGTCCAGTTGATGTGTGAGCGCATGCTCATCAGCCAACGCGACGAAATCGCCTTCATGCGTACGTGGCTGCGAGACCGGGCACAGGAGGTGCCTGCCGCCGACGCGACGCACATGAAGATGAATCACGACGGCATGGTGCACGACATGCTGATGCCGGGCATGCTGAACGAAGGCGAAATGGCCGCGCTCAAGAAAGCGCGCGGCAAGGATTTCGATCGACTGTTTCTGGTGGGGATGATCAAACACCACCAGGGCGCCATTGGCATGGTGCAGGAACTGTTCGCGTCACACGGCGCGGCACAGGACGACTTTGTGTACTTGTTCGCGGCAGATGTGCAGGCCGACCAGGAAGCGGAAATAGAACGCATGCAACAGCTGCTTGAGACCCTTGGAGGAGGACGTTGACGCTCATGACTCAGAAATCCATTACCGTTCGATTTGTCACCTCGATTGCCGGCGCCGTCGTACTGGCGGCCTGCGCCTCGAGGATGCCGGCACCGGCGTCGGCGCCCGCGCCGGCTACGCCAGCGCCTGCAGTGGCGGCGCCCGCGCCGACGCCCATGGTCGCTGCGCCTGCGCCTACACCGGCGCCTGCTGCGGCACCAGCCGCAGCTGTACCGGCCGGCGGCGCTCCGCAGGCGGGTGCGCCCGGCGCTGCGCCGGGTGGACGCGCCGGTGGGCGCGGCAACCCGCCGCCGCCCGTGCCTCCGGTGCCGGCCGTCATGCCGACGCCGATCACCCCGACGATCTCGGCTGTGGCGCCGACGCCCGATCCGCGTGTCGGCCTCAAGGCCGGGTACTGGGACGCCGCGCAGGCCGCATGGAACATGCGCCTCGTCTCCACGACGCCGCCGCCCGAAGGGCACCGCGGCATCACGAACTCTGACCTGGCGTTCACCGGCAAGTACGTGGTGCAGGGCAACTACGCCGGCATCATCTTCTGGGACGTGTCGAACCCCGCGAAGCCCGTCCTCGTGAAGACGATCCCCTGCCCCGCCTCGCAGAACGACGTCTCGGTGTTCAAGCACCTGCTGTTTGTGTCGTCTGAAGGCACGAATGCACGCCTGGACTGCGGCTCACAGGGTGTGCCGGAACCCATCAGCAAGGAACGCATCCGCGGTATCCGCATCTTCGACATTTCGGACATCAAGAATCCGAAGTACGTCAGCAACGTGCAGACGTGCCGCGGTTCGCACACGCACACGGTGATTGAGGATCCCAACGACAAGGAAAACGTCTACGTCTACATCTCGGGTTCGGCCGGCGTACGGTCGCCTGAAGAACTGGCCGGCTGCGTCGGTGGCAACCTGACCGACAATCCCGACTCGGCGCAGTTCCGCGTGGAAGTCATCAAAGTACCGCTCGCGGCGCCCGAGAAGGCGGCGGTCGGCAACTACGCGCGCATCTTCACCGGCCTCGCGCCGCCTCCCCGTCGTGTGGAACCAGGACGCGCGGGCGGTCCGCCGGCGGCAGGCGCGGCCGGTGCGCCCCCCGCGGCGGGTGCCCCGCCAGTTGTTGCCGGAGGCGCGCCCCCTGCAGGTGCCCCGCCCGCAGCCGGTGCGCCCGGTGCCCCGCCCGCAGGCGGACGCGGTGGACGTGCCGGCGGCCCTCCGACCGGCCCGAACCAGTGCCACGACATCACCGTGTACGGTGAATCCGGTTTTGCCGGCGGTGCGTGCGGCGGCTACGGACTGCTCCTCGACATCCGCGAGCCGACTCACCCTGTTCGCATCGACGCGGCGGGCGACATCAACATGTCGTTCTGGCATTCGGCCACGTTCAGCAACGACGGCACCAAGGTGCTGTTCTCTGACGAGTGGGGCGGCGGAAGCAGCCCGCGGTGCCGCAGCACGGATCGCCTCGAATGGGGCGCCAACGCGATCTTCACCATCGAACGCGGCAAGCTGGTCTTCCACAGCTACTACAAAATGCCCGCCGCCCAGACCGACTTCGAAAACTGCGTGGCGCACAACGGTTCGCTCCTGCCCGTGCCCGGACGCGACATCATGGTGCAGGGCTTCTACCAGGGCGGCATCACGGTGTTCGACTGGACCGACCCCAAGAAGCCGTTCGAAATGGCCTACTTCGACCGCGGTCCGCTCGACGGCACGCGGTTGCTGAGCGCCGGTTCGTGGTCGGTCTACTGGTACAACGGCCTGATCTACAGCTCGGAAATCTCGCGCGGTCTCGATATCTACGAGATGGTGCCCACACCGCACCTCTCGCAGAACGAGATCGATGCCGCCAAGACCGTGACCTTCAACGAAGCCAATGCGCAGGACCAGCGGAAGATCGTCTGGCCGCCGAGCTTCGCGATGGCGAAGGCGTTTGTCGATCAGCTCGAACGTTCGAAGGGCCTCGCGGCCGGCACAATCACAAGCACACGCAGTGCCCTGACGCGCGCCGAGGGCCTCTCGGGCGCGGCGCGTCGCACGGCACTGCAGCAGCTGGGCACCACGCTCAGCGGCTCGGTCTCCGGTTCATCGGATTCAGCCAAGGTGCAGATGCTGGTGAAAGCGGTCAACGACCTGGCCGCGGCAACGCGCTGAAGTACGGAGGTCCCGGGCTTTAGCCCGGGACGATTCCGGCACGGGCTGAAGCCCGTGCCCTCCAACACTGGGGCGGTCCGGCAATGCCGGGCCGCCCGCTACAATGCGAGCATGTACAACCCGTCGGTCCATCTCATCGCGTGTGGAGTCGTCCTGGCCGCCATCTGCGCGTCCGCTGCAGGAGTGGGCCTGACGCCGCAATCTGCGACCTCCCTCCGCGTCGTCAGCTACAACATCAAACACGGTCGAGGGAACGACAACGCGGTGGACCTCATGCGCACTGCGGGTGTGTTGCGCACACTCGCGCCTGACATCGTAGGCCTCCAGGAAGTCGATCGAATCGCCGAGCGCAGCGGCAAGGTGGATGAAGCCCGCGTGTTGGGTGAATCGCTGGGTCTCAACCACGCCTTCGGCCGGTTCATGGATTTCCAGGGCGGCGCGTACGGCTTGGCGGTGTTGTCGCGCTACCCCATCACGCTCGCGCGCGAACTGCGCCTCCCCGACGGCAACGAGCCTCGCGTGGCCCTGGCGGTGGACGTCCGGTTGCCTGACGGCCGGCCCCTCACGATCGTCAACCTCCATTTCGACTGGGTGGACGATGATGGATTCCGGTTTGCGCAGGCGCAGAAGCTCACGGAGTTTCTGGACGCGCTGACACAGCCTTACATCCTGCTCGGGGACTTCAACGACGAACCTGAATCCCGCACGCTGGGCCTCTTTACCACGCGGGCGGCGGAGGCCACCAAGCCGCGCGATAACCGCCTGACGTTCTCGTCCACCAAGCCGGTGAAAGAAATTGACTTCATCTTCATGGCGC
This sequence comes from Acidobacteriota bacterium, assembly GCA_016716905.1. NCBI lineage: Bacteria > Pseudomonadati > Acidobacteriota > Acidobacteriota bacterium. The sequence goes on along the minus strand of JADJUS010000004.1, from coordinate 429,931 downwards.
CGCGCCAGGCCTGGACCGCCGATGAGGTGCGGGTCATCGACGAGCCAGTGGCCTCAGACCACCGGCCTCTGCTGGCGGTGCTGACACTGCGCAATCTGGGGCGCGCTCACCCGCCGATAAAGCCGCCAAAAATCATCAGGTAGTTCCAACCTTCTGCGGTCCGGCCAAGTGAGTCGGTAACCTGCACGTAAAAAATATAGTTGCCAAAAATGTCCGGTGGAGTGCCCGAGATGACTCCGTCGGCTGACAGGGTGCCCCCCGGGGGCAGCGATCCACGGGCCATCGACCACGTCAGGGCTCCGACACCTCCAGATGCCGTCAGCTGGAAGCGATAAGGCACTCCGGGCCTGAGCACCTGCACGAGTCGACTCGTGACGGTCAATGGCGCCGGCTGAACGACGATGGTGTATTGCCGTGTGAGGATGACCGCGCCATCGGTCACGCGGGCGACAAAAGTGAATGTGCCGGCGGCGGTCGGACGGCCGGTGATCGTCCCGAACGATCCCAGGCTGAGTCCTGGCGGGAAGACGCCGGATTCGATCGTCCAACGCGCCACACCGATGCCTCCGGTGGTGTCGAGGTTCCCGCGGTAGAAGAAGTCACCAACCGTGGCGGCTGGCAGGGACGTGGTTCGGATCGACAGATCCGACACCTGCAAGCTGAAGCGGCGCTCGGCAAAGCCACCGGTCGTTGCGGTCACGCGGACGACGAACCCGACGATGCCGTTGTCGCGCCGTGTTGGTGTGCCAGAGATCACGCCCGCGCTGGATAGCGAGAGTCCGTCGGGCAGGCGACCCGATTGCAGCCGCCACGCGTACGGCGCGGTGCCGCCGGCCGCATTCAGCGCCATGGTGTACGGCACGCCGACTCGGCCTGCTGGCAACGCCGCCGGCGTCGTGATCGTCACCGCAACGCCCGCGACGGTGATCGACAGAGAGCGAGTCGCGAACGCGCCGATGCTGTCGGTCGCGCGGACGGTGAAGCTTGATGCACCCGCGGTCGTCGGCGTGCCTGTGATGCCCCCTCCAGAGCCAAGCGTCAGGCCGGCCGGCAGCGCGCCGCTGTCCAGCGTCCAAGTCATGCCGCCTGTTCCACCCGTTGCGGCCAAAGATGTGTTGTAACCGGTTCCCACGGTGCCACCAGGCAGCGATGCCGTCGTGATGGTGACGGGTGCCGACGCGACATTGATCGACAGCACCAGCGTCGCGAACGCGCCGGCCGTATCCGTCGCGCGCGCCGTGAAGAGCGCCAGGCCGGCCGTCGTCGGCGTGCCCGTGATGCCGCCGGTCGGCGCCAGCGTCAATCCCGCCGGCAACGAGCCCGACTCGAGCGTCCACGTGAACCCACCCGCACCACCCGTCGCAGCCAACGCCGCGCTGTACGCCACCCCAACGGTGCCGCCGGGCAGCGCCGCCGACCCACTCGGGCCGGCCGGCAATCCGCTCGCGTCGATCGTCACCGGCGGCGGTGCGACATTGATCGACAACAGCAACGTCGCGAACGCACCTGCACTGTCGGTCGCGCGCACGGTGAAGAGCGCCAGGCCGGCCGTCGTCGGGGTGCCCGTGATGCTGCCGTTGGGCGCAAGCGTCAACCCCGCCGGCAGGTTGCCCGACTCCAGCGTCCACGTGAATCCACCCACGCCACCCGTCGCAGCCAACGCCGCGCTGTACGCCACCCCAACGGTGCCGCCGGGCAGCGCCGCCGACCCACTCGGGCCGGCCGGCAATCCGCTCGCGTTGATCGTCACCGGCGGCGGTGCGACATTGATCGACAACAGCAACGTCGCGAACGCACCTGCACTGTCGGTCGCGCGCGCGGTGAAGAGTGCCAGGCCTGCGGCGGTCGGCGTTCCCGTGATGCCGCCACCAGGCGCGAGCGTCAATCCCGCAGGCAACGATCCCGACTCGAGCGTCCACGTGAACCCACCCGCGCCGCCGCTCGCAGCCAGCGCCGCTGAGTAGCCCACGCCCACGGTGCCTCCCGGCAACGCCGCCGACCCACTCGGTCCGGCCGGAAGTCCGCTCGCGTCAATCGTCACCGGCGCACCAGCGACATCGATCATCAACGACTGCGTGTCGAACGACCCCGCCCCGTCGGTCGCCCGCACGGTGAAGTTCACCTGACCCGCGGTCGTGGGCGTGCCGGCAATGTCGCCCGCTGCTGTGAGCGTGAGGCCCGCGGGAAGCGTGCCGCTTTCGATTGTCCACGTGAAGGTGCCGGTGCCGCCGCTGGCGGAGAGTGTCTCGCTGTACGCCGCGTCCACGGTGGCACCACCCAGCGACGTCGTGTCGATGGTGACGGCCGGCGCCGAAATATCAATCGCCAGCCCCACCGCGTTAAACGCGCCGGCGCTGTCGGTGGCCCGCACGGTGAACAGGAACGTCCCCGCCGCCGTGGGCGTCCCGGAAATTCCGCCTGCCGGAGTCAGCGAGAGGCCGCCAGGCAACGAGCCGTCGTCAAGCGACCACGTGAATCCGCCGACGCCGCCGGTGGCGTCGAGAGCGGCGCTGTACGCCGTGCCCACCGCTCCGGCCGGCAACGAAGATGTGGTCACCACCACTGGCGGAGGCGCGATCATGATCGTCAGCGGCTGCGCCGCGCTGGCGCCAGAGCTGTCCTGCACCAGAACGGTGAATGGAGACGGGCCGGTCGTCGTCGGCGTACCGGTAATGTGGCCATCTGCAGCGAGCGAGAGGCCCGCCGGCAAAGAGCCGCCGTTGAGTATCCACGTGTTGCCCCCTGCCCCACCTTCGGCGGCCAGCCACTGGTCGTACGCCACGCCAACGGTGCCGTTGGGCAACGAGGTCGTGGTCACGCTGAGGGCCACGGCCAACACCACCGTGTCCGAAGCGTTGACCGAGATCGCCGCATCATCCGAGACCAACGTCGCGGTGTTGATGAGCGTGGCACCCATGGCCAGTCCACTGTCCAGGGCAACGGGCACGAGAATTTGGGGGAGCACCGTGCCTGGAGGAATTGGCGCCGACGCAAGATAGGCGCACTCAAACTCCGAAGTGGACGTCGTCGTGCACGCCCAATCCGTGCCGGTCGGGTCTTCGGTCAGGGTCACACCCGCGGGAAGCGTGTCGGTGACGCGAATGGTAAGCGGCAGTGCCTCGGCGACGGTGCCATCCACTCGGGGCGTCAGAAAATAATCAAAGGTGTCGCCCGGGAACGGCGGCGTTGTCAGTGAGTTCGTTTTCGTGAGCCCGAGCACCGGCACCGACCCATTGGTGGTCGTGGTCGCCAGGCTTCGGATCTCATGAATGTCGGTAGCCGACCCGGTGGAGGCGGCGAATCCAAATGTGATGCGCGGCGGGATTCCGGCCACCACGGCGCCCGTTTCCGGGTTGTAGTACGACGAGGGAAGGGGTCCGCTCGTCGCGAGGACGAAATCGCTCCCGCCGGCAGGGTCAATATTGACCGTATACGTGCCGAGTGCAGGATCGATGATGACCTGGATCGACCGCTCCGACGATGCGCGGTCGGGTCCGCTGAGTTGAGCACCGAACTCACCCACCGGGTTGTTGGCGCCGAGTTCGATTGAACTGGAAAGCAGGCAGTAGCCCTCGGTGCCGAAGCCCGGCCCACGCACCACGATCTGGTTTGGCGCGGCGCCCGCCCAGGCTGGAATGGTGCAGACGCCGGGCGACTCGAAGTCGGTGTTCGAGAAGTTGCCAAACGCGTCAAGCCCAATCCCCAGCCAACCGCCAGGAAGGCCGTCGGCCCCGAAATACGACGTGTAGCCGAGCGCGCCGCCCGAGGGGCCGAGCACCGTGGGCTGTGGCGGCGCCGCGGCAAGGAAGAATGAGATGCCGTCGGCCCCGCCCCACCCGCTGATACCCTCACCGCCCCACTGATACTGCTTGAAGGTGATGGTCAAGCCCTGTGCCGTGGGCAGGTTCGTGTCATACACAATCGCGGAGGCCTGGTCCTGGACGGCGTCGGTAAACCTCAGGAAGCCCTGACCAGCGGCGTCGGGCACGGCGAGGTTGCAATTGGGAATCGTCGATGGCCCAACCGGCGGTACGGCCTCGGCCGTCAGGCAGGGATAGCCGGCGGTGTTGAAGTTGGTCAGGGAGGTGACCGGCGCCTGTGTCGTCGGCCCGGTAAAGGCATCCCCGAGCAGATTCTGGACGTTGGGGAGTTGGGCGCGCACGGCGACGCCGGCGCCGACCAGGGCCAAACCAATCAGGATGCGACGAAACAGGGGTCTATGCATGAGAGAAGGTCCTTGGGCCATCCCTCATACATTCGGAAGCGGAGGAAAAAATGGGTCAGGCCGGCGCGGGACCGCCTTCATTCAGCCGCTTGAACAGCCACGCCCGGGCCCACCGCACCCGGCGATCGACCGTGGACTTTGAGTGCCCGGTCAGGGCCGCGGTCTCATCCGACGTGCAGCCGAGGACAAAACGCATGCTGAACAGCTCGGCCTGTTCACGATCCAGTTGCTCCAGTTCCTTGAGCGCGTTGTCGAACGAGATCATGTCTGCGCTGTTGGCATCCACCCAGGCGAGTTCCTCGTGCAGAGGCACCCGGACGCGTTCTCCGCCGCGCTTTTCGGCAATGCTCTCGCGGTAGTGGTCCACCAGGGCCATGCGAATGACCCGGGCCGCCAGCACATAGAAGTGCCGGCGACTGTCCAGTTTCTTCGGCGGATTGACCAGCAGTTTCACGAACAGGTCGTTGACCACGGCGGTCGTCTGCAAGGTGACCGGCCGGGCGCCCCGGCGCAGGTACGCTTTTGCGAGGCCGTGAAGGTCTGGATACACGAGCGGCAGGAGCCGTTCCAGCGCGCCCGCATCGCCGTTGACCCAGCTGTTGAGTAGGACGGTCACGCTCTCAGACACAGGTGAGAGGTATCATGCGCCCACACCGTCCACCATGTCACTCGCCTTCGTGAATCCCCTCAGCCAGCTCCTGCTCCAACTAGTCACGGTCCTCATCGCCGCGCGGCTGACTGGATTGCTGTTTGCGAGACTCGGACAGTCGGCGGTCATCGGCGAAATCGCCGCGGGCATCCTCCTCGGCCCGTCGCTGCTGGGATGGCTGGCACCGGGCGTGTTCCAGACCCTCTTCCCTGCCTCATCGCTCGGTACGCTCCAACTCCTGAGTCAGATCGGCGTCTGTCTCTTCCTGTTTGTCGTGGGCATGACGGTTGATGTGGGCCACCTCAGGCAAAAGGCGCCTGCGGCCCTTGTCGTCAGCCACGCGAGCATTGTCGTTCCCGCCCTGTGTGGCGCGTTGCTCTCACCATGGCTCTTCCCTACCCTGAGGGGCCCCGACGCCACCCTCACATCGTTCACCGTGTTCATGGCCATCTCGATGAGCATCACGGCATTTCCGGTACTCGCCAGAATTCTCGACGAGCGAGGGCTGTCGGCCACACCCCTGGGTGCGATGGCATTGACGTGCGCCGCCGTGGGCGACGTGACGGCATGGACCATGCTTGCGGGCATCGTGGCGGTCACGCAGGAAGGAGCCTGGACGGGATCGATCGTGACCCTGGTTCGGGTCGCGATCTTTGCCATCGTCATGCTCGTCGGGGTGCGGCGCCTGCTGCCCCGGTTAATGGGATCGTCGGTGCAGCCCGACGCGGCCCTGGGGCCGAACGTGCTCGTGGGCGCACTGGCGCTGATGCTTGCGAGCGCGCTGACCACAGAGCTCATCGGCATCCATGCGCTGTTCGGCGCGTTCCTGGCCGGGGTCGTCATGCCCAGACACGGCACGTTGCGGCAGCAGGTAATTGTGCGTATCGAGGATTTCAGCGCGGTCTTTCTGCTGCCCCTCTTTTTCGTCGTGACAGGCCTCCGCACGAGCATCACGCTCATCAACGACCTGCAGGCCTGGGGTATCTGCGCCGCGATCATCCTGGTGGCCACCGCCGGCAAACTCGGCGGCACCTACGTCGCCGCGCGATGGACCGGCATGACACGGCCGGACGCTCTCGCGCTCGGCGCCTTGATGAATACGCGCGGCCTCATGGAACTCATCGCGCTCAACATCGGCTACGACCTGGGCATTCTCTCGCCTCGTATCTTCGCGATGCTCGTGATCATGGCCCTGGTGACCACGACGCTGACCGGACCGCTGCTCACGTGGTCGAAGCGATGGCGGTAAGATTCGCCGCCTCGGCAATGACCTCGAACGACCGGCGTCGAGCCGGAAAGTGGTACACGTCAGACACGACGATCAGCTCATCGGCCTTTGTCCGGGTGACGAGCGCATCAATGCCGGCACGAACGGTCGCGACGGATCCCACAATGTCGCGGCGAAACATCTTGCCGGCCGTCTCCTTCTCGTGTGGCAACAGATAAGTGTCGAGGTCGTCGATCGGCGGTTGCAGCAGTTGCCGCGTAGTGCCGCGAAAGAGGTCGATGAACGACATCCGGTGTGATGTCGCCAGCCGCCGTGCCTCATCGTCACTGTCGGCTCCGACGATGTTGACGCCGACCATGACGTAGGGAGCGGCCAGTTGACGCGAGGCCTTGAAACGCTCGCGATACAGTGCGACGGCTTCGTCGAGATGTTTCGGCGCGAAGTGGGACGCAAAGCTGAAGGGCAGGCCAAACTCCGCAGCCAGTTGCGCACCGAAGAGGCTCGACCCGAGAATCCAGAGCGGGACATTTGTGCCTGAGCCAGGGACGGCCTCAATGCGTTGCCCCGGCGCAGCCGGCGCAAGGAATGCCTGAAGTTCGAGCACGTCTTGTGGAAAGTGCTCGGCGTTGGCGGGGTCGCGGCGTAACGCGCGAAGGGTCACCTGGTCGGTGCCGGGCGCGCGACCAAGACCCAGATCAACTCGGCCAGGGAAGAGCGTTTCGAGCGTCCCGAATTGTTCAGCGATCACGTACGGCGCATGGTTCGGCAGCATGATGCCGCCGGCCCCCACGCGAATCGTGGTGGTGGCCGCAGCGAGGTGCCCAATCACCACTGCGGTGGCAGCCGTCGTCACCATCGGCATGTTGTGATGTTCGGCCACCCAGATGCGGTGATAGCCGAGAGCCTCGACATGCCGCGCGACGACTACGGCTTCGTCAAGTGCCGTCCGGCGCGACGAATCCTGTCGCACGCGGCCAAGTTCCAGTACTGAGAGCGGGACCATACGTCATCGTACACAGGCGCGGAAACCAGCGGGTTGTGCCAGACTGCGCAGTGAGGATCGCGCACACGCGGATGATGAGAACCAAGCGGCCGCTGCGAGAACCCGTGCGCGAGGCGCCGGGGCCGAAGCTGAAGAACTACATCACGCCGGCGGGATTGCAACGCCTGAAGGACGCCCACCGGTTTCTGATGAACAGGGAACGGCCGGCCGTGACCAAGGTTGTGGCGTGGGCGGCGTCCAACGGCGATCGCAGCGAGAACGCCGACTATCTCTACAGCAAGCGGCGGCTGCGGCAGATCGACTCACGGATTCGCTTTCTCTCCAAACGCATCGATGCGGCGGAGGTTGTGGATCCGGCCGCACCACGCCCGGCGTCGGCCGCCGAGCGCGTGTTCTTCGGCGCCACCGTCACCTATCGGGACGCGGCCGGCCACGAGCACGTGGTCAGCATCGTCGGCATCGACGAGGTGGATGTGAACCGTCATTACATCAGCTGGAGGTCGCCACTGGCGCGAGCGCTCATGAAGGCCGGCGCGGGTGACCGGGTGGTCCTGCACGCGCCGAAGAAGACCGAGCACCTCGAGATCCTGGACGTGGAGTACGCGGCGATTCCCATGGAGCCATTCCGCGAGCCACCAGGCGCCGAAGCGGCTCCCGAGCGCAAAGCGTAGCGGCTACGAGCTCTTGAACACCACCGACACGGTGATGATCACTTCCACGGGCTGCCCGTTGAGCAAGGTCGGCGAGAACTCCCATTGCCGAACAGCGTCCATGGCGGACTCGGTGAGCGCGGCCGGCACAGCATCTGCCTTTGTCAGCGGCTTGATTTCGGTGATGAGTCCATCCATGCCGATGCGGCCCTCGAGCAGCACCACCACCTCGCCTGTCACTCCGCCAGCCGGGCAGACGGGCCGAACATCCCTGGTCTTTCGCGGAGGCTTGATGCTGCCACCGATGCGGATCGGCGCAGAGCGTGGCTCCTGTGCCGACAGTGTCGGGAAGAAGACCTGCAGGATGGACGACGCGGCTGAGGCACACTGCACACTGATCGCTTCAGAGAGAGCGCCTATCGGCATCGTGACGGTGAGGATGGTCGGTGCACCCGCTGAAAGGTCCACAGGCCGGCGGACCTTGCGGAAGCCGGGCAGTTCTGCCGTCAGCTCGTACGTTGCAGGTGCCAGGTTGGGAAACTGAAAACGTCCTGGGGCATTGGTGACTGCGCGGTGTGTTTCCTGGGTCTGCTGATTGGTGACCGTCACCGCCACGCCCGGCATGCTCCCGCCGGTCTGGTCCTGGACGTGACCAGACAGCGAGGCCTGCGGCGACGGCGCGGCCTTGGTGGCTGGGACACCCGATTTGATCGGCGTGGAAGAGGCGGCGATTGAGCTGTCCGCGCCGGCGGTCGATTGGGGCGCGATGCCGATGGCCGCCAGCGGCAGACTGACACACACGGCAAGTAACGCGACGAGTGACCAGCCACCTCGGGTCAACGGCTGACGGTTTTTCTGTTGCTGCAGCATGGCGACGATTCTCCTCTCGAGGGTTGACGGGTGGGCGATGGCGGGCGCCGAGGCCCACACGGTCTGTCGGCCGGACAACTGCGTCGCGACGTCGTAGAGGTGGGTGGCATAGTCGGTGGCCTCCACTCCCGCGCGCAGCACGGCATCGTCACAGGCGAATTCACTTTCCTGGCGCAGGCGCCGGCAGGCTATCCACACCAGAGGGTTGAACGGTTGCATCACGCGCAGCAGTTCACCGGCCACCTGGATGGGGGCGTCGCGGCGGCGGATGTGCGCCAGTTCGTGGCGAAGGACGATGCAACGTCGATCGTCGGCCCAGTCGTCGGCGCCCGCGGGCAGGATGATGCCAGGCCGGAACATGCCGTAGGTCACCAGGAGCGTGGGGTCGTTGCTCTGCAGCAGCTCCACTCGCCCGGACACGCCGCACTCGCGCGACAGCGCGTCCGTCAGGGCGCGCCATCCCCCTTGAACCGGAGTGCAGGAAGCGCGCAGGGTCCGCAGCCGCCACAAGCCGTTCGCGAGTCCAATGAGGGTGAGGAGCGCAACCGTTGCCCACAACCCTGCAAACAGCATCGGCCAGGTGACTGGTGGCCACGCAGATGTCGCGGTCGTCTGCGTCGCGGCGAGCACTGCCGGTTCTTCAGATGAGAACCTGAGTCCTGTCGAGACCACGGCTGAATCGATCCAGCGCACCATGGGCAATTGCGGGATGGCCAATTCAAGCACCGGCATCAGCGCCGCGCATGCGATAGCGGTGGTGAGGACGCCGTGGCGGACAGCTGCGGACTGGCGCCGCAGCACTGCTGACACTGCCAGCCCGAGCGCGAGTATCACGGTCGCATCGATGAGGCTTGCGAACAGAACACTCATTTGCCACCGTCCTTCCGCGCTTTATTGATCAAGGTCGCGATGCGGTCCAGTTGTTCAGCTGAGAGCTTCGAGCCCTCGTTACCCAGCAGTGCGGCCACCGCTTTCTCCGGAGACCCGTCGAAGAAGGTCTCGACGACGTGCCGAAGTGCGGTCTTGCGCGCCGCATGCCTGGCCACCACTGGCATATAAACAAACCGCACCCCGTCGTCTTCGTGCCTGGCATGGCCCTTCTGCTCAAGCACCCGGAGTTGCGTGCGGACGGTGGAATAACTCGGCTCGCTCGGCAACTCCGCCATGACCTCGGCGGCTGTGGCGCGTCCCCGGCGGAAGAGGATGTCCATGATCTGCCGCTCGCGACGGGACAGTGTGGTGTGAAGGGGCGCGGGCATAGTGTTATTTTTGTCGCAGTCTGTGCGATAGAAATAACACCACCGCCGGCCGGCTGTCAAATGGCCCTCCGCAGCGGAGGCCGACCGTCGTCACTCGACCCGGGGGGTTCGTCCCATTGTCATCGACACGAGCAGCGGCCTCTGCTATCACCGTCGTATGGCGATCACACTTCAATCGATCCGGCGCACTTGGGTTCTTGGACTGTTGCTGACGGCGAGCCTCGGCCTTGGTGCTGCGCAACGCGAGCGCGTGGTCGGGTTGCCGTGCGAAGGGTGTGACGCGGTGTTCGAGGGAATGCCGGCAACGATCGGCACCGAGGGCCGGCTGGCACCGGCCGGTGAACCGGGGCGCCCGCTCGTGGTGGAGGGTGTCGTGACCACGGCCGCGGGTGCGGTCGCGAGCGGAGTCATCATCTACGCGTACCAGACGGATGCGGGTGGCCTCTATCCGCCGGCGCCCTCCCTGCGCGGTGCCGCCGCCCGGCACGGACGGCTGCGCGGATGGGCTCGGACGGACGCGGCAGGCCGCTATCGGTTTCTCACCGTGCGGCCGGGCGGGTACCCGAACACCGACATCCCGGAACATGTGCACTTGCACGTCATCGAGCCCGGCCGTTGCACCTACTACATCGACGATGTGGTCTTTGAGGATGATCCGCGACTGACAGCCCGGCAACGCGCTGCTCACGATCGCGGTCGAGGGGGCAGCGGCATCGTGCGTCCCACGCGCACCGCCACTGGTGGCTGGAGCGCACGTCGCGACATCCGCCTCGGCGCCGGCATCGGCGGTTACGATCAGTGCGGCCGGTAGCCTGCTAGCCGCAGCCGACGCGAGGGTATCCGAATCAGCGCTCAGGTCGGTCGAACCGTCAAAACATAAGAGCGGTCGGCGTGGCTGTAGCCGGGTCTGAAGACCCGGCTACGTGCCAACTACACCCACGGCGTGTCTGGCAGCGGTGTGGGCCACTTCACACCTCGCGACAATGCATCAAGTTGCAGGAAGAACGTCCCCACGCCTGCCGCGCCCTGCATGAAGCCTGTCTGCGCCACCAGATTCTCTGGTTGCGAGCGGTTCTCCGCCTGCACCCATCGCAACCCAGCCGCATCGTCTGTCGCTTTCGACCGGGTCACGGCGACAACCCGCTCTCGAAGTGTCGCGGCGGTCGGCGTCGGATGATGCCGCGCGAGGTCGATGCAGTACTGTCCGATCCCCACACCACCGCAGCACTGGGAGATGTTGTTCCAGTAGCCCGCCGACGCCTGCTCGGGCGCGCCGCTCGTGATCAGCCACGCGGTGAGTTCGTCCACGAGCTGCCCCCACTTACTGTCGCCTGTGGCTTGCTGCAGGCGGTGGTAGAGCCGAGCGGTACCGACGGGTCCATGGCACCAGCTCAGATAGAACCGATCCTCCCCGCCGCCGCTGACATGGAAAATCGCGCGAGCCCCGTCACGTTTGGTAGCCACCGCGTCCAGGTATCGCGCACCCGCGAGCGCGCCCTCAAGAAACGCGCGATCCTTCGAGTGCTGATAGAGCGTGGCAAGGAAATACGCGACGCCAGCCGTGCCGTGCGAGAAGTTGGGATAGTTGCGGGGCAACGAGGCCGATGGAAACCACATCAGCCCCCCTTCAGCGGCCTGCGCGTTCTTCAGCAGCCTGCGGCCGGCCTGCACCGAGAGATCGGCAAGGCTGTTGTCCTTCCACGCCGAGGCGGCGTCTACAAGAAACAGTCCAATGCCCGCCGTACCGCTGATGATGTCGTTGGAGTCCGACCACTCGGCGCCGTCGGGCGTGGTCTTCGCCATTGCTGCGAGTTCCTTCGCTGCTCGCCGCGCCTGGCCGGACCACTGCGGTCCTACTCCGGTCACTTCAAGGGTTCTGTAGGTGGTTGCCAGGCCCGCGAGGCCTGTATACAGTCCGCCACCAACCGCGGCTCCACGCCGCGCGCTTTCGGCAACGAGGTAGGTTCCGCCCTGCTGTGCCCGCTCGCGCCACCGCGCGTCGCCACCGGCGTGATACAGGTTCGCGAAGAACGACACCACGCCGGGCATGCCGTTGTAGAGGTCGAGTCCGATCGTGGTTGGCTTCAACGGATCGGCAGGCCACGCCATCCCGCTTTCGTGTCGCTGGCTGCTCTGGTCGATCCACAGCGCACAGCGGGTAGCGAGATCCAGATACGGCCGCGTGGACTGCGCGAACGCCGACATGGCCGAGGCGATGCCCGGACCAACGCCGGCCATGGCGGCCGCCAGAGCCGCCCGCGAGAGGAATTCCCGACGAGTCGTGGACATGGGCGGATTCTAGCTAATATCACTCTCGATGACGACATCAGGAACGGACGATTCGAAATGGCCGACCGACGCGATTTCCGGCACCTGGCATCTGGTGGGCCAGGAGGCCGATGAGGTCAATATTCCACAGCATCGAGTGGACCTGCGTTTCGTGCAGGACCAAGACAACATCCGTGGGTCGGTATTGAACAGAGTGACCGGTGAGGAGATGCCGATGATTCGTCACGCGTCGTTCGACGGTGAGCGGCTGGAGGTCGCGATGATCGCGTCCGTGGGCCAGGAACACACCGAGCCGACGACTCTGGTCATGACGGTTGACGGCACGAGACTGCTCGGGCACTGGCAGCACCGGGGCGTGCCAATGGGGCCACGACTGAAGCTCGTCCGCGCGCGCGGCTGACCAAAAAAAAGGGCGGGAGGATTGTTCCCCCCGCCCCACATGTTCCCTGACCCCAGGACCCAGGACCCAGGACCCTGGACTCTGGACTCTACGCGCAGCCGCTCGTCGTTCCGCAGTTCGCGCACTTGTAACACGCGCCTGAGCGGACCATGATCGAGCCGCAGGTGGTGCAGGGCGGCGCGTCTTCCTGGTTCTGCATCGACGAGAACTTCGACGCGAGCGACGCAGATTTGGCCACTGCGGGTGCGGCGGCAAGCGCTGCGACGTCCAGCGTCAGCTGCTCAGGCGTCGTGACCACTTCGGCCACGTTGACGCCGGCGCGGTACTGCGCCTCGGGCGACAGGAACTTCGCGGCCATCCATCGGAAGATGTAGTCCACGATGGACTTCGCGAAGCGCACGTCCGGGTTCTTGGTCATCCCGGCCGGTTCGAAGCGCACGTGGCTGAACTTGTCCACCAGGTCCTGCAGCGGCACGCCGTACTGCAGCGCGTAGCTGATGGCCTGCGCGAACGCATCGGCAAAGCCCGAGATCGTGGACCCTTCCTTCGCCATCGTGAGGAACAACTCGCCCGGCATCCCATCTTCGTAGAGGCCCACGGTGATGTAGCCCTCGTGGCCGGCGATGTCGAACTTGTGCGTGATCGAATTGCGCTCGTCGGGCAGTTTGTGGCGGGCCGGCATCGGCGCGGCCTCGGTCGCCTGCTCGAGCACTCCGGCGCGCATCACGGCCGCCTTCGACGTGTTGAGCGGCTGCGTGCGCTTGCTGCCATCACGATAGATGGACACGGCTTTCGCACCAATGCGCCACGAATCGATGTAGGCCTGTTCGATGTCTTCCACCGTGGCGGCCTTCGGCACATTGACGGTCTTGCTGATGGCGCCCGAGATGAACGGCTGCACGGCGCCCATCATCTTGATGTGGCCCATGTAGTGGATGGACCGCGTGCCCTTCATGGCCTTGAACGCGCAGTCGAACACCGCCACGTCCTTGTCCTTGAGGTGGGGCGCGCCTTCAATCGTTTCCTGCTCGTCGATGTAGGCCAGGATGTCGGCCACCTGCGGCTGCGAATAACCCAGCTTCTTGAGCGCCATCGGCACGGTGCCGTTGACGATCTTCATCATGCCGCCGCCGACCAACTTCTTGTACTTGACCAGCGCGATATCCGGTTCCACGCCGGTCGTGTCGCAGTCCATCATGAACCCGATGGTGCCGGTCGGCGCCAGCACCGTCGCCTGCGCGTTGCGGTAGCCGTGCGCCTCACCCAGTTCGACGCATTCCTCCCAGATTTCCTTCGCGCGATTCATCAACGGCTTCGGCACGTGGGTCTTGTCGATGTCCTTGATGGCCGACCTGTGCTTGCGCATGACGCGCAGCATCGGCTCGCGGTTCTTCTCGTAACCGGGGAACGCACCGCCGTGATCACGCGCCACGCGCGCGCTCTGGGCGAACGCGGCGCCGTGCATGATGGCGGTAATCGCCGCGGAATAATCGCGACCGGCGTCGCTGTCGTACGGCAGACCGCGAGACATGAGCAACGCACCCAGGTTCGCGTACCCCAGACCCAGCGGGCGATACGCGTGGCTGTTGCGCGCAATCGCCGGCGTCGGATAACTCGAGTTATCCACCAGGATTTCCTGCGCCGTGATGAACGTGCGGCACGCCGCTTCGAACGCGGTGAAATCAAATTCACCGTCGGCATCAATGAACTTCATCAGGTTGATCGACGCGAGATTACACGCCGAGTCGTCCAGGAACATGTACTCGGAGCACGGGTTGCTCGCGTTGATGCGCGACGTGTTCGGGCACGTGTGCCAGTCGTTGACCGTGGTGTCGAACTGCATGCCGGGGTCGCCGCACACCCAGGTGCCTTCGGCAATCTGCCGCATGAGTTCGCGCGCCTTGTACGTGTCCACCACGTCGCCGGTCGTCACACTCCGCGTCTGCCATTCACCATCGTCGAGCACGGCGCGCATGAATTCGTCGGTGACGCGCACGGAATTGTTCGAGTTCTGGAAAAACACCGACCCGTAGGCCACGCCCGTGAACGAGCCGTCGTAGCCGGCATCGATCAGCGCCCACGCCTTCTTCTCTTCCTCAACCTTGCAGTTGATGAATTCGACGATGTCGGGGTGTTCGGCGTTGAGGATCACCATCTTGGCCGCGCGGCGCGTCTTGCCGCCCGACTTGATGACGCCGGCAAAGGCGTCGAAGCCCTTCATGAACGACACCGGACCCGAGGCCGTGCCGCCACCGGCGAGCACTTCCTTCGATGAACGGATCGCCGAGAGGTTGGACCCGGTGCCCGACCCGAACTTGAAGAGCATGCCTTCGGTCTTGGCCAACCCAAGGATGGACTCCATCGTGTCCTGCACGGCGTTGATGAAACACGCCGAGCACTGCGGGGCCTTCTCGAAACCGCAGTTGAACCAGACAGGGCTGTTGAACGAGCCCTTCTGATACACCAGGAGGTGCTTGAGGTCGTCGCTGAACGCCTGGAGATCGTCTTCCGACGCGAAGTAGCCCTGCTCGCGCGCCCATCGCGTGATCGTGTCAACCACGCGACCGATCAGCTGTTTGACCGAGCGTTCACGATCGGCGGCACCGAGCTGGCCGCGGAAATATTTCGACACCACGATGTTCGTGGCCTGCTGTGACCAGCCTTTCGGAAACTCGACGTCACGCTGCTCGAACACCAGCTCGCCGCGTTCGTTGGCGATCAGGGCCGCGCGCAGCTCCCACTCGATTTCGTCGAACGGATCGACGCCGTCGGTACTGAAATAGCGCTCAAACTCAAGCCCCTCTATTGACGCGCCCCGTTCGAATGTCCGCGTCGCTTCCCCCGTCGTGGCTGTTGTGTTCTGCGCTGTTTGCATCGATGTGACCTTTATCTTTCGTACATGGCCCCGCATCCGCCACGGACACGGTTCTTGTTTTTCCCACCAAACGAACCCTCTTCAGCCGGCGTCAGCAACAGGAGCCCTCCTCCTGGTGAAGCGAGGAGGCAGAAGTCACGATCGAGACGCTGGGAAGCCCCGATTCGGCCGTTGCAATGCCGGGTCACGAATATGCGCCCCACACGTAACGAAGTCAAGACAGAAACCCACGACATATGGTGGATCTATCGGTTCAACGACGCCACATCTTGAGATACCCGCACAAGTACGGGCGTTTTTTCACCTGCCCTATTTTTCGCCTCGAGCCGGTCACGGGCGACCAACCACGCTCGCGACCCCAAAAAGCGAAGATAGCACGAAAGTCGAGCCGGCGAAAGCCACCAGATCGACCTGATACAGTGAGCCGGATGGACGAATCCTTGAGCGCGGCCCCTGCGTCGCCGGGCTTTGACGCAGCCCCCGTCGCCACGCTGGATCGTCCACCGGCCACGGTGTTTGCGGCGCTGCAGGCCATCGCGGTCTGCGGCATTCCCACGCAGGTCGTCGTCGCGACGGTGCTCATCCTCGGCACCGGCATGGCGCCTCTGACGCCGGATGGTCTGTCGCTTGAGTTCGTGGCGACCGTCAGCTTCATCGATACCGCGCTCGTGGCCATTCTCATCCGCATCTTCCTGATGGCCAGCGGTGAAAACTCGCGGGATGTGTACCTCGGACACCGGCGGCCTTCAGGCGAGATCTGGCGCGGACTCGCGCTGGTGCCGGTGGCGTTCCTGGTGGTCGTTGGTCTGGTCTCAGCGCTGCGCGCGATGGCCCCGTGGCTGCACAACGTCAAAGTGAGTCCGCTCGAAGCGTTCATGGGCAATCCGCTCGACGCGGCGATTTTCGCGGTCGTCGTGATCCTGGCCGGCGGGGTGCGCGAAGAGTTGCAGCGCGGGTTCATCCTGCATCGCTTCGGTCAACGGCTGGGCGGCATGTGGGTGGGTAATCTGGTGTTCGGCGTCGCCTTCGGGCTGCTGCACTTCGACCAGGGCTGGGACATCGCACTCGTCATCGGCCTGCTCGGTCTCGCCTGGGGTGCGTTCTATATCAGGCGCCGGTCCATTGTCATGTCTATCGCGAACCACGCCGGGTTCAACGCCGTGCAGGTGCTGCAACAGGTGCTCGCCGCTTCTCTGGGCCTGGGCAAGTGATCGTGTGCGAGCCGTGCCGGCGGTGCTGACCAAACGCCTGTTCGCACTGGCGCTGCTGGCCCTGCTCACGCTGCCCGCCGTCACCACGCGCATCTACGCATCGGACGAAGTGGAGTACTTCGCCTTCCTGCGTTCACTGGCGTTCGATCACGACCTCAGCTTCCAGAACGAATATCAGTATTTCCATGACGCCGGCGCGGGTGGCCCAGGCTTCCATGAGACGTTCCTGGGTGATCGCTACACCCGAGCGGGCCGCCGCCTCAACTTCGCCACGATCGGTCCGGCGTTGCTCTGGGCCCCGTTCTACGGCATTGGCCATCTGGCAGCCATCGCGACGGGTGCGCCGCGGGATGGCTACAGCCAGCCCTACATCACGGCCGTGGCCTACGGGTCCGCTGTGTACGGCTGGCTCGCGATCTTTCTTTCGGCCGCCGTCGCGCATCGGTGGTTTGGACGCGGCCTCGGCGCGGCCCTGGCCGTGCTCGTGGGCACGCCGCTGCTCTTCTACATGTACATCGCGCCGCCCTTCTCCCACGCGTGTGCCACGTTTGCCGTGACGCTTTCGCTCTGGACGTGGCTGCGGGTGCGCGAGACGTGGTCGCTGCGCGGCGTGGTGCTGCTCGGGCTCACCGTGGGACTGATGGCCAATATGCGCGATCAGGCGGGCCTCTTCGCCATCGGCCCCGCGCTGGATTTCGCACGGTGGACACTCCACCGCAGCGACTGGGCCCGCGCGCTCCGCCTCGCGGTGGCCGGCACGGCAGCGACTGTCGTGGCCTACGCGCCGCAACTGCTCGCGTCGCGCGCGGTCAATGGACACTTTGGTCCACACGAGTCGATCGGCAACAAAATGTCGTGGTCGTCACCACATGCGTTCGGCGTCCTGCTCGATCTGGAGCATGGCTGGCTGCTGTGGACACCGCTGGCGCTTCTCTCACTCGTGGGCCTTGTGGCGCTCGCCGCTGGGCGG
The DNA here is from genome assembly GCA_016716905.1 of Acidobacteriota bacterium. Classification (NCBI taxonomy): domain Bacteria; kingdom Pseudomonadati; phylum Acidobacteriota; species Acidobacteriota bacterium. Next base: position 412,302 of record JADJUS010000004.1, on the reverse strand, counting down.
GTGCGCACCTCCATTGAAGACGGGCGCTGGCTGGGCGTCTGCCTGCTGGCGATCGCCGCGCTCCAGATCTACATCAACGGCGCGGTGGAGTCGTGGTCGGTCGCCGGCTCGTTCGGCCACCGCCGTTTTGTCGAGTTGACGCCGCTGCTCGTGATTGGCCTCGCGGGGCTCGGCACCTTCGCGACCTCGGTGCGCCCGCGCCGGCTGTTGTGGGGAGTGGCGGCGCTCTGCGTGTGGTGGAACCTCGGGCTGTTGATGCAATTTGGTACGCACCGGATGGATCGCATGGGCCTCAGTCTGAGAGACAATGCGTGGCAGACGTTTGTGGAATTGCCTCGTGACGCGCCGTCGCTGGCCTGGCGGTACTTCACCGACCGCAACTCGTTTTATCGTCAACCACGCCAGTGAACATTCTTTCGTTTGCCGACACCCGCTTCCCCATCGAACGCGCCAATGGCGTCCAGACGATGGCGACGTGCCGGGCGATGGCGTCGCGGGGCCACCACGTCACGCTGCTGGTGCGGCCAGACACGGCGGTGCCGCCCCGTGATCCATTCGAGTTCTACGGCGTTGCGCCCATCTCTTCGCTCGTGATCGAAGCGGTATCGGCCCCTGGTGGCGCCACAGGCCGGCGAGTGCGTCTGCTGTGGACGGGATTGCGGCGGGCCTTGTCAGGGGGCGTAGACCTGGTCTTCACGCGCGATCTGGGACTGGCCGCATTGCTCGCACGCATCCCCGCCTCGCGGCGGCCGAAGCTCGTGTACGAGTCACATGGAATCGCGCCGGTGGTCAGTGCCTCGATGCCCGCACTGCTGGGACGGCCCGACCTGGCGCCATCTCCCCGGAAGATTGCGCGTCTCGACCGTCGCGAAGCGCTGGTGTGGAAGCGCGCCGATGCCTACGTCACCATCACGCAGACGCTGGCCGACGATCTCGCCGAGCGATACGGACCGCGGGAGCGGGTCTTTGTGGTGCCTGATGGCGCCAGCCCCGTGCCGCCGGCCGCCGCCGGGTCACAACACCACACCGGTGCTCACACGCGTGTCCGCGCCGCCTACGCCGGGCACCTTTACCCGTGGAAAGGCGTTGACGTGTTTGTGCGCGCACTGGCCGCCGTGCCTGACGTGGATGGTTTGATTGTGGGTGGGCACCCAGGCGAACCTGACCTCGCGCGGGTGACGGCACTGGCGCAGTCGCTCAACCTCGGCGCTCGACTTACCATCACCGGATTGCTGGCGCCATACGAGGTGGCCGCCGCCCTCGCCACCGCCGACATCTTCATGCTGCCCAACACGTCCACCGCCATCTCCGAGCGCTACACCTCACCACTGAAACTGTTCGAATACCTCGCGCGCGGCGGCGCCATCATCGCGTCGGATCTGCCGGCCCTCGGTGAAGTGCTGACGCACAACGAGACCGCGCTGCTCGTCCCGTCCGGCGACGCAGCCGCGCTGGCCGCCACCCTCTCGGCACTGGCCGCAGACCCGGCCCGGCGGCGTCGCCTCGGCGAGGCTGCGCGGGCGTTGTCACACGACTACACATGGGACCGCCGGGCCGAACGGCTCGACCAGGCCTTCGCGGCGGCGGTGTGCGCATGATCTCGCCCGCGCTGTTCACGGTGGCGCGCTGTCCGGAATGCCGCATCGCGCTGACACCACAGCCGCCAGGCGCGGTGTGCCCCACGTGCCAGCGGGTGTTCGACGGATCCCATGGCTACCTCGACCTCCGGCCCATCGAAGCGTTTGCCGAGCAGACGAAGTACCTCGACGAGGCGCTGCATGTGGATGCGCGGCACGAGACCGTGGCGCCTCCGTTGCTCGGGTCCAAGATTCGCAATGACCAATTACGCGCGTTTCTCGAACTCGCGCCTGGCGATCGCGTGGTGGACCTTGGCTGTGGCAGCGGCCGCGCCATGATCTGGAATCGCGACACCGGCGCGTCGTTCACCGGCATCGACATCAGCGCCTTCTTCGCGAGCGAATCACTCGACCAGTGCGACCTGCTCCTGGGCGATCTGCGACGCCTGCCGCTTGCCGACGCCTCCTTCAACAAAGCCTGGTCGCTCGACGTGCTGGAGCATCTTTCGCCGCAGGCCCTGCACGACATGCTGGCGGAAGCGAACCGCGTGCTGACGGATGGCGGGGCGATGTTTGTCTACACGCACGTGCGCAAGAACGGTCCGCTCGCGCTGGGCGTGCGCCTCGTCAATCGCCTCGGCGGACTCCTCCATCGTCTTGGCCTGCTCGACCTCGGCACCGAGCGGCTCCGCAAATCCGATCACCTCAATCCGATCGCAGACCACGACGACCTGCGCCGCGTCGCGGCCGCCGCAGGGTTCGAGGTGGAACGCATCACCTACTACACGCCGATCATCGGCGCCTTTGTCGAAAACATCCTGACGCGTATGGCCGAACAGTTCATGGCGCGGCGCTCACGAAGCGCCGGAGCCGGCGGTGCCGACGCTGGCGCGGCCGTACGGGCGGCCAGAAAAGACGCCAAGACGCGGCTCCGGAAGCGTGGGCCCGTCTACTGGGCCACACGTGGCGCAACCGGTTTGATGTACCTCGACGTGTGGCTCTGGGGACGTTTTTCCTCAGGACCGTTTTTTGCCCGCCTGCGCAAATTGCCGCGCGCACCGCACTGACATGCGCATCCTCTACGCCGCGCTCGATCAGCAGGTCCCGGGCACGCTGGGCGGGTCGGTGCACGTGCGGGCGGTGGCCGAAGGCCTGGCCGCGCTGGGACACGAGGTGCATGTGGCGGTGGCACAGGGTGGGCCCTGGCCCGCTGGATCGGTGCATTGGCATGCGATGCGGCCACCACTCGGGCGACCGGAGCTGCGGTGGATGCGCGCGGGGGCCGTGGCCGATCTGGCCCGGCAGGTTGGCGCCGATGTCGTGATGGAGCGCTACTACAACTTCGGCGGCGAAGGCGTGGCCGCCGCGCGGCAACTGGGCGTGCCCTCGGTGCTCGAAGTGAACGCCCCGGTGATCGACTACCCGGGTTCGACAAAATCACGCCTCGATCGCGCGTTGCTCGTGGAGCCCATGCGTCGATGGCGCGATGCGTTGTGCCGGCAGGCCGCGTTGCTGGTTACGCCCAACGCGCAGATCCTCCCGTCGTGGCTCGATCGCGCCAAGGTGCTGGAGGCCGAGTGGGGCGCGGACGTGGACTCCTTCCGTCCGGATGTGACGGGCCCGCTTCCGTTCACGCGCGACCCGGCGCGTGTGTTGTGCGTCTTCGCCGGCGCGTTTCGATCGTGGCACGGCGTCGCGCAGATGGCGGCCTCCCTCGCCCGCCTGCATCGTCAGGGCGAAGATCGTCTTGGCGCGGTGTTCATTGGTGATGGCCCTGAACGGGCGGCCGCTGAACAGCTGACGCGCGACGTTCCTGGCGTGACATTCACCGGCGCTGTGCCGCACGACCAGTTGCCACAGTGCCTGGCCGCTGCCGACATCGGCGTGGCACCGTTTGACCCAGGCAAACACAAACCTCTCGCGCTGGGGTTCTACTGGTCTCCGCTCAAGATCTTCGAGTACATGTCTGCGGGACTCCCGGTGGTGGCACCGCGCCTTTCGCGCATCGCCGCCCTGGTCAGCGACGGCGACGAGGGGCTGTTGTATGACCCAGCTGACCCTCGGACGCTTGATGACGCGCTGGTCCGACTCACGGATACAGAACTGCGAGAGCGGCTGGGTGGCGCCGCTCGGGTTCGTGCCGTCGCGCAATACAGCTGGCGGGCGCATTGCGCGCTGCTGGACACGCGGCTCCGCGCGCTTGTCGCCGCTCGCTCGGGGACCAGGACATGACACCCCGACGCGTCCTGCTCGTGACCGATTCCTTTCCCCCTGGCGCGGGCGGCTCGGGATGGAGCACCTTCGAACTGGCACGGCAGCTCCGCAATCGCGGCCATGCCGTGCAGGTGGTGCATGCCAAACCCGGCACGGTCAACGGCCTCCACCGCACGGAGTACGAAGGTGTGCCTGTCACCGAATTCCGCGTCCACGTTCCCAACGTGCCGGTGCTGCGAAACGTCCTCAAGAACGAACGCCTCTGGGCGGCGCTGGGCCGGTACCTGGTCACGCGACTGGCGGCCGAACCCGCCGACATCATCCACGCGCAGCACGTGATGACGACGGTGCCGGCGGTGCGGGCGGGGCGTCGTACCGGCGTGCCGGTGGTGGCCACCGTGCGCGACTACTGGCCCGTCTGTTACTGGTCAGACCTCATCGTGAGCCCCTCAGCTGCCGCGCTGTGTCCGGCGTGCACCGTCGGCGGCATGCGCGCGTGTATCCCGCCGCGTGCCGGCGCGCTCGGGAAGGGCGCATGGTCGCTGATTCCCTACATGCGTCGCAATCTCGCCACCAAACGCCGTGAACTCGCGCGGGCGGACGCGGTGGTGGCCGTAAGCACCGCGATCGCGCGTGACCTGCACGAACGCGCACCCGAACTCGCGGGCACGCGCCTTGAGATCATCCACAATCCCGTGGATATGTCAGAGCTGGCTCCAGTCGCGCCGCCTGTGGCTGACCCCCATGTGCTGTACGCCGGGAAACTCGCGGTCAACAAGGGCGTGCAGTTCCTGCTCCCGGCACTTGATGCCGCGCGGATCGACTGGCCGCTGGTGGTCATTGGCGACGGCCCGATGCGCACGGAGCTTGAGGCGCAGGCGCGGCGCTCGGGCCGCCAGGTGCGATGGCTCGGCTGGCGCGATCGCCACGAAGTGCTGGCCGCCATGCGTGCGGCAACGATGCTCGCGTTCCCCTCCTACGGACCAGAGTCATTGAGCCGTGTCCTCATCGAGGCGTCGGCGCTGGGACTTCCGATCGCCGCCATGGACACTGGCGGCACCAGCGACATCGTGAGGCACGAAGAGACAGGCCTGCTGGCGGCAACCGCTGAGGGCTTCGCGCGCGACCTGGCGCGGCTGGCCGGCGATCCGGTGCTGCGGGCGCGCCTGAGCGCCGGCGCAGCGGCCCACGCACGGGCCCACTTTGAGGCCTCGCGCGTCGGCGAACGTGTGGAGGCCCTGTACGCCTCGGTCATCGAGGCGCGGCCACAGGGGCCAGGAGCGCGCCATTGAGGGTGGTGGTGATCGCGCGCGCGGTGCGGCCACTGCATGGCGAGGGGGGCCTTGAGCGGTCCGTCCACGATTTGGTGCGGCACCTTGCCGCGCGGCAGGTACAGGTCACGCTCATCACCCCGCCACCCACAAGCGTGCGGCGCAGTGGAACGGGCGACCCGTTTGCGTCGCCGCACATCACGCTTCGCCATGTGCCGTATTCAACGTTTCCCCTGGCGAATCGGCGAGGTACGACCATTCTCGACCGCAGCACGGCGTATCCGCTGTTTGGATGGCGGGCCGGTCGTGTCGCGCTCGAGCTTGCGCGAACGGAAGGCGCTGACATCGTTCACGCGTTCGGCGCCAGTGGTCTGGGCTACGCGCTGTGCCGTCGCCAAACGGATCCGCCGCTGGTGGTCAACCCGCAAGGGATGGAAGAATTCGGCGCGTCGTCTGCGGCGCCACCCGGCCTGAAGCGGTGGGGCTACGCACCGCTGCGTGCGGCGGTGCGCGCCACCACGCGGCGCGCGGCGGCCATCATCGCCACGGATCGATCGATCGTGCCGTTTGCTGAACGCCACCTTCGCCCGAAGACGGGCCAGTTGATCACCATCCCGAATGGCATCGATCTGGTCGACATGGGCGCGTTGGCCGGACCCGCTGAGGGCCAGTTGCTGCGTCAACGCCACGGCATTGCCGCAGACGACACGGTGCTGCTCAGCGTCGGCCGTCTGGAACACAACAAGGGTTTTGATCTGTTGGCGCAGGCCCTGGGCCGGGCCGCGCGACCGGGCGGGCCGCTGGCCGGCCTCGGTTGGCGCTGGGTGCTGGCGGGCGCAGGCCCCTATCGAGCCGCGATTCAGGCGGTGGTCGAGGCCGAAGGGCTCGGACCGCACGTGCTGTTCGCGGGTCGCGTGTCTGATGCCGATTTGCACGCGTGGTATGAAGCCGCCACCGTCTTCGTCCATCCGAGCCGGTACGAAGGCAGTTCATTGGTCACGCTCGAAGCCATGGCGCATCGGCGCGCGATCATCGCGACTCGAGCGGGCGGCTTGCCGGACAAGGTACGGCCCGGCGTGAATGGCTGGCTGGTGGATGTGGATTCGGTGGACGGCCTGACGCGCGCGATTGAGGAAGCCGCTGCGGCTCGTGGCTCACTCCAGGCAATGGGAGCAGCCAGCCGCCGGATTGTCGAAGAAGAATTTTCGTGGACGGTGCTTGTCGAGTCGTATCTGACCGCGTACGCCGCGCTCAGCGCGCGGAGCGCCCTCCAACCGGATGGGCGATAATCGTGCGGTGCATGTCGCGATCGATCTCACGTCGCTGCTGCCGAACCCAACCGGCGTCGACAACTACCTCATTCACCTGGTGACACACCTCGGCAAGGTGGACCAGGTACGCCGTTACACGATCTTCGTCAACTACGAGGACCGGCAACTGTTCGACGGCCGCCTGCCAGCGAATTTCAGCGTCAGGCCCGCGTGCTTCCGGTCCCGCCCGGCCCGGCTGCTCTTCCAGCAGGTGGCGCTTCCAGCCGCCGCCACACTTCGCGGAGTGGACGTCGTCCATTCGCCTGCGTTCCTCATGCCGCTCTACCGTGGACGGCAGCGTCACGTCCTTACCGTGTACGACCTGAGTTTCTTCACACACCCGCAATGCCATATCCCGCTCCGACGAAGCACGCCGTATAAGCGCGCGCTGCTGGCGAGCATTCGCCGCGCGGATCTCATCACCGTGCCCTCGCTTTTCACACGCCAGCAGATCCTCGACCTCGTGCCAGGCACGTCCGCCGACCGTCTGCGGGTGGTGAGCCCGGGGATCGGCGATGAGTTCCAACCCCCATCGCGGAACGGTGCGCGCCAACGGATCCCCGATTTCCCGCTGCCCTCTTCCTACATCCTCTTCGTCGGCACCATCGAGCCACGCAAGAACCTCGTCCGCCTCGTCGAAAGCTACCGGCGCCTGCTGAAGACCGGGGCCATCGCCGAACACCTTGTCCTCGCCGGCCGGCTTGGGTGGGACTACGAGGAGTTGGTCCGCCTCGTGGCGGCGCCGGATCTGGCCGAACGCGTGCACCTCACCGGGTACGTCACGCAGAGCGATCTTCCGTCGCTCATCGCCGGTGCGCGGCTGTTCGTCTATCCATCACTCGAGGAGGGATTCGGGTTCCCGCCGCTCGAAGCGATGGCGTGCGGCATCCCCACGATCTCGTCCCGCTCCTCGTCGCTCGGAGAAAACCTCGAGGGCGCCGCCGATCTCGTCGATCCGACGGATGTCGAGGCCCTGGCAGCCGCGTTACACCGTTCGCTGCATGACGAGAATCATCGCGCGATGCGGATCGCACAGGGGCTCGCCTGCGCGGCGCGGTTTCGATGGAACGAGACCGCGCGGCAGACAATCAGTTGCTACGACGCGCTCGGGTGAGCGGCGTAATGCTGGGCCGGTTATCCGATGTGCTTGTACCTGGGACTCTCCCCCGGTCCTGTGATGTAGCCCACACACTCACCTGCGGCGTGGCAGCAGAGCATCAGCGTCATGAGCGGGACACACGCAAACGCGAGGCCCACGAGGCGGCGTTTCTGCATCACGGTCCCCAGCGTGCGCGCCAGCATGACGGGCGGCAGGATGGCGCACCCGCCCAGGCGGACGATCCGTTCGAATGCGCTCATACGCGGCAGTCGATACCCGGCGATTGAGCGGCCGTTGTGGAAGTGCAGCACACAGAACGTCCCGAGGCTGAGTCCCTGCACGTGATCCACGACGATCCGATCGTCGGCGACGAGCGTCTGGTTCTGCTCTCGTAATTCGCGGTTGAGGAGCATCTCCATCAGGCCGAGGTCGCCGGAGCCGGCACGCTCGAGCACGCGCCGCTTGTACGAAATGTTGGCCTGCAGGGAAATCCGCTCGGTCTCGCCGTTCTGGAGCGGAAGCAGAAAGGGCGAGTTGGCAATGAAGAACCCCGCCCAGTCCCGAAGGTGCTCCGTCGAGGCATTCTCCACGGCCCCGCCGACGGCGACGGCTGACGGGTGTTCCGCATGCACCTGCAGGATCCGCCGGCACCATCCCGGCCGGACGATGGTGTGATCTTCAGTGATGGCGACGACGGGCGCGCGTGCGCGCGCGACAGCCGCAGCCCGCAAACCGAAGGCGCCGGCGCCCGGGACCTTCAGCCAGACGACCTCGTCGTACGGCGACACGAGGGGTTCCGGGAGCGCACGGCCGCATCCATCCGCAACGATGATTTCGGCGCCCACCGTCCGCGCTTCGCGCACGATCGCCGCCAACGTGGGCTGGATGTGCGGCCACGGCGTCCGGCTCGAAACGACGATGGAAAGCGGCACAGGCATCGCTAAGACGGTCCTATCGTGAGATTCCTGGTGCCGCGCCGCACACGGTGGCCCGCCGGGGATTATTCAGATCAACCGTGACCCGGACCAGCGTGCGCGTGGGGTGCAGACCGAGATCAAGCAGCGCGGCCTTGTAGTCGCCGTTGTCGTTCACGGCCACTTCCACACGAGACACAACACTTCCCGCCGGCGCATCCAGCGGCAGCACCTGGTTGTCGTCTGCCATGACCCGGGCCATCGCGCGCCGCTCCGCCGCGTCTCCGGTGCGAAAGGACTGGGCACTGACCTTCAGCTCTCCCGTGCCACGCGCGTCGAACAGCGTGGGCGCCGCCGGCCGATCACCAACCACATAAAACGTGGCTCGCGACTCAAACGCCCGATAGTTGTCGATGCGCAACGTCACCCGGCCGTCTACCGGAAGCGTCGAGATGTCGCGCCAACCCTGATTGCCGAGGTTCAGACATGTGCCGGCTGACGTCAATTCGAAGAACGGAAAAAGCCGCATGTCGAATGGCACCCGGAATTCGTCGGCCGGACGAAGGACGAACGTCTCCAACACGCTCCCGCTGGGACTGACCACGGCCACCACGGCGCCGTCGCTGGTGCGTCCTTGCTCCTTCCCACCGATCCAGATTGCTGCGCTCTGGCTGTCGGCCTGAACGCGAATCTCGGCCGGAGCCAGAGCGTTGGTTGTGCCAACAGCGGCGCCGCTCGCAAGCGACACATTGACCTCGTTCCCTTCAGGCGCCTCAAGGGCGGTCCCGCGCGCACCGGCCACGCCAATGACTCCATACGGCGTGCCCACTTTGCGAAACACACGATCGGGGCTGACGCCAATGTGCGCCCAGCCTTGTGGGTGCGACATCAGTCCAGCCGCCGCCACAGGCGTGGCGGCCACCACGACAGTGAACCCCTCACGAACCTGCGGCAGGTACTCGGGGAAGGGCTCGGCGCTCAGCTGGACAGGCTCCACACGGTAGTCAAACTGTGCCAACTCCACGCGGGCCTGATCGAACAGGAACACTTTGTAGCCACGCTTCTGGAACGCCACGACTTGCTCGGGCACGGACGGCACCATCACGATGTCGCGCCCGGCTGCCGCGCCTTCACCAAACAGCTTGTAGTTCAGCATCATGTTGGTGGGGTACTTGTCCATCACGATGGCGCTCTTGTCGGGCAACCGCTCGAACAGCGCGTTGAAGTACCGTGTCTCGAACGTGCGCCGGTGGTGATCGTTGGCGACGTAGTTACCGGCCACCTGCGACGCGGGCAGGCCAATGCTGACGATGAGAGCCGCGATGGCGCCAAGCCGGCCGCGCCACGACCAGATCGCCTCAAGGCCAAACGCCGCGAGGAGCCACAACAAGAGGAACGCGGACAACATGAACCCCTCGTCTTCGTTCGAGCTCATGTTCACGGTCAGGGCCATCACGCCGACCGCACCGCCGACGCACAACACGGCGTCACGGGCACGCCGGCGCAGCAGGACCACGGCACCCACGAGCACCAGCGCCAAACCAGGCCACGTCAGCTCGCGTGCCACCAGACCTGCCACCACGGGCACGCGGGTACGGACGACATCGGCTGCGGCGAACGCGCCGATTTCGTTCGCGTACCGGCGCGCGGTCACCACCTCCACCAGTTCAGTGAACGTGGTGGCTCTGGCTTCAAGATACGGCGCCTGCTGCCACGTCCGAATCAGAATCAACGAGTACTGCGAGAACCCCACCGCCAGCAGTCCCACAGTCAGCAGGATCGTGCGTGGGGCCAGGGCCAGGCGCGCGTTGGTCATCAACGCGTGCAGCACAAGCGCCGGCAAAATCGAAACGATGATCAGGTGATTGCCGATGCTGAAGGTGAAGACGGCGATGGCCCAATAGAACAAGGACCGGCGGCCGGTCTGGCTCCAGCGCAACAACAACACCAGGCCCGCGCAGACGAGCGCGGCGGTGAGGGTATACCCCTTGGCGTATTGCGACTTCGCCCAGAAGGCGCGGCCAAGACCGCAGGCGAGCGCGGCCGACGCGGCCACCGCAGGACGGGTGCCCACAGCGCGCGCGGCGAAGTACAGGAAGAACACCGCCAGTGCCCCCAGCAGGGCCGACAGCACATTCATCCGGAACGCGAGGGTACCCCAGGGGACGTACGAAAACAGGTGGGAGACCCAGACGTACATCGGATAGCCCGGCGCGTGCGGCGTGCCGAGGACCTTCCCGACGAACGAAAACTTCGCGGCGTCTCCCATGCCGAACAGGCCCGGGTAGATCGTGACGAAGTACACCTGAAAGATGAGGAGCGCCACGCCCAACGCAAGGGCGCGATCGATCCACCGGAGACGGCGCGTCGACGACAAACTAGAAGGCCTCACCAATGCTCAGGTGAAACTCCCACCCGCGTTCGCGCTTGAGGTTGAACACCCGGCGGTCGAGCTTGAAACCAAAATCCAGGCGCAACGGTCCCAGCGGCGATCGATAGCGGATGCCAAGCCCGGCCGCCCCGCGAAAATCGCCGGGCCGGATGTCACTGGCCCGGGCGAACACGTTGCCTCCGTCGATGAATCCCACCAGCGACACACTTGTGAGCACCTGCGTTCGCACCTCACCGTTCAACACCACCAGGCCATTGCCGCCGTTCGAGAGGCCGGTCGCATTCAGAATGCCCGACACACCGAGCCGGTCCTGCTGGAAACCGCGCACACTGGTGCTGCCACCCGCAAAAAACCGTCGCCCTGCAGGGAGGTCGGCCACTGTGTCGGTCAGCGGCTCCCCGTCGGGTCCGAGAATCGGCACACCGTTGCCGTCGAGCCGGGTCACCTGCCGTTCAAAGCCGCGCGCCACGCCCACCTGAATGCGCCCCGCGAGTACCACACGATTCGCGCGCGTGATTCGCCGGAATCCGGTGGCCTGGAGAAACGCTTTCACAAAGCCGACCTGGGATCCCAACGACCGCGAGGCAACTTCGGCGTCGGCGCTGAGCCATCCCCCGCTGGTCGGGTCCAGGAAATCGTCGCGATTGTCCCACACGACACCGCTCGAGATGGACGACAGGCGAATTTGCGGAAACAGCCGGTCGATCAGGGGCTGATCCTCTTCGGAGATGCGGGTGTCGAAGAGCCGCGTCGAATCCAGCGCATAACGGCCGAAGATGCTGAGCTTGGTGGAGAGTCGCCTCAACGCCTCGGCGTTTGCGGCTCGCCGCACAAAGGTGAACGAGGTACGGATGGCACGTTCAGCCGTGGCGCTCACCACGATGTCCGTGTTGCTCCGGAAGACGCGTGACGCACGGTAGCTGCCGGTCACGCGGTACTCACTCAGCGCAAACCCCTTGCCATCACGCGCGGGATCGTCGGGTTCGTTTCTGGGACGCAGGCTGACGCGTGAAAACAGGTTGATCGATCGGTTGCCACCAAAGAGGTTGCGCCGGCCGACCTCAAAGAACCCCCGGGGCGCGAACTCGAAACGGTCTTCAACGCCCCCCTCGACCGTGCGGGGCGTGCGACCGAATTCGATGCCTCCGCCGTACCCGATCGTCGTGGCCGCTGACTCTTCCACGTGCACAATCACGTCCACCCGGCCATCACCGGCGGTATCGGGCCCCTGGGTGATGCTGACGCGCCGGAAAATGGCCAGGTCGTTCAAACGCCGCTGGCTCTCAGCTCGGGCGGCCTGCCCCAGTGGCTGCCCCGGTTTGAGCGTGACCTGGGCCAGAATCGTTGCGGTGCTGACGCGCGAGTTCCCCGCGACGATGACGTGGTCCACGATGGTCTGACGGCCCTCGTTGATGGTGAAGGTCGCGGTGTAACGCGGCCCCCCGCTGAGCACAACGGTGACCGTCGCCGACTGGAACCCCGCGTTGCGGTAGAGCGCTTCAACGTTGTTGCGGTCGGCCCTCATCTGCACGTCTCGAAGCGGCTCACCCGTCCTCGACGCAATCGCCTTGCGCAACTCGGACTCTTCAAACTGGCTGGCGCCGACAATGACGATGTCGCCGACGGTTCGGGCCAGCCCCTCGAGGATCGTGAGGTGCACCACCACTTCGCCATCCTGATCGGCTCGCGTGGACGGCACCTCCTCGTGGGCCACCTCAAACTTCACCGCATATCCGGCGGCGGCATACGCGGAATCCAGGGCCTGCACGCGGCCGGCGACCGCGTCCGCCCTGAATGGTTCGCCGAGCGGAAGCGCCAGCAACGCACGCGCGTCGGTGGTGGTGATGAATGTGTTGCCGCCGATCGTCACATCGCGCAGGCGATAGAGGCGGCCCCTGCTCACGTCCACGGTGATCACCATGCGATCGCCGCCTGGCTGTTCGGCCCGCCGGGCCTCCACACGCGCCCGCCAGTACCCTTCACGCTGGAGGGCCGAGCGAATCCGGAAGGCCGAGTCTTCCAGCAGGTCCTCGTCGGCCGAGTTTTCGCGGCGAATGGGAATCCACTGATCCACGCCGCCATCAGGAAGCGGATCGCCGGTCACGACAATGTCAAAGACGGGCCCGGAGTCGACCGAGATGGTCAGGTCCACCACCTCGCCGTCACCCGTGGGAAAGTGGTTGGCGGATGCCTCGTAGAACCGGCGGGTCCGCAGGCGCTCGGCGATCGCCCGCAGGCCATCCTCAATCGCGCGACGCCGATAGGGTGCCCGCGCGGACACATTCAGCGCATCAAGCACTTCCTCAGTGGACAGCGGCGAATCGCCACCAACCGTGATCTTCCCGATGCGTTGCCTCGGACCCGCGTCCACGGTGAGCACGAGCGTGGCCGCGTGCACATCGTGCCTGGGCTCCACCGTGGTCTCGACAACCGGACGGTAGAAGCCCTCGTCGGCGAGGAGCCGTCGGACCGCGTCGGCGGCCGCCTCGTTCTTGACCGCGACCAACCGCCCCCCGGTCTGCTCCAACACCGCTCGTTCCAGTGAACGTCCGTCGAGACCAAGCGTTCCCCGAAACTCGAGACGGTCGATGAGATGCCGTGGCGTCAACGCAAACAACACGACGACGCCCTCACCATCGGCCTGAGGTGTCACCGTAACCGTTTCATACCGGTCCAGATTGCGCAGGTGCTCCAGGCTCTCGCGCACGGCCTCCTCGGTCAACGGCGCGCCGCGGCGCACTTCAAGCAACGCGAACAGGCTCGCTTGCGCCACGGGCTGGCCCTCAATTTCCACGTGCACGAGCGTCACGGTGCGCCCGATCCACTGGCTGAGGTCCGGCAGGTTCTGCACCTGCGACGCGGCCGGCGGCGCCTGTTCGGCGACCGCAGCCGCCCTCATCGGGCCGAGAAGCAGCAGCACGACGAACAGGGCGAAGAACGCGCGGCTTCGCATGGTCAGAACCGGTACCTCACACGGAAGTCGAGCGCGAACGTGCCGTCCTGGTTACGCGACAAGACCCACGACATCTGGTCGTTCTGGGCGTACTCCAGCAGAAGAATCTCGTAGTCGAGGCTGGCATTGTCCAGCGACCGCGAATACGTGAGGTAGACCTTGCGCGAGATGCGCTGCCCGACGGTCACACGCGCACCGGGATTGAGCTGCTGCAAGGTGGCATCCTGCCCCAGCAATGGCGTGACGGTGAAGGTATCGACCAGGCCGGTGCTCTCCACCACGCGGCCCACCTGCGTGGAGATCGGACTCGCCACCAGTTGCGCCAGCATGGAGGACATCAGGCGGTTCTGCACTTCCTGCGGCGATTCAATGGCGCGCAGTTCGGCGCGCTGCAGGTTGGGGTTCTGGCCGAGGATCAGGTACAACGCGTCGGTTTGCGACAACGGCGGATCGGAACTCAGGTTGTAGGTGAACTTGTCCAGTGTTCCCGAAAACGTCAGGTCGAGCCGGTATTCCTGCGAGGGTTGCCGGATCTGGGTCCGCGCCTCGATGTCGAAGAAGGGCTCGATCCGATCGGGATTCGAAAACTCCACGTAGCCGCCCACCGTGTAGCGGTTGCCGAGGAACTCCGTCTCGCCACGATCGATATCAACACGGCCCGACAACACCGGGCGATCGAGTGTACCGGTGAGTCTCAAATCCGGAGACACCACCACGGTGGCGTCGCTGTCCTCGATCACGAGCAGGCGCTGGCCCACCAGTTCGAGGTCAAAACTCAGCGGCAATTCTGTCGGGACCGCGGTACCCACCGTCAGCACTTCGTCGCCCCCGACATTGGCGAACCCCAGCAACCCGGCGTTGCTCTGCAGCCGCCGCGTATAACGGACCTGGCGAAGGGTAATTCTGCCGGCAAGGGATGCGGCTTCAAGCGACCCCGTCAGCGAGAGGTCGGCATCCACGATTGAGCGGAAGCCTTCGGGAAAGCGCAGGTCCAGGCCGTCGCCCCGCGCCGTGACGCTCAACGCGCTCGGCATGAATCCATCGAGCCCGATCGTGCCGCCAAACGCGATCTCACCGCCACCATTCCTCGCGCCCGTGCCCATGCGGGCGCGAAGCCCATCAAGGCGGATGCCGGCGGCGTCAAATCGCACGGCACCATGAATGTTGTCCAGGCTGTGCGGGAAGGAGAAATGCCTGAGCCGCCCATTCGCCACCGTCGCACTGCCGCCGTAGACCGGAGCCTCGAAGGTGCCGGTGATGCGCGCCGCGATCGTGGCGTCGCCAGAGCTCCGCAGGTCCTGAACCACGCCCTGCAGGACGGCCAGGTTGCTCGCGCCATTCACCGACACGTCCAGCGTGGACGCCGCCCGATTCACCACACCACCGAGCGTGAGGCTGGTGCCTTCGCCTGACAGCGTGAACGCGCCCGTCGATCCGGCGCAGGGCCCGGACGGGGACGCCGGCACCACGCCGCAAATCCTCAGCACATCCTCGGCAAACGACATGCGAAGCGGCACGCGGACGCCATTCGCACCAATCGGGTTCGACAGCGTGTAGTCAAACAGTTTCAAGTCCGCCTTTTCGATCGTCACGTCCACGCCGAGCTTTGACACGTTTGCCAGTTCACCGCGAAAGCGGACGGCGCCGCTGACCACGGCCTGGGTATACGGTGAAAGCTGCGGGGCCAGAAACCTGAGGAACGGATCGACCGACGTCTCATTGAAGCGCAACGAGAGATCGCCGTCGTAGACATCGTTCATCGCCACCTGGCCGGACCCCGAGACCGAGAGGCGGTCCGACGCCACGTCCAGGCGATCGATCCGGACCATCTCCTCTTCGATCACCATGTGGGCGGTCGCCTGGCCGATGCCTTCATCGCCCCAGAACAAGTCGGCGATTGTCCCGTCCCACTCGT
Organism: Acidobacteriota bacterium; assembly: GCA_016716905.1. NCBI lineage: Bacteria > Pseudomonadati > Acidobacteriota > Acidobacteriota bacterium. Next base: position 396,657 of record JADJUS010000004.1, on the reverse strand, counting down.
ATCTCGGGTGTTCCTGGCTCCCGCTGCCCTGCATGGTGAAGTTGAGCACGCCGGTCAGGTTGGCATTGGGCACCGTGAAGCTGACGAGCGACTCTACAGGGATCTTCTCGCCGTCGAACGTGAAGCTGTACGTGCCCCATCCATCCTTGGTCGGAGGCCAGCCGATGTACGCCGCACCGCGCACGAATCCCGTGCTCTTGGTCATCTCGGCGCCTTCCACCCGCAGCCCCTCGGGTTCAAACGTCAAGCGGCTGGTGAAGGACTCGAACGTCTCTTCCCAGGCGGTGCCCGGCACCACGCGCAACGAGCCATACCCTTCCGGCCCCAGATACCGCCCGTAAATTCGCACGTCGGCAAACAACGTGCCCTCAACGGGCCAATCCTCAAGCTCGAAAAAATGCCGCCAGTCCACCAATGGCCAGCGCTCTGCGGTGATGCGCGCGTCTATCTCTTCGCCGCCGTCGGCGCGCGGAAACCCAAACGAATACTTGCCATTGGCCACCAGTCGCGCCACGTCGTCGCCGAACACGCTGTTGCTCACATTGATGTAACTGTTTTCAATGGATACATCCGCGCGGCCGCGACCCCAGAGCACATCCCACGCGCGCAGCCCTTCGCCCTCGAACTTGCCGACTATCAGGGGACGGCTGAACCACTTCGTGAGGGTGCCGTCAAACGTGCCACGCCCACCGATTTCGATCGCGCTCGTCGCCGAGCCGAACGTCGTCAGCACGGCGGCCAGGAGCCGGTCGCTGGCCTGCCAGTCTGTGCTCACCACGCGGAACGGGATATTCGCGTTGTCGTTCCACCCCGTGGCGCCCGTGAACGACAGATGCGTTTCCGGCGTGGCGAGCCACCCTTCGCGCAGTTCGATGCGATCGGGCGTGAGGCTGTAGGCCACACGGCCTCCCACCGGGACGGGACCAAGCGGACGGTCCTTGAGGAACGGCTGTTCCTTCGGCGCGTACACGATCGCCAACGGCAACTGTGCCGCGGCGATCGCGCGACCATCGGCCGTCTGCGCGCGAATTTCTCCATCGCCCGACATCTGATCAAACCTGCCGCTCGGCCACCGCATCGTCTGCCAGCCGTCTGCGCGGCTGGCGAGCTCGATGCCCTGCCAGTTCATGACGCGCCCGAACTCCGTCATGTCAACCTGTTTGTATGTGGCCGACAGATCCGCGATGGAACCACGCGCGCCGCCATGCGAGTCGAGCACATAGGACAAGCGCAATTTCCCGCCGTAGAAGGGGCTCTCGGCGCCGATGACCTCGAGACGGTTCTGCATCCAGACGACATGGCCCGATAGTTGGGGGAAATCCAGGCCACTCACATTAAATCCCGGCACCTTGAACCCGCCGGTCACATCGTACTTGCCGTTCTGAAACTTCTGGAACCGCCCTTTGTATTCGCCGCGGCCGGTGGCCGTGAAGTTCTGGCCGAAAAAGAAAATCTCCTTGAGCGGCGCCACGTCAAACGCGGTTGCGATGTCGAAGTACAGCTCGGGCCACGTGTTCAGGTTGATGACGCCAGTCATGTGCGACCGTGTTCCGTCAGTGACCAAATCAAGCCCCTGCACGGTGAGCAGGTTGCCCTTGTCAAAACTCAGTCGTGCAGACATCGAGTCGAGCCGCATCGGCTCGTAGCTGAGAATGTTCGTGACGCCGCCGCGGAACGCGACTGTGGCCACGTGTTTGTCGAGATTGGCTGCGTAGGTGAAATTCACCGCCACCTGTTCAGCGGTGAAATCGAGAGGCTGGGCATGGTCGATGAGGCGGAACCAGCCGCCGCGTGCCCAGATGTAATTGATGTTGGTCTGGAATCGTCCTGGCTCGGTTGAGCGCGGCCGGAGCCTGGGAATGTTGTTCCGGTTGCCCGCAAACATCTCGATCGTCATGGCCCAGCGATCCATCTCGGCCTCGATGATCAACTGCCGGCGAATGAGTGTCTGCAGCGGCACGCGCAGCGCAATACGTTCGGCCTTCAGGAAGGGTGCCGCGTCCGGCGTGAGGCCTTCAATGACGACGTCTTCCACGATGAACAGACCGGGCCTGAGCGAGGCGCTCAACCGCCCGATTCGCACGGGGCGTTCCATGTACGCTGAAGCCGCCTGCTCGGCGCGGGACTTGAGGTATGGACCGAGGTCGATGGTGTAGAGGGACACCAGCAGGGCGGCGCCGACGGCCGCGAGGACGAGTAACGTGCGCCGCGACCACCGTAGGGCCCGCCATCGCCGCCGCGGGGGGGCCGGTTCGCCAGCCATCTGCGGCTCTCGGTCGGTCACCCCTTCAGCTTACCCGAGGCAGGCACTACTCAATCACGACGAGCAGGCGTCCGGCCTCGACCGAGGTACCCTCGGTAATCGCCACCTCGGTGACGACGCCGGCCTTGGGCGCGGTGAGTTCGTTTTCCATCTTCATCGCCTCGACCACCACCAGTCCCTGGCGATGCGCCACCTGATCGCCGGGCTTCACAAGCACCCGAAGCACACGCCCAGGCATGGGCGCGGTCACCCGTTGCAGGCCGGGTCCGCCGGCAGCGCCCAGCCGGCCGCGCACATGGCGGCGGCCGTCGACCACAACCGACACATCCAGATGCGGCAATTGCACGAGCCAGTCGCCCCCGGGCCCCGGCGTTGCAGCCGCCTCCAGTGACCGGCCGTCGGCCAGGAAGATGACCGACAGCCCGAGGTCGATGGGGCTCGCCTCCACGTCATGGGCCTGGCCGTTCAGCACGATGCGGAATCTCCCGGTGTCGCCGATGCGCTCGACGGTGATCGACCGCTCGCGGCCCGCGACCTCAACGTCGAACTTCATCGCAGCGCCTCCAGGCGCGCGGCGCGCTGCCAGTGTCCGGCCGCGGGTGCCGCCGGGGCGCCGGCCGACGCCTGATGCGCGCGAAACCACGCGGCGAGCGCCGCGACCATGGCCGCGTCGTCCGCGTCGCCATCCGTCGCCTCGACAAAGGCCTGTCCCTTGCGCGCGGCCAGCACCGAGTCGAGATAGGTGGTGTCGAACTGTCCGGCTGCAAACTCCGGTTGTGCGACGAGCCACCGGAAAAACGGCAGCGTGGTGCGCACGCCGATCACACGATATTCATCAAGCACCCGCGACAGGCGCGCGATGGCATCGGGCCGGTTGTCGCTCCAGACGATGAGCTTGGCGATCATGGAGTCGTAGAAGAGCGGGATCGTAAAACCCGCCGCCACGCCGCGGTCGTCGCGCACGCCCGGCCCTCCAGGCACACTGAGCGCACGCACGAGACCCGGCGATGGCATGAAACCCTGGTCGGGATCCTCGGCATAAATCCGGCATTCGATCGCGTGCGCCACCGGCGTCAGGGCGCGCTCCGGATCAATCGTCAGGCGCTCCCCCATGGCGATCCGCAACTGCCAGTGCACCAGATCGATACCCGTCACAATTTCGGTGACCGGATGTTCCACCTGCAGGCGCGTGTTCATCTCAAGGAAATAGAACTTTCCATCTTCATCGAGCAGGAACTCAATCGTGCCGGCATTGGTGTACCCCACCGTGCGCGCCACCGCGGCCGCACACGCGGCCATCGCGCGCCGTGTCTCCACGGTGAGCGCCAGCGACGGTGATTCCTCAACGACTTTCTGATGTCGCCGCTGGATGGAGCATTCCCGCTCCACAAACGGCACGACCGTGCCGTAGTGATCACCCAGCAACTGAATTTCGATGTGGCGCGCCCTGGCCAACCGCCGTTCGAGGTACACGGCGCGCTCACCAAACGCCGACCCGGCCTCTGATCGCGCAGTGCGGATCGCCGGCAGGAGATCCGCGGGCGACTGCACCATGCGCATCCCCTTGCCGCCGCCGCCGGCGACGGCCTTGACCAGCAGCGGATACCCGATGCGCGCCGCCTCAGCCACGAGCACGTCGTCGGGCAGGTCCTCGGCAAACGGCTCCTCGGTGCCGGGCACCACCGGCACACCGGCAGCGATGGCCACATGCCGGGCCGCCGTCTTGCTGCCCATGCGGGTGATCGCGTCGGGCGACGGGCCGACAAACGTGAGGTCGGCGTCAAGGCAGGCCTGCGCAAAATCCTCGTTCTCAGCGAGGAACCCGTAACCGGGATGCACCAGTGAAGCGCCGCTGCGCCGGGCGACGTCAATCAAACGGTCGATCCGCAGGTAACTCTCGGCCGCGGGGCCAGGGCCGATCAGATACGCCTCGTCGGCGGTGCGCACGTGCAGTGCGGTGCGATCGCATTCCGAGTACACGGCCACGGTGCCGAGTCCGAGTTCCCGGCAGGCGCGCATGACGCGAACGGCGATTTCGCCGCGATTGGCGATGAGTACTTTCCGGCGGGACATCACAGGGGAATATTGCCGTGTTTCCTCGGCGGGTTCTTGTCGCGTTTGTTGTCACAACTGGCCAGCGCGGCGATGAGCTTGGCTCGTGTCATGCGGGGCGCGATAACTTCATCCACGTAGCCGCGCGACGCCGCCACAAACGGGTTGGCCAGCTTCTCGCGGAACTCCTGCGTCAGCTCCGCGCGTTTGGCCGCCGGGTCTTCGGCCTGCTGCAGTTCGCGTCGATAGAGAATGTTCACCGCGCCTTCGGGGCCCATGACCGCGATCTCGGCCATCGGGTACGCGAAGTTGAAATCTGTCCGGATGTGTTTGCTGGCCATCACGCAATACGCGCCGCCGTAGGCCTTCCTCGTGATGACGGTGATTTTCGGCACGGTCGCCTCCGCATACGCATACAGCAGCTTGGCGCCCGCGCGGATGATCCCGCCGTGTTCCTGGCGAACACCAGGGAGGAACCCCGGCACATCCTCAAACGTGATGATCGGAATGTTGAACGCGTCGCAGAACCGGACAAAACGCGCGGCCTTCACCGACGCATCAATATCCAGGCACCCGGCCAGCACCTTCGGCTGGTTGGCGACGATGCCCACAGAGCGGCTGCCCAGGTGCGCGAAGCCACAGATGATGTTCTGCGCGAAGTACTGGTGCACCTCGAGGAACCGGCCGTCGTCCACCACCGCGTGGATGAGGTCGTGCATGTCGTAGGGCTGGTTCGGTTGCTCGGGCACGAGTGAATCGAGTGCCGCATCCTCGCGGTCCACCGGATCGGCCGTGGCCACGCGCGGCGCGCCATCCAGGTTATTGGACGGCAGGTACCCCAGCAGCTCACGGATCAGCAGGATGCACTCGCGGTCTGACGGCACGGCGAAATGCGCGACGCCGCTCGTGGCGTTGTGCGCCATGGCACCGCCCAGCGCTTCCTTGGTGACATCCTCATGTGTGACCGTTTTGATCACATCGGGACCGGTCACGAACATGTAGCTCGTGCCTTCCACCATGATGTTGAAGTCGGTGATGGCCGGCGAATACACGGCCCCGCCCGCGCAGGGGCCCATGATCGCGGAAATCTGCGGCACCACGCCCGACGCCAGGGTGTTGCGCAGGAAAATGTCGGCGTAGCCGGCGAGCGACACCACGCCTTCCTGAATCCGCGCGCCACCTGAGTCGTTGAGTCCCACGACCGGCGCACCCATTTTCATGGCCAGGTCCATGACCTTGACGATCTTTGCGGCATTGGTTTCCGAGAGGGATCCGCCGAACACCGTGAAGTCCTGGGCGAACGCATACACCGGCCTGCCGTCGACGCGGCCGTGTCCGGCCACTACGCCGTCACCGGGCACCATCTCCTTCTCCATGCCGAAGTCGCGACACCGGTGCGTCACCAGTTTGTCGAGCTCTTCGAACGTGCCCGAATCAAACAGCAGGTCCACGCGTTCACGCGCGGTCAACTTGCCGCCCTCGCGCTGCCGTCGCAGGCGCTCCTCGCCGCCGCCCAGTTCCGCGCGGCGTTCCAGGTCCGCGAGGTGTTCCTGTGGTGTCATCACTGGCGGGAGGCCTGAGCCTTCTCCCAGTCTTTCAGGAACTTCTCAAGACCGATGTCGGTCAGCGGATGTTTAAAGCACGCCTCAACCACCGAGACGGGACATGTGCACACGTCGGCGCCCATCCGGGCCGCTTCCACGATGTGCATGGGCCCGCGCACGCTGGCCACGAGCACTTCGGTCATGAACTGGTGTGCGTCGAAGATGTCCACGATCTGGCGCACCAGGCCCATCCCGTCTGAGGCGATGTCGTCGAGCCGGCCGATGAACGGACTCACGTACGCCGCGCCGACCTTCGCGGCAATGAGCGCCTGCGTCGCGGAAAAAATGAGCGTGACGTTGACGCGGATCCCGTCGCCGGCCAGCACCTTGCATGCGCGAACGCCGTCGCGCGTGAACGGCACCTTGACCACGACGTGCGAGTCGATCGCCGCCAGTTCGCGCCCCTCGGCCACCATCGCCTGCCACTCGGTGGCCACCACTTCGGCGCTGACGGGCCCCTGGACCAGCTCGCAGATGCTCTTGATGATCGCGCGCGGGTCGCCGCCTTCTTTCGCCATCAATGACGGGTTGGTCGTGACACCGTCCACAATGCCCAGGGGCACCAGGGCTTCGATCTCCTTCAGGTTGCCAGTATCGAGAAAAATCTTCACTGCGCCACCACCTTGTTGGTCAGCGCGCCCACGCCTTCGACATGCACGGTGACTGAATCGCCAGGCACAATCGGACCGATTCCCGATGGTGTGCCGGTCGAAATGATATCGCCGGGCAGCAGGGTCATCACCGACGTGATGAACGTGATGAGCTCCGGGATGGTAAAGATCAGCTCACGCGTGCGCGAATCCTGCCGCAGTTGGCCGTTGACGTAGGCACGCACGCTCAGGTCGCGGCCGTCGAGCCCCATCGCGACACACGGCCCGATGGGCGCGAAGGTATCGAACCCCTTGCAGCGGGTGTACTGGCCATCTTTGTTCTGCAGGTCCCTGGCGGTGACGTCATTCACCGCGATGAGGCCGAGCACGTAGTCCTGCGTCTGGTGCAGGGGCACGCGATGGGCACGTTTGCCGATCACGATGCCCAGTTCAGCCTCGTGATCGATTCGCCCCGCCCACGCCGGCGCCTCAATCACAGCATCGGGCCCCACCACGGACGTTGAGGGCTTGATGAACAGCAGCGGCTCGGCCGGCAAGGCCTTGTTCTGCTCGGCCGCGTGATCCCGATAGTTCAGGCCCACGCAGACAATCTTCGAGGGCTGGACAGGCGCGAGGAGACGCACACCCTCTGACGAAATTTCGGGGCCTTCATTCCACACGCCGAAGATGTCGCCCTCAACCAGCCGCCAAGTGCCTTCACTTTCGGCCGCGTACCTCGGACCGCCCTCATGCTCGATGCGATACAGTCGAATCATCTCTCTCCCTTGGGTCTGAGTGGATCAGCGATTGACGGCATTGGACCGTGGGCTTCGGTTCCCGGACGCGTCCACCGCCACCACAACGTACACGTAACGCACACCGGCGCGCACGGTGGTATCCACGTACTGCACCGACGTAATGGGTTTCGGCGTCAGTTCCAGAAAGGTCTCACTGGCGCCCTCGGCGCGCAACACCAGGTACCCGGCCAGGTCAGCAGCTGAGACTGGATCCCACAGCAGCGTCACGCCGCCCGGATCAGAGACCGGCACCAGACCGGCAGGTGCGGCCGGCGGGAATTTGTCCACCGGGGTGACGCAGACGGGCCCGGCGGTTTCACTTTCCGTGGATGAGACTCCGCGGCGCACGACACCGCGCGCCACGAAACAGCGCTCCTTGCCGAACTCAAACGGTGTGGACCAGGAGCCGCGCGTCAATGGCGCAACCTGCACCGGCACCGGTTGCTCCACGCCCGCACTGGTCGCTTCGACAATGGTTACGGGGGTGCCGGGCAGAGCGGTCGTCCACGTCACGGTCAGTTCTGTTTCGTCGTACGTGGGCGTGCTCAGGACCGGAGTCGCAGGCGCGGGACCAAAGGGCAGGGCCACAACCACTGACGCCGGGCCCGGCCGGCCTCGATCGGACACGCCAACAGCGACGTAATACCTGGTCGGTAGAACGCCTGGCACGGTCTCGCGGCTGATCGGCACCGTCAGCCCAGTTGGTCGCAGAGGAACCCACACGGGCCGTCGACGCCCGGCGGTTGTCTGCTGCTGGCGGTTCAACTCCAACGGGCGCGGTGCGGTGGTCGGAATCGTCTCGGTCCACACGGTGGTTTCGCCGCGGGCGGGACGCGCGTCGGGCGGCCCCGCGGGCGCGGCCGCAGGCACGGGCGTCGTGGTGGCGTCAGCCCCGGGCTCTGGCGTCACGGGATCCGGGCGGACCTCAATCCTCCCGACGAGGTTTTCCTTACGCAGGAGCTGGGCCACTGTTGGCGTCTCTGAACCCAGGGGCAGCGTGCGGGCGTAAATTTCCACCGCGGCGATCACCACCTCTGCGTTGGGATCGGCGCTGGCGCCCGGCACCTTCAGGTTCAGGGTGATCCGATCACCCACGCGACGCACCGCCAGGCCGCCCGGGGCTTCGGGCACGGGACGCAACGGCGCCAGCGGCGGTCCTTTCGACCCGCACCCGGCCGCAATGATCGCGACGAGGCCCAGTCCCGCGATGATGCACGCGCGAACGGTCACAGGATGTACCGCGACAGGTCGTCGCTCTTCGCTATATCGGCAAGCATGCGATCCACATAGGCCGGGTCGATCGTAATCGATTGGCCGTCCAGTTCGGGTGCATGAAATGACACGTCGTCGAGCAAGCGCTCAAGTACCGTGTGCAGGCGGCGTGCGCCGATATTTTCTGTGCGGTCGTTCACGAGGGTGGCCAGTTCGGCGACGCGCGCAATGGCCTCGGGTGTGAACTCCAGCCGCAGCCCCTCGGTCAGCATCAGCGCCATGTACTGCTTGATCAGGGCGTTGCGCGGCTCGGTCAGGATGCGGATGAACTCGTCGCGGCCCAGCGCCTCGAGTTCCACGCGAATGGGGAACCGGCCCTGCAGTTCGGGAATCAGGTCCGACGGCTTCGACACGTGAAACGCGCCGGCGGCAATGAACAGGATGTGATCGGTCTTGACCATGCCGTGTTTCGTACTGACCGTGGTGCCTTCGACAATGGGCAGGATATCGCGTTGCACGCCCTCGCGGCTGATATCCGGGCCATGACCGCCGTCCTTTCCGGCGATCTTGTCGATCTCGTCGAGAAAAATGATGCCCGAATTCTCGACGCGTTCGATGGCCGCGCGGGCCACACCATCCATGTCGATCAGTTTCTGCGTCTCTTCCTGCACCAGATGCTCACGCGCCTCAGACACAGGCAGGAGCCGGCGCCGGGTCTTGCCCTGAAACAACCCCGGCATCATGTCGCGCAGGTTGACGCCGATCTCCTCGACGGATGATCCCGAAACGACCTCAAACGACGGCATCGCCGCCCGTTGCGCGACATCAACCTCGACCATCTTGCCGTCGAGTTTGCCGGCGCGCAGTTGCTCGCGCAGCTTCTCGCGCGTGGACACCACCTGGTCGCGCGCCAGTTGTTCCTCGTGCGACCCTGCACCAAATCCGGGGCCCGACGGGGACGGCGGCAGAAGCAGGTCGAGCACGCGCTCTTCGGCCGCCTGCGTCGCACGGCTCCGCACTTCCGCCTCGCGTTCTTCGCGCACCAGCTTCACGCCGATTTCCACCAGGTCCCGCACCATCGACTCCACGTCACGGCCGACGTACCCCACCTCGGTAAACTTGGAGGCTTCGATCTTCAGGAACGGCGAATGCGCGAGCTTGGCCAGTCGCCGTGCGATCTCGGTCTTGCCGACGCCGGTGGGCCCAATCATCAGGATGTTCTTCGGCGCGACGTCCTCGGCCATCTCGGCCGGAAGGCGCTGCCGCCGGTGGCGGTTGCGAAGGGCGATCGCCACCGCGCGTTTCGCCTTGGCCTGCCCGACAACGTACTTGTCGAGCTCGGCGACGATTTCGCGCGGTGTCATTGCACCGCCGGCCAGTACGGGTGCAGGTAATGCGACAGTGGGCATTTCAGAGTTCTTCCAGCGTCAACGACGTATTGGTGTAGATGCAGAGGTCAGCGGCTATCGCCATGGCGTGTTCCACAATGGCCCGCGGCGGAAGCGGCGTATGCGCCACGAGCGCGCGCGCGGCGGCCATGGCAAACGCGCCGCCCGACCCAATACCCATGATGCCGTCGTCGGGTTCGATGAGGTCACCGGTGCCTGACAGCAGATACATCGCGCCGGGGTCGGCCACGAGCAGCATCGCTTCGAGGCGTCGCATGGCGCGATCCGTACGCCATTCGCGGGCCAGTTCGACCGACGCGCGCTCCAGATTGCCCCGGTGGGCCTCGAGCTTGCTCTCAAAACGCGAGAACAACGCGAACCCATCGGACGCCGTGCCGGCGAACCCGGCCAGTACCCGGTTTTCGTACAGCCGGCGGACCTTCCGGGCGCGGTGTTTGACGACGGTTTGGCCCAGTGTGACCTGGCCGTCGGACGCCATCACGACCTTTCCGTGGTGTCGGACGGCGAGCACTGTCGTTGCGTGGGTTTCAGGCATAAGAAAACAGGCCGGAACTGGCATCGTAAGGCCGTCCGCCGTAGAGGGCAAGGCCGGCCAGTGATGAGGACACTCGTCCCATTCACCACCCACTTTGTCACAGTATTTGGGCGGGGTTTGATGGCAGTATTGTTGCAGAGTCACAGACTGAAGCCGCGCTGTCGAGTCATCTCGGTTGAAGGAGTGCATGGACATGGATAGAAATCCCCGCTTGTTGGTCGCCACCGCCCTGGCATTGGCACTGGCCGCGCCGGCCGCGGCCCTGGCCCAGGCCATCCCCCGTCCGGCCCCTGGATCGGGCTCGTCGGGATCCTCGGGTTCGACTGGATCTGAGGCTCCACCCGCGTTGCCAATGCGCGAAGTTTCGATGCCGGCCCGTGAGGTGGAGCCGCCGCGTGAGCAGTCTCAGGCCGGGTCGCGCACACCCACTTCATCCGGGACATCGTCCGGGTCGGCGTCGTCACGGAGCGGAGGCGGATCGAGCTCGTCGTCTGGCGGCAGCTCGGGTTCGGCGTCGTCTCGGGGATCTTCGGTGTCGTCAGGATCGTCAGGGTCCACAAGCTCGTCTGTGAGCCGCGGCGGGGCCACCGGATCGGCATCCAGTCGATCGTCAGGTTCGCGGTCGCGCGGGTCGCGGGAAGCGGTCGGCACGGCAGCAGACCGGCCTGCGCGGCAATACGGCGGCGGTGCCGTTGACTACAACTACTACTCCGGCTACAACCCGTTCAGCCCGTGGGGCCGATGGTACCCCTGGTATAACGGCGGCTTCGGATACGTCTCGTATGACCCGTGGCGCTACGGCAGTTCCCGGTATTCGCTGTGGCGATACGGCTCCTGGTACAGCCCTTACGATCCCTATTGCTACGGCTCGGGCTACTGGCCGTGTGATTCGTACACGGTGGGCGCGGGCGGCGGCGGTGGCGGTCGCAACGATGAGTCCTCATCGGAGCCGACGGGTTCGGTTCGGCTGCGGGTGTCTCCGGCCCACGCGAAGGTCTTCGTGGACGGCGCACTGGTCGGCGTCGTGGACGATTTTGACGGCCTGGGCGGGCATCTGAAACTCACGCTCGGCACGCATCTGGTGGAAATCAAGGCTGACGGGTACGAAACGTTCGTGCCGCAGCTTTCGATCGTGGAAGGCAAAACCACCACGGTGCGAGGAGCGTTGAAGAAGGCCGTCAAGTAGGCGTGCACGCCGGACGCGCGCTGTCGGTCGTCGCGGGCATTTCGCTGGTCTACGATCTCGTGATCGGACTGGCGCTGCTCGCGGCGCCCGACAGCTTCGCGTCTCTCTTCGGCGTGGTGGTCCCTGAGCCGCGCATCTTTGTGACACTGTTGGGTGTGTTTCTTGTGTGCGTCGGGCTGGGCTACCTGCCCCCCCTGCGCGACCCGGTTCGTCACCGCGCGTACATGTGGGTCTTTGGCGTGCTCCTCAAAACTGCAGGCGCGTCGGTCTTCATCGGCTACTACGTCGTTGGCAACGCGCCTTCGTCGTACCTTCTATTTGCTGCAACTGACGGCACGCTTGCGCTCGCGACGTTGGCAGCGCTGGCGCTACCGAGCCACTTTGCGCGCAAAGGCGAGGTATAGCGGCACGCCAGCCCCAATGATGATGAGGCCGTAGAGCGTCTGGCTCGGTTCGGTCCAGAGGCGGTGCAGAATCATCGCCGCAGAGGCGGCCACAAACAGTCCAGGCGCGAAGGGATATCCCCAGGCGCGGAACGGGCGATCGGCTCCTGGTTCGCGCATGCGCAGCACAAACAGGGACGCGACGGCGATGCCTGAGAACAGCACAATGGCGAAGCCGGTGTAGTTCACCAATCCCGACAGCGTCGATGAGAGCACGAGTACAGCGCTCCACGCGGCCTGGGCCCAGATGGCGCGCGCAGGAGTGCGGTAACGCGGGTGCACCTGGGCGACCGACGGCAGGAAGGCGCCGTCACGCGCCATCGCGAAATACACGCGCGGACCCGCGAGCACCATCGCGCTGATGCTTGCGGCGACGCTCACGATGGTGAAGATGGCGATGACGTTGCCGGCCACGAAGCCGAAGAGTCGCTCGGCGACGGTATCGGTGAGCCGGCCATCGGCCACCACCGCGAGATCGGCCAGCGGCATCGCATACAGATAGAGCACGTTCAGCGCCACGTAGATCGCGACCACGGCCGCAGTCCCGAGCCCGAGCGCGATCGGCACGTTGCGGCCCGGGTCACGAATCTCCTCGGCGACGTACGCCGCAGCATTCCACCCCGAGTAGCTGAACATCACGGGAATCAATGCGAGCAGCCAGCCCGTGGCCGGCGCCGCAACCGCGTGGCTCGAAGCCACGTTGCCCCACGAGCCCGAGCCCAGAGCCAACCCCAGAGCCAGGAAGATCAGGATGCCCGAGACCTTGAGCCCCGCAAGGAAATTGTGGACAAGCCGGCCTGGCCCGAGGCCGCGCATATGGATGAACGACAGGAGCGCGATGGCGGCGAGCGCGACCAGCGTCTGCTTCGTGACCACCAGTGGCACGAACGGCAGGGGGAGTTGGAGAATCGGCGTGCGATCCGCCGCCGCCGGCACGAAGCGGCCGATCGCATCGGCCAGAAACAACGCGGAGGCTGCGATGGCACCAGAGAACCCGGCGACAAACGACGTCCATCCCGTGAGGAACGCCGCGAGGGGCCCGAAGGCCTCGCGCAGGTAGACATATTCGCCGCCTGAACGGGGACGGAGCGCCGCCAGTTCGGCGTACGCCATGGCGCCGGCAAAGGCGAGCACCCCGCCGAGCACCCACACACCGAGCATGCCGGCGGCGACAGGCACGAGCGCGGCGACGAGGACGGGCACGTAGAAGATGCCGCCGCCGATGACGTTCGACAGGATGATGGCCGCCGCGTCGAGCGGCCCGAGGCGGCGTTCGAGCGAGGGAGGGGCGTGAGCCGGAACGGCCTCGGTTGGCGGCGTCACTTTGTGGGCGCGCTTAACAGGAGCTTTCGATCGATCTTGTATTCGCCGGCCGGCATGATGCGGCCGCCCCGCTTGACGAAGAGTTTCGCCGTGATGTCGAGAAAGTCGCGGTGACCGAAGAGTTCTGCCCGAGCCCCGCCAGTGGTGTAGCCGACGCTGGCGCGCAGCACCACGGGTTCGGAACTGGCGCCTGGCGCCAGCCCCTCGCCGCCAATGACCTTGACGACGAGTTCATCCATCTCGGCGTCTTTGCCGGTTTGCCAGAACAGCACCACCATGTCGATGGACGACAGCGGCGCATCCGCGCCGTTGCGCACCGTGAACGTCAGGCTCGGAACGAGTTTGTTGAGCCCTTCAGGCGTGATGCCAGCGTCATAGTAGCCCGACGACACGTCGGCGATCTGAACGGCCGTTTTCAGATCAATTTCGCCGCAACTGGAGGCAGCGGCCAGCGCCACACACAGGGCCGCGCGCACGAGCAGAAGTCGGCGGGACATTGCCCGCCGATTGTAGATCAGAATTGCGTTTCAACGACCCGCTTCCGGGCCTCCTCGCGCGTGATTTTTCCGCTATAGAACAACGCCAGGTCGGATCCTCTGATTTTCAGGATCAGCGCGCGGGAGTCGTCGTAGAGACTGGTCGGAATCGGATCTTCCTCGCCGCGTGCCACCACCGACAGCGACTCGTTCTCCGGGATTTCCAGTGACTTCGAATAGTCCAGCATGGCGTCAATCAGCTTGGCCTTGATGACGTCGCGATAGAACTGGTTCGGATCAGCCAGGAACGGATCGACGGCCACCGACGACCGCACCATCGGGTCATCCGCCACCACTCCGGCGGCGCGTGTCGTGGCGGCTCCGGTGTTCCGCACCGGCTGGTTCGAGGCCTGTGGTGTCACGGTCGGCCGGGGAAACTGGTTCAACAGCACCGCGCTCTCGCGAATTTCCGGGATCTCCACGTCGAACACGACGCCGTACTGCTCCAGGGGAAATCCGCGCGCTTTGCCCCGGCCAAAAAAGAGCATGCCGATGGGCATCACGCCCTGCGCACGGGTGGCCACTTCCTGCGCCACTTCCTGGGCGCCCTGGCGCACGGCGTTTTCAAGCACGCCCTCCATCAACTGGAACTGGAACCGGCGCTGCTGCAGTTGCACCTCGGGCGACACATTGGGGACGGGCCGCACCTGCCCTGCCGCCACCTGGCCCGAGGCCAACACCACCGCGATCACGACAACATGAACTCGATTCATCACTGCACCTTCATCTGCTGTTGCACCAGCTGGCTCAGGACCGCCTGCAACTGGTCGACCTGGGCCTTCAGCGCGGTCAGCGTCTGCCCGTCTGCGCGCCGCTGCCGCTCTGCGTCCCGCCCCACTTCATAGAGATAGTCCCGCACGAGGATCAGCTGCCGTTCCTCACTCGCGCCCACGAGTTCAGTCGCACGAGCCAGAAACCGCTTCTCGGTGGCCGGGTCCAACCGATACGCCGGCGCCGCCGCAGGCACCGCCATCGGTTTTTCGGAAGTCACTTGCGCACTGGCCAGTTCGCGCCGCACCAACGCGCTCACGGTCTCGGCGTCAAGCCCGGGCGTCTGGGCCACCACTGCGGAGGGCGTCACAGCCGACGCCTGCACCGCACCGCGTGCGCCCAACGCATACGCCGCAAACCCGCCGCCGGCGCCCATGACAAACATCACACTCGCCGCGGCCGCCATCGCCCACGCGGGCACCTGACGGAACCATGGCACCACCGGGACCGGGGCAAACGGCGTCCACACGGACGGAGGATTCGGCACCGACCACGCGAGCAAGTCGGTCCTCACGCTACGCAACGCGCGCAGCTCGTCGCGGCAGTCGTCGCACGATTCCAGATGTTGTTCCATGTCGCGGCGACTCGCGTCGGTCACCTCGTCGTAGATGTAATCCAACACACGTTCACGCTGATCACACATAGATCTATTCCTCAACTTCACAACAGTGTTCGTTCCCATGTCGCGCGCCGCACCCGCGTGGCCTCGGCCTGTTGCCGCTCCAACCGTCGCCGCAGCACCGACAATCCCTGATACAGCCGCGTCTTGACGGTGCTCAGGGGACAATCAAGCATCTCGGCAATTTCCTGAAACGTCAGGCCGTGGTATTCCTTCAGCATGATGGCCGTGCGCTGCTCTTCAGGCAGGTCGGCCATGGCCAGCTGCACGGCCGCCGACATTTCCCGGCGCGCCACCAAATCCTCCACCGACTCGGTCGGTGCCGCCTGCTGGTCGGCCAGGTCCAGTGGGTCGGTGCCCTCGGGGACCTGCGCGACGGGCGCCCGCCGTTCCTTGCGCATCCAGTCGCGGCAGAGATTCAGGGTGATTCGATACAGCCACGACGAGAACTTGGCCTCGCCCTTGAACCCCTTCAGCCCGCGATAGGCCCGCAGGAACGCGTCCTGCACCACATCCCGCGCCTCTTCTTCCCGCCGGAGGGTGCGGTAGGCCAGCGCGTAGATCGGCCGTTCCCAGCGGGTGACCAGCTGGGCGAACGCGTCGTGATCTCCGGCGGTCGCCCGTGCGACCAGTTCTTCATCTGACGTCATCGTGCCGCACTTGCCCATTCTGACGACCCGGAGGGGCCAAGAGTCTGTACGGGGGGAACAGGCCTACCCAGTATAGGGGCCGGCCGGCAAGTCTCGCGGTTGGTGCTCCATGTAGGCAGCCGGGGGATGGCCGGGAGCTTAATCAGGGCGGCCTGGCGCGCGAATCTGCGCCAGACCGCCATCGGAGGAAACGGTCAGAAGCGGACCGTCAGGCCCGCGAAAACCGGAAGCGACCAGCGCCGGCTTTTGTCGTTGATGCCGTCGAGGCCCGTGCCGGCAAGGCCATCTTTCGGCGAGAGATCCCCGCGCCAGCGAAGGTCGGCCCCCACCTGTAGCGACAGCGCATCAGTGAGCTTCGCCTGAAGGCCGGCGCTGGCGCCGAACACCGGAACGGTGGACTCTTCATACATGTCCACGCCGGGCAGCGTGACGCTGGCGGCCGGTACGGTGAATTCGGCTTTGATCGCGTCCACGCGTGACACGCCGCCGAAGACGCCGAGGTACGGGCGCACCCGGCTCTCGGCCCCGCCGAGGTACTGCCGGTAGCCCAGGTCAAATTCCATCGACTTGTCGTCGTCGAACAGGCCAAGGAGATCGAAGTTGGCGACCGTGCCGACCTTCAGCCGGTCCGCAGTGCCCTTCGCCCAGGCGAACTGCGCGCGCAATTCGCCCGACGGTGTGACGGCATACCCGAGACCGGCCGTCCAGCGAAAACCCATGCCGTAAATGTCGTCGTAGGTGCGAGCGGCCACCTGCGTCGGCAGGCCGAGCACCGTGCCGTTCGCTCCCCCATGCAGGTCGCCGGAGAGCGCGCGTTCTGCCCCGATGTCGAATGACACCGACCAGGGCTTCTCTGAGGTCTGGGCGAAGGCCGGCGCGGCGGCCACTGTAAGCGCGCACAAAACGGCGCTGATTCGAGCTGTCTTCATGATGAGTCTTTTCCCTTTCTGTCTGAGTTTCGTCCGGAGCCCATGGTCATCATCGGCTCCTCTCAGTGGCTCAGACGGCCTTGGACAGGCAAAGATTCACCTATAGAGAAAGTCATTTGACTAATACGAACAAAGTAGGCGACGGCGCTCGTGCGATGAAAACCAGATCTTCACCTCATTCTCTTCATCACCAGCACAGTAGCGCCGGGCGCGCTGAATGTGATGCCCGTCGTTTCCCATCCATCCGCGCCGGCACTGGCCAGCGCCGCGATGGCGTTGGGCGTCGTGCCTGGAATGGTCGGAATGCGTAGTTCCCTGTACTCCCATTGAGGCCGGGCGAGCTTCACGACGGTGTCGGGGTCGAGCTTCACGGCGGGCAGGGCCGTGGCCACCACTCGAATGGGAATCTCCTGGTCGGCCCGGCTACCCTCCCTCCAGCCTTCCCCCATCCTTCGGCGCCGGGTCCTGGGGAGGGGTACCCCGCCCCCCTTGCGCCAGGTGTTACACTTGGCAGCTTCCGGTGATGACCAACGACCAATTTCTGACCACCGAGCAGGTGCTGGACTACATGCAGGTAAACCTGCGTACGGTCTACCGCCTGATTAAGGCCGGCAAGATCCCGGCCGTCAGGGTGGGGCGGCAATGGCTGTTCCGCCGAAGCGATATCGACACATGGCTCGACGTCAGCCGCGAGATGGCCCAGATCAGCGACGGGACCCATACCGGTGACGAGCGCCCGCGGGTGCTCGTGGTCGATGATGAACCCTCGGTGCGGGAGTTGCTGGCCAAAGCGCTGGCCGGCGCCGACTACGACGTGGATTCGGCGATCGACGGCGCGGCCGCTGTTGAGCAGTTGCGCGCACGGGCGTACGACCTGCTCATCACCGACCTGAAGATGCCCGGGATGGACGGCCTGTCGGTGATTCGCGAGGCCCGGCGCACGGCCCCGGACCTGCCGGTCATCATCATCACGGGCTATTCCACTGAAGCGGCCGCCATCGAGGCCATCAACCTCGGCGTCGCCGGCTACATCACCAAGCCCTTCCGCCTGCCCCGCATTCTTGCGGCCACCGCGCGGGCACTCGGCGAGCCGGTACCGGCCGCCGAAGCCTGACGCCTCGTTTGATTCAACTTTCCGCCCTCACGAAACGGTTCGGCGAGCGTGTACTGCTCGACCGCGTCACCTGGCAGGTCTCGGACGGCGATCGCGTCGGCCTGTGCGGGCCCAATGGCGCGGGCAAAACCACGCTCCTGCGGATGCTCGCCGGGCTCGACGAGCCCGACTCGGGCACCATCGTCAGACCCACAGGCCTCACCGTCGGTTACCTGCCACAGGATGGGCTGGCGCACGCCGGTCGGACTCTGGTGGACGAAGTCTCGCAGGCGTTCAGGCCGTTGCTCGACGCGCGCGAGGAACTGACGCGCATTGAACACGCACTGGCCGAGCCAACACTCCCCGAGGGCGAACACGAGCGGTTGCTCGAGCGGTATCACGACCTCAGCGAATTTTTCCGTCGCGAAGAGGGTTACAGCATCGACCTCCGAGTCACGCAGGTGCTGGATGGTCTGGGCTTCGCACGCTCGGACGCGAACAAGGCTGTTGAGACGTTTTCTGGCGGCTGGCAGATGCGCATCGCGCTCGCCACGTTGCTGTTGGGCCGTCCCGGCCTCCTGCTGCTCGACGAACCGACGAACCATTTGGATCTGGACGCGCGCAACTGGCTTGAGTCCTACCTGATCGCCTATCCCCATCCGGTCATCCTCGTCTCGCACGACCGGTACTTCCTTGACGCAGTGGTCACCAAAGTCGCTGACCTGTCGCTGCGCACGATTACCGATTACATCGGCACGTATTCGTTCTACCTCACCGAGTACGACGCCCGGATGAACCGCCTGCGCAAGGCGAAGCAGGAGCAGGACGATGAGGTCGCCCGAATGAAGGCGTTCATCGATCGGTTCCGCTACCAGGCCACCAAGGCGGCCCAGGTGCAGAGCCGGATCAAGATGCTCGACAAGGTCGAGATCATCGAGGTCCCACCCGAGCGGAAGCATGTGCACTTCACCTTCCCGAGCTGCCCCAAAAGCGGCCGCATGGTGATGGAGTTGACCGACGTGCGCAAGGCTTACGGCGACCTGGTGGTTTTTGATCGCCTCAATCTGCACATCGAACGCGGCGATCGCATTGCGCTGGTCGCGCCAAACGGCGCGGGCAAGTCCACGCTGATGCGCATGCTGTCGGGGGCCGAGGCGCCTGACTCCGGCTCCTGCCGCGAGGGACACCAGGTCGTGAAGCAGTACTTCGCCCAGGATGAGGCCACACGCCTCGACCCGGTGAAGACCGTCTACCAGACGCTGGAATCGGACGCCCCGATCAACATGGTGCCGATGATTCGCAATCTCCTCGGCGGGTTTCTGTTCGCCGGCGACGACATCTACAAGAAGGCCGGCGTCCTGTCGGGCGGGGAACGCACCCGACTGGCCGTGGCGCGCATGCTCCTGCGTCCGGCCAACACGTTGCTGCTCGACGAACCGACCAATCACCTCGACCTTGACTCAAAAGACGTCCTGCTCGAGGCGCTCGCCGCCTTTGGCGGCACCCTGATCTTTGTGTCGCACGACCGCTACTTTGTGGACCGTCTGGCAACGAAGATCATCGCGGTCGGCCACGGAAAGGTGGAGGTCTATCCGGGCACATACGAGGAATACCTGTGGAGCAAGAAACAGCGCCAGGCCGCGGTTGACGCCCCCAGCTCCAAGGCCGCTGCTCCGTCGAAGGCTCGTCAGGCCCAGGCCAGCCCGACCGCGCCGGCGGCTCCCGCTCCGGTGGCCGCGCCGGTGTCCTACGAACACAAAAAACGTGCGGACGCCGATGCCCGGCGGCGCCGCCGGGCCGATGATGAGCGCCGGGGCAAGGTCAACGAGCTCGAACAACGTATCGCCGCGCACGAGGGAAAGATCCGGGACATCGAGACCCAAATGAGCGGGCCGGGCTTCTACGACGACCGGCCGGCGGCCGAAGCCGCCGTGGCCCTCCACAAGCAGCTCATGTGGGAGGTTGGCGACCTGATGAACCGCTGGGAAACCCTGCAACAGCCCGACGAGTAGCGACACCTGGTTTGACGAAATTTGTAATTCTCGGCTAATTTTGCAGGCCAACCGGCCCGTTTAGTCTGGAGCGCGCAAGCGTTTACGCGCAATTCTGTGTTTGGACCGGGCGCCATGGTCGGTACGCCCCTTGCTCCCACGCTCACGTCAGATATCTGGATATGTTGCTGTCTGCCTCGCCACATCCGTCGCCACCCGAGGATAGTCCGGGGTCCAGGGTCCAGAGTCCAGGGTCCAAGGCGGAGCCCAAGGCGGAGCCCAAGGCGGAGCCCAAGGCGGAGAATGACCCGCGCGAAAGCGGGGCTGCGGCGCCAGACGTGCTGCCGGACCGGTTCTTCCGCCACCTGGTGTTCAACCTCCGCAACGGTGTGCTGGCCATCACCCGGGATGGGCGGATCGCGGCCATGAACAGCATCGCGTATCGCGTGCTGGGGCTGCAGCCCCGCCAAACCGATCTCGGGCGGTCCTACCTTGAGGTGCTTCAGGACTGCCCCGAAGTCGTACGCATCGTGCAGTCGGCATTCGAAACGTCGGACCTGCCGAACCGCGCGGAACTGCGCCTGCGCAAGAGCGGGCGGGCGATTGGCTACACCATTTCGAAAATTCATGATGACTCGCGCGCCGAAGTCGGGCTGACGCTGTTTGTGAAGGACCTGACGCGGGTGGAGCAGATTGAAGAGCGGCAGCGTCTCCGCGACCGGCTGGCGACGCTCGGCGGCATGGCGGCCACCATCGCGCACGAGGTGAAGAATCCGCTCGCCAGCATTGAAATCATGGCAGGCACACTCCGGCGCCAGCTGAAAGACCGCCCCGAGGCGATGGAAACGCTGAGCGAGATCATCAAGGAGTCCAAGCTCGCCAATTCCATCGTGGTGGAGGTCCTGGAATTCGTTCGACCCATCCGTCTCCAGGTTGAGCCGGTGGTCGTGGGCGAGGTCGTGCGGGATGCGATCGACACCCTCGAACTGGGCGCCTCGCAGGTGCAGGTGGATGTCGATAAAGACGTTCCGGAATTGATGGCCGACGCCAGCCAGTTGCGGCAGCTCCTGACCAACCTGATCACCAACGCGATTGAGGCGATGGAGCCGGAAGGAACGGTGTACGTGCGGGTGTCCCACGTGGCGGAAGACGCCGAGTTGGCGAGTGCCGGACAACCGATGCCCGCGCAAGTGACCATCGAAGTCCGCGACCAGGGCATTGGGATATCCGAAGGCGACCTCGAACGAATTTTCAGCCCGTTTTTCACGACCAAACCCAAGGGCACCGGCCTCGGTCTGTCGATTGTGCGAAAAGTCGTGGACGCCCACGACGGAATTATCGAAGCCGCATCCGCACCCGGCCGCGGCACCACCTTTCGGGTCACGTTGCCGGTGGTAAAGGCCGGCCCCTTCCTGCAGAAGAGTATTTATGGGACGCATTCTCGTCGTTGATGATCACGATTCGCTTCGCAAGGGCCTTGTCAAAGCGTTAACCAGCGCTGGCCACGAGGTCGAGGACGCGCCGAACGGAACCGGCGCCATCGAGCGGCTGCAGGCCAGCCAGTACGATGTGGTGCTGACGGACCTGCGGATGGGCGGCGCCGACGGCATGGACGTGCTGCGGACCGCACGGTCGCTCCAGCCCAATGCCGCGGTCATCCTGATGACGGCTTTCGGATCGATCCATACCGCCGTTGAGGCGATGAAGATCGGCGCCGTGGATTTTGTGCAGAAGCCATTCGAGATCGAGGAGATGGAGCTGAAGATCGAAAAAGCGATCGAGCTCCGGCATCTCAAACATCAGGTGGAATACCTGCGGCATGCCCAGCAGGATTTCTACAACTTCGACAAGATCGTGGGCGCCAGTGGCGCCCTCCAGCACGTGCTCAGCATCGTCTCGAAAGTGGCGCGGAGCAATTCCACGGTGCTCATCCGCGGCGAAACGGGCACGGGCAAGGAGTTGATTGCCGGCGCCATTCACCACAACTCGCTGCGGGCCAGCAAGGCGTTCGTAAAGGTCAACTGCGCAGCCCTGCAGGAGAACCTGCTCGAGTCGGAACTGTTTGGTCACGAAAAGGGCGCGTTCACGAGCGCCGACAAGCAGCGGATTGGCCGGTTCGAACAGGCAGACGGTGGCACGTTGTTCCTGGATGAAATCGGCGACATGAGTCCCAGCACGCAGGCGAAGATCCTGCGCGTGTTGCAGGAGCATGAGTTCGAACGGCTGGGCGGCACACGCACGGTGGGCGTCGATGTGCGCATCATCACGGCCACCAACCGAAACCTGTCGCAGATGGTGCAGGACGGGCGATTCCGCGAAGACTTGTTCTATCGCCTGAACGTGGTGTCGGTGGACATGCCTCCCCTGCGCGACCGCAAGGACGACATTCCTGCGCTCGTCGAGTTCTTCGTGCGCCGCTTCTCGGCGGAGTTGAAGAAGAAGGTCGACAGCGTGGCGTCTGACGCGATGAAGGTGCTGCAGCGGCATCACTGGCCCGGCAACATTCGGGAACTGGAGAATGTGGTGGAGCGGGCCGTCCTGCTCACCGATGGCAGTACGGTGACGCTGAGCGATTTGCAGATTGGCGATCAGGCGGTGACCACATCGCGCGGGCAATCGCTTGTGGTCAACATCCCGGCGACCGGGATCCGTCTCGAGGAAATTGAACGCCAGGCCGTGGTCGAGGCGCTCAAGATGTCGAACTGGATCCAGAAGGATGCGGCGGACCTGCTCGATATCAGTCCGCGGGTCATGAACTACAAGATCAAAATCCTGAACATCGAGATTCCCCGATCCCGTCGGCACTTGACGGCCCTGGAAGAAGTGTAGTCAGGACTTGCGTGCGCGCGGGTGTGACGCGCGGTACACCTCCATCAGCCGGCCGATGTCGAGATGTGTGTACCGTTGCGTCGTGCTGAGGCGCTCGTGACCCAGTAACTCCTGAATCGCCCTCAGGTCGGCTCCGGCCTGCAACAGGTGCGTGGCAAACGTGTGCCGCAGTGCGTGCGGACTCAGCCCGCCAGGTACTGCCGCCGCCCGCGCCGCCTGACGCACAATGCGATCCACGCTGCGCGTGGTGAGCCGCCCGCCACGCAGGTTGAGGAACATCGCATGGCGCGTCCGCGCGTGGGGACCCGAGCCACGCGATCGCCGCGAGGTCGTTTCGGGCTTCAGCGCGCGGGCGTCCTGCAGCATCACTTTGAGCGCGTCGGCTGTGGAGTGGTTAAACGGTACCAGCCGTTCCTTGCCGCCCTTGCCCCGTACCCTGACCACGCGACCGGGGAGATTCACGTCTTCGATATCGAGCCCCACCAGCTCACTGAGCCGCAGACCGGACGCGTAGAACAACTCGAGGATCGCGCGGTCTCGCCGTCCTGCGGCGCGGTCCAGATCGGGTGTGCCGATCACGCTGTCCACCTGCGCCAGGTCGAGATGTTGGGGCAGGGTCTGCTCCTTGCGCGGTGCCCCAACCATCTGTGTCGGGTCGTCGGCCAGCCGGCCCTCGCGCACCAGGTACCGCGCGAACGTGCGCAAGGCAGCCAGGCGCCGGGCGGCAGAGGCGCGGCTGTTGCCGCGATCGTGCAGCGATTCGAGGAACCCGCGCACCCCGTCGGCGTCAAGCGCGGTCACCGGCACCTTGCTGGGCTTGGTCGCGTCGCGTGCGCTGAGGAAATCGAGAAACTGGGTCAGGTCGGTCTCGTAGGCGCGCACCGTATGCGGCGAGGCGTTCCTGTTGAACTTCAGGAACTGCAGGAACTCCCGCGTGGCGTCCCTCAGCATCACGCTCATCACACCCCGCCGGCGGTAGCCGTGCTCCAGGGTTCAAGATCGGCCAGGGCACGCGCGCTTGTCGCCATGCTCCGGTCATGCCGGCTTTTTGGCGGTGCGTCGAGCGCGGGGATGATCCCGAACGTGATGTTGGTCGGGTTGTAGTGCGCCGGATCAGCGTGGGCCACGTAGTGGGCCAACGCCCCGATCGCGGTCGTGCGTGGTGGAGCCACCGGGTCATGTCCCAGCGACAGGCGCGCCGCATTTCTTCCCGCCACAAGGCCGGACGCCGCCGACTCGACATACCCTTCCACACCCGATACCTGCCCGGCGAAGAACAGGTCCGGACGCCTGCGGGTCTGCCACGTGCTCGTCAGCACGGTCGGACCGTTGATGTAGGTGTTCCGGTGAATCATGCCGAACCGCACAAACTCGGCGTGCTCGAGTCCCGGAATCATCCCGAACACCCGCTTCTGTTCCGGCCACTTCAACTGCGTCTGGAATCCCACGAGGCTGTAGTGGTCACCGGCGAGTGTGTCCTGCCGCAGTTGCACAACGGCATACGGCCACCGGCCCGTGCGCGGGTCGTCAAGTCCGGCGGGTTTCATCGGGCCAAACCGCAAGGTATCTACGCCCCGGTGCGCCATCACTTCAATGGGCAGGCACCCTTCGAAGAACTTCGTGTTGTCGAAGTCGTGCACCTCCGCCTTTTCGGCAGAGACGATGGCCTGGTGGAAGGCGACGTATTCGTCTTTCGTGAAGGGACAGTTGAGGTAGTCACCTTCGGACGTGCCCCCGGAAACGACCTCAGAGGTCGTTTCGGTCACCGCCGGCGAAACGACCTCTGAGGTCGTTTCCGGCGCAGGCCCTCGCAGCGACCGATCCCAGCGCGACGCCCGAAAGACCTTCGACATATCGATGGTCTCGGCCAGCACGATCGGGCTGATCGCATCAAAAAACGCGAGGTGTTCGCGTCCAAGGAACGTCGCGATGGAGGCCGACAGCGCGTCCGATGTCAGGGGGCCGGTGGCAATAACGACCGGCGACATCTCGGCCGGCGTCGGCACGTGTGTGATCTCGCGGCGGTCAACGCGAATGCGCGGGTGTGACGTGATGGCGGCCGTCACGCGTTCCGAGAAGAGATGCCGATCCACGGCGAGTGCTGCGCCGGCCGGCACACGCACCTCGTCGGCGATGCGCATGATGATCGACCCGAGCCGCCGCATCTCCTCCTTGAGGAGCCCGACGGCGTTGTCGAGTTTGTCGCCGCGAAACGAATTGCTGCAGACGAGTTCGGCGAGGCCGTCGGTCTGGTGAACGGCCGTCGGCCGCACCGGCCGCATTTCGTAGAGGGTGACGTCCGCGCCCATCGAGGCCGCCTGCCAGGCTGCCTCGCAACCGGCGAGCCCGCCACCGATGATATGCACCATGTGACGCGTTACCCGGCCGTCGTCTCTTCGAGCGCCTCACTGCGCAGGTAGTCGCATTCCTCGTTGCTGCAGATCAACTGGCGCCCGTGACGCTTGGTGATCTTCTCGGTGAGGAACGGCCGCTGGCACTTCGGACACGGCTCAATGATGGGCTTGTTCCACAGCGTGAAGTCGCACTTCGGATAATTCACGCAGCCGAAAAACACCTTACCGCGCCGCGACTTCCGCTCGGCCACGTCACCGCCATCCTTCGGACACTTGATCCCCGTCAACTGCTGCTTCACGTACTTGCACTCGGGATACCCGGTGCACGCGGTGAATTCACCGAAGCGCCCCTGTTTCACCACGAGGTTCTTGCCGCAGTTCGGGCACTTCTCGTCCAGGATCTGATCCGCTTTCGCCGCGGTCACACCCTGTCTGGTGGCGATGACCTTGCGAGTGGTCTTGCACTCGGGATATCCCGTGCACGCCAGGAACATGCCGAACCGGCCGCGCTTGAGCACCATCGGCTTCCCGCAGTTCTCACACGCCTCTTCCAGTTCTTCCGTTGGCGTGTCGGCCACCTCAATTTCCTTCGTGTTGTCACACGCCGGATAGGTGCTGCAGGCCAGGAAGATGCCGAACTTGCCCGACTTCTCCACCATCGGCGCGCCGCATTTCTCGCACACGATGTCGGTCGGCTGCCCTTCCTTGAAGCTGGGCATGATCTTCTCGGCCTTGGCCAGATCCTTGACGAACTTCTTGTAGAACTTCGAAAGGATGGCGCCGTACTTCGCCTTGCCCTTTTCGATCTGGTCGAGTTCGTCCTCCATGCGGGCCGTGTACTCGATGTCGAGAATGTCATCAAACGCGGGATGCAGCAGTTTGTCCACGAGCCGGCGACCCAGAATCGTGGGCTTGAACCGGCCCTCGTTTTTGTTCACGTACTCGCGCGACTGCAGGACGTTGATGATCGACGCGTAGGTGCTGGGCCGGCCGATGCCGTTTTCTTCCAGCGCCTTCACGAGCGACCCTTCGTTGAACCGCGGCGGTGGCTGCGTGAACTTCTGATCGGGCGTCAGGCTTCGCACCGCCAGCGTCTGGCCTTCTTTCACGAGCGGCAACACGGCGCTTCCGCTGTCTTCTTCGGCGTCGGTCTGGGCACCCGCGGCCGGCGCCGGACGTTCCGTTCGCTCACTTTCCTCGGCTTCGTCCTTCGCCTGGCCATACACCGCGAGCCAGCCGGCGAACTTCGGCACCGATCCCTTGGCCCGGAAGAGGTAGTCGAGTGCAGTGATCTCCACCGTCGTATCGTCGAACGTCGCCGGCATCATCTGCGACGCGACGAACCGGTTCCAGATCAAGCGATACAGGTAAAACTGATCCGGCGTGAGATGGGCCGCCACGCGCTCGGGCGGATATCCCATCGAGGTCGGCCGGATGGCTTCGTGGGCATCCTGCGCGGTCTGCTTCACACGGTACTGATTGGCCTGGGCCGGCAGGTAATCGGCCCCATAGGCCTTGCCGATGTGTTCGCGCACGTCGACGAGGGCCTGATCGGCCACGCGCACCGAGTCGGTTCTCATGTACGTGATGAGACCTACTGCCGCTTCTTCGCCGGGCAGCTCAATGCCCTCATACAACTGCTGCGCAATCATCATCGTCTTCTTCACCGGGAAGCGGGACGCCTGCTGCAGCTTGCTCGTGATGAACGGAGGAACCGGGTTCTTCTTGCGCTCTTTTGTCTGGACCGAGGACACCACAAACGGCGCCTTGGCCAGATCGGCCAGCACCGCCTTGGACTCGGCCTCGTTCGTGATCTTCACGGCCGCGCTGCCCTTGCGCGCCAGGCGTGCATCGAACTCGGGTGGCAGCGCTGCCGCCAGGCGGGCGGTGACGTGCCAGTACTCTTCGGGGATGAACGCCTCGATCTCGCGCTCGCGGTCGCAGATCAACTTGAGCGCCACCGACTGGACGCGTCCGGCACTCAGGCCACGGCGCACCTTGTCCCACAGCAGTGGGCTGATTTTGTATCCCACGAGGCGGTCGAGCACGCGGCGCGCCTGTTGGGCGTCCACCATGTCCATGTCGATCTCACCCGGGTTGGCCACCGCTTCGAGGATGGCCTTCTTGGTGATTTCGTTGAACATCAGGCGGCGGACTTTCCGCTTTTTGGTGCCCAGTTCCTCGGCCAGATGCCAGCCGATCGCCTCGCCCTCGCGGTCAGGGTCGGTTGCGACGAATATCTCGGACACTGACTTGGCGGCGGCCTTCAGTTCCTTGATGACTTTGGCGCGATCCGGAATGACGACGTAGTCGGGTTTGAACCCGTCCTCGACATCCACACCCAGCTTGTTCTTGGGAAGATCCCGAACGTGCCCCATGGACGCGAGTACCGTGTAGTCGCGCCCCAAATACTTGTTGATCGTTTTCGCCTTCGCCGGCGACTCGACCACTACCAATACCTTTGCCATAATTTTATGAGCCGATTCCCCTAACACTAGCAGTCGAGTCAAGCCGGACAAAATTCCCCCCGGCCGTTCGGCTCATCCTGCCTTCCACTTCCAGGCGGCCCAACTGGGCCAGCAAATCGGGCGCCGGCAGGCGACTCAACGCCGCCAATTCGTCAACACTGTAGGGCTCCCCGACCGCCATCATTCCTTCCAATTCACTGATAACGCAAGTCTTGTCTGCGTGCCCGGCGCGAATTCTCGACACACCTTCGATTTCGTCCAGCACATCATCCATGGTCTCGACCAGCCGGGCGCCATCTTTGATGAGCGCGTGACTGCCGCGGTAGCGGCCCGACGCAGCGCTGCCCGGTACCGCGAGCACGTCGCGGCCCTGTTCCATGGCAAGCCGGGCCGTGATGAGCGACCCGCTCTTTTCCGACGCTTCCACCACCACGATCGCCCGGGCCAGTCCGCTGATGATCCGGTTGCGCAGCGGAAAGTGCCAGGGCCGCGGCGCCGTACCGGGCGGAAACTCGCTCAGAATCCGGCCGTGTCCGGCGATTCGCGCCGCCAGGGCCCGATGCGCGTAGGGATACACGATATCGGCCCCACACCCGAGCACGGCCAGTGTTTCCCCGCCGGCCTCGAGCGCGCCTTCGTGCGCGGCGCCATCCACACCCAGGGCCATGCCGCTCACGATGGTCCAGCCGGCGCCTGCGAGATCACGCCCCAACTGGCGCGCCACGTGGAGGCCGGCGGGCGTGGCTCGCCGCGATCCCACAATGGCCACACTGCGCCGTTCGAGACATCCATCCCCGCTCGTCCACAAGACAATTGGGGGGTCGATGATCTCGGCCAGACGGGACGGATATGCCGGTGTACGCGCGGCGACAACGCGGAGGCCCAGACGGGCGGCGTCCGTGAGGGCGGCCTCGGCCCGGCGCAGCGCGTCGGCCACACGGGCGCGGACCTCGTCGGGCGGGAACCCGACGCGAAAACCCAGCTCCATGAGTCCCATCGCCTCCTGCCTGATCAGTTTGCAGGCCTGGGTGTCGGGACCGGGCCGGAGGAAGGACAGGGCAACGGCGGTGATGTCTGCAGGGGTCATGCCCTCGCAGGACTTGCACCCTCGGTGCCACATATTCCCGGCCAAGGTGACACGGTGTGAGGTGGCAGGTGTGCATTTACTGCGATCTCGGAGCGGCAAGACCCTTGCAGAATCTGCGCGTCAACAACAGTGAATCCCGGGAGACGTACGGGGGTATAGTGGGGCACACAGCTATGAAATACGCGTTATCACTTGTGCTGGCGCTGGTGTTCGCTGCGCCGCTGTCTGCAGACCGCCGCTCGGAAGCCAAGGAGCAGGTGGATTTCGGTATTGAACTTGCCCAGAAGGCGCTCTGGAAAGAAGCAGAGTTCCGGTGGGAGAAAGCCGTCGAGCTGGACCCGACGTACAGCGCGGCGTGGAACAACCTCGGCATTGCGTACGAGCAGCAGGGCAAATTTGCCGAAGCCAAGAAGGCCTACGACAAGGCCACGACCCTCGATCCGAAGAACAACTTCATCCGGCAGAACTACGACATGTTCATGGAGATCTATGAGCGCCAAAACCGTCGCCGCACTCGTTAGCCTCGGGTTGACCGTTGGCGCGTCCAGTTGCCTGCGGTTTTACGACATCGGGATCGAGACGCCTATCCAGGCCAAGCTCGATGTCTCGTCGTTTCAGCGCGTCCTGATTCTCGGCTTCCTCGGAGGCGGGTCAAAAGACGTGGACCCCAATACCGAGACGGTGCGCCTGCTGCGCAGCCAGTTGCGCACGAAGTCGGACCTGAAGGTCATTGACTCCGACGTGTTGTCGCTGGTGGACGAGGTCGACCGCCGGCGGCGCGCGTCGGGAGAAATCCCGGCCACGACGCCCGCCGCTACCGCTGCCGACGAGCCGCGGATTAAGAACGAGAAGGACCTGCAGGAATACGAGGCCATCTTCGCCGACGTGGACTACTGGAAGAAGATTGGCGAGGAGTACCAGGCTCCGTTGATCATCACCGGCTCGGTGCTGTTCACCGATGTGCAGTCCAGCGGCATGTTTTCGACCACCCAGGAGACCATCGATCAGACCGGCCGCCGGGCGGTGACGCCGGTACGCCGGTTCGAAGACCGCCGGGGGTATGCGCTGGTGCCGAAGTTCATCTTTATTGATGGCCGGACCGGGGTGCAGCTCTACAGCGAGTCGTTCCGCGAGGAGACGCTGTACAGCGCGACGAACAACACCCCTCCGCTGTCATCGTATTTCGAGCTGATCGACAGGCTCCTCCCGGGGTTCCTGAGCACGCTTAGTACGCAGAAGATCAAGGGCACAAGGACACTTCTGCGCTGAACGCCCGTAATGGGCCGGCCCCTGGCCTCATTTGAAATGAATGGGGCCGAAGTGGTAGCCTTGGAGGTTCCACGGGGCCCCCTCCAGGGGGTCCATATGGGTATTCCTCGAAGATTGTTGGGAGAGTTGCAGATGTTCGCCATTGTCGAAGCCGGTGGCCGGCAGGAAAAGGTCACCCCGGGCGCAGTTGTTGTGGTCGACCGCCTGGACCTTGAACCCGGCGCGGAATACACGTTTGAACGGGTGCTGCTGCTCGAGACCGCCACTGGCGACATCGTGACCGGCGCTCCCTATGTGGCCGGCGCCACGGTCACCGGAGTGATCGAAGAGCAGACGCAGGGAAAAAAGATTCGCGTCTTCAAAATGAAGCGCCGCAAGACGGAGCGCAAGACGATCGGCCACCGCACGCAGTCCACCCGCGTGAAGGTCACGGCAATCAACGCCTGACGCCCAGGCGCTTTACGACATCAGGACAGCACGATGGCTACTAAAAAAGGTCAGGGAAGTTCCCGTAACGGTCGCGACAGTAACGCGCAGCGCCTTGGGGTCAAGGAACACGACGGCAAACTCGTGCCGGGTGGTTCCATCCTCGTGCGGCAGCGCGGCCGGAAGTTCAAGCCGGGCCTGTTCGTGGGCCTCGGTAAAGACGACACGCTCTTCGCCAAGGTCACCGGCACCGTCAAGTTCAGTGATCAGGGCCAGCGCGGCCGCTTCATCAGCATCGTCCCCAGCGCAGCGCCGAGCGCCGACAAGGCGTAGTTGTTCGTAGACGAAGTCGAGATTCGCGTTCAGGCGGGCGATGGCGGCAACGGCTGCATGGCCTTCCGCCGCGAGAAGTTTGTACCCCGCGGCGGGCCAAGCGGCGGAGATGGCGGCCATGGCGGGTCGGTTTACCTCGTCGCCACACTCCACCAGAACACGCTCGTTACCTACCGCTTCCATCCTGAGTTCAACGGCCAGCGCGGCGTGCACGGGCAAGGCTCCAATTGCACCGGCGCCGACGGCGACGACCTGACGCTAGAGGTTCCGCCAGGCACGGTCGTGTACGAAAAAACTGAAGACGGCGACCTGATTCCCCTCGGGGACCTCGCCGCAGTGGGAGACCGCGTCCTCGTCGCCAGGGGTGGACGTGGCGGACGAGGCAACTCCGCGTTTGCGACCGCCACCAACCGCGCGCCCCGCAAACACGAGCCCGGTGAAGCCGGCGAAGGACGCACGCTGCGCCTCCGCTTGAAACTGCTGGCGGATGTCGGTCTCGTGGGATATCCCAACGCCGGCAAGTCCACCCTCATCGCCCGCATCTCGGCGGCCAAGCCCAAGATTGCGGATTACCCGTTCACGACGCTCACGCCCAACCTGGGCGTGGTCAGTCTCACAGGCGACCGGAACTTTGTGGTGGCCGACGTGCCGGGCCTTATCGAAGGCGCGCACGAGGGCCACGGGCTCGGGATGAAATTTCTTGCGCATCTGGAACGCACCAAGGTGCTGGTGCATCTCATTGACGTGTCGTCATTCTCAGGACGCGACCCGGTCAGCGACTTCGATGTCATCCGCAACGAGTTGAAGATGTTCCAGGGCAGCGGCGACGACATGGCCGAGGCCCTGGCGTCCAAGCCGCAAATCGCGGTGGCCAACAAGATCGACGCCCTCGACGATCCGGAGCGCCTGAAGAAACTGACCAAGCACCTCAAGAAACACAAGGTCCCTCTCTATCCCATCTCCGCGGTGACCGGAGAAGGCCTGCCGGCGCTGCTTGAAGCCATGTGGACGGCTGTCGCGGCGCACGCGGAGTCGCAGCCGCAGTGAGCCGCGTCCGTCAGGGCTGGCTTGGTGGGACGTTCGACCCGATTCACTGCGGCCATCTTGACGTGGCACGGGCCGCGCATGACGCCCTGTCGCTCGAGACGGTCCACCTGGTGCCGGCACGTGTCCCGCCGCATCGATTGGCTCCGCAGGCGACGGCAGCACACCGCCGGGCGATGGTGGCTCTGGCCGCAAAGTCGGCCGCCTGGCTCCGGGTTTCGGACATTGAGATGACGGCCGACACGCCGTCGTACACCGTGGACACCCTTGACCGGCTTGTGGCAGCAGGCACGGCACTGGATACCTTGCACGTGATCACCGGCGCCGACGCGTTCGCGGGTATCCTCTCGTGGAAAGCCGCCGAAACGTTGCTGAGCCGCTGCCACTTCGTCGTCGTGTCACGCCCGGGGCATCCGGCACCTGGCCTGCGCCAGACCCTGCCGGCTCTTGCCGCGCGCATGCGCGACCCCGGCGACTACGACGACCGGTTGCAACCGAGTATCTTCTTAGTGGACGCGCCAACCGCGCCGGTGTCTTCAACGAAGATCCGGGCACTGGCGTCTGCCGGTTCATCGCTCGCGGGTCTCGTGCCGCCAGCGGTGGCCGAATATATCGACAGAAACGCTCTTTACCGAGGAGTCGCATGAGTAAGACCGCCAGGCCCGCGCGCACCGCCGCCCCCCGCACCACGTCCGCTGCACGTGCAAAAAAAGCCCCCGTGAAGAAAAAGGCCAAAGCCAAGGCCGCGCCGGCCCGACGGCCAGCGGCTGCGTCAAGGCCGAGGCCGGCGGGCGGGGCAAAGCCGAGACCGGCGACCGCAAAGGCCGCCGCCCAGGCCGCTCCGGAAAAACGCGTGGCCAAGCCGCGCCTGCCCGCCGACGTCAAGGCCGCCATCGCCGCTGCGCAGGACAAACTCGCGGTGGACCTCACGGTCCTGGACTTGCGCAACTCCACAGCCTTTACCGACTTCTTCATCGTCTGCACCGGGACGAATATGAGACAAGTGCAGGCGATTGCCGATGGCATCGAGGCCGCCCTCAGGGTTGCCGGCCAGAAGCCGGCGCTTGTTGAAGGCTACCGGCGCGGTGAGTGGATCCTGATGGACTACTTCGACTTCATCGTCCACATCTTCCTGCCGACGCGGCGCACGTTTTATGCGCTTGAGCGCTTGTGGGGCGGCGCCGAACCGATCGAGGTTTCTGCACCCTGAACGGGCGCGGACATCGCAGAAATTTACACACAGCGCGGGTCTAGACCGCGCTGAACTCCAGCCGCGCGCCACGAGACGCTGGCAGGGTTCTTGGACCCGGACAGCGCGGTGGCAATCAATCAATGGGCCGACGCCGCACTGGCCGCGCTGTTTGATCCGGCATGTGCGGCCTGCGGCCTGACACTCGGCACCGGCCGCCGTGGACCGGTTTGCCGTCTGTGCTGGAACTCCATCCGGACAGTAAGCCCGCCGTGGTGCGACTCCTGCGGCGAACCTCTGAAGTCGTGGCGAATCATCACCACCGGCCGATGCGCGCGTTGCATCGCCCATCCCCCACCATTTGACCAGGCCCGCGCCTGCGGGCTGTACGAGGGCCCGCTGCGGCAGATCATCCACGCCCTCAAGTACCGGGGTCTTCGGTCGCTGGGGGCGCCGCTGGGCGCCCTGATGCGCCACGCAGGCGCAGGCCTGCTCGCCGAGGCCGATGCGGTTGTACCCGTTCCGCTGCACCCCTGGCGGCGATTGCGCCGCGGGTTCAATCAGGCCGACGAGTTGGCAATGGCCCTCGGGCAGCCGGTGTGGCGCCCATTGAAGCGATGGTCACTTCGCCCGCCCCAGGCAGGGCTCAGCGGCGATGATCGGCGGGCCAATGTGGTGGGGGCGTATGCGCTCTCGCCGCTCTGGGCCGGTCCTCGTGCCCGCCACCCGCGGCGGGTCGTCCTGGTCGACGACGTGATGACGACGGGGGCGACGCTGGATGCGTGCAGCCGCGTGCTGCGCGCGGAAGGTGTGGAGTGGATCGGCGCGTTGACCGCCGCGCGCGCCGTCACGCTTACCGCTGGGGCAACCGGGGCAGCACGGCGGCCTCCACCGCCGCACACACGTCGTCTTTTGATGCCTCGCCGTTGATGAGCACCCAGTCGGACTGCTCCGCCTGGCGCCGGTAGCTCTCGCGCACGCGCGACAGCAGCGACAAATCGCGCTCGTACCGATCGCGTCCCGTCGCCTTGCGCTCAACCGCAGTCTCAGGCGCGATGTCGAGCAGGACCGTGATCGTGGCCGGCGGCAGATAGCGCTGAATGTCGTTGAGCCACGCGGGATCGAGGCCCTGCGCCTCGCCATACGCGATGCTCGACGCCCGGTAGCGATCGCACATCACCACAGAACCTGCCGCGAGCCACATCTCGATTTTTGGCAGGTACTCGCACCGATTGGCGACGTAGAGGAGTTGCATCACGTCGGGGCCAAACTCCCGCTCGCCGGCCAGCGCCTTGGCAATCTCGCGGCCAATCGGCGTCTCATAGTCCGGAAACGACAGCGGATGGACCTTCCGGTCCTGTTCGATCCGCGCACGCAGGTGCCGAGCCTGGGTTTCCTTGCCGCTCTGATCCAGACCTTCAAACGCAATCAGCATCACTCATCCCACTGCAACATGTCGTCTACGGTCTGGCGGCGCCGTACCAGGCGCCAGTTGGGGCCGTCGACCATGGTCTCGGCCGCCATGGGCCGGCGGTTGTAATTCGACGCCATTATCGCCCCATACGCACCGGTGTCGCGGACCGCCAGCAAGTCTCCGACAACGACCGGCGGCAATTCCCGGCCGCGGCCGAGGGTGTCGCTGGATTCGCACACCGGCCCCACCACGTCGCACGCGATGGGCGCGCCCTCACGCGGCGTCACGGCCTCGATGGTGTGCCACGCGCCGTACAGGGCCGGGCGCAGCAGGTCGGTCATGCCGGCGTCCACAATCACGAACCAGCGCCCGCCGGCTTGTTCTTTCATGTCCACGACGCGCGTGAGGAGCACACCGGCGGGCGCGGTAATCCATCGTCCGGGCTCGAGGATCAGGCGCAGGCCGGTGGGGCGGACCACCGGCAACACGGCGGCCGCGTAGTCGTCCACCGACAACACGGCCTGGCCCGGTTCGTACGCAATGCCGAGTCCGCCGCCCACGTCGAGGTGCTCGAGTGGGATGCCGTCTGCAGCCAGCGCCCGCGCCAGATCGGCGATCGCAGCCGCACCAAGGCGTAGCGGATCAGCGCTGGTGATTTGTGAGCCCACGTGCACATGCAGGCCCACCACATGCAGGTGATCCCGCGCGGCCATGGCCGTGGCCATGCCGTGTGCCTGCGCGGGAGTCATGCCGAACTTGTTGGCGCGAAGGCCCGTGGAAATGTGGGGATGGCTGCCCGCGTCCACGTCCGGGTTGATCCGCAGTGCGACCCGGGCACGAGTGCCATGCGCCGTGGCGATGGCGTCGATGCGTTCCATTTCACCGGGCGATTCGGCGTTGATGGCCTTGAGGCCCATCGTGACGGCTCGCACCAGCTCATCGTGTGTTTTGCCCACGCCGGTAAACACAATCTGGTCCGGCGCAAATCCGGCACGCAGGGCGACGTCAATCTCGCCGCCGGAATTGGCGTCGGCATGCGCGCCCTGACTCCGAATCTCGCGCACCACGGCCAGCGTGGCGTTGGCCTTGATGGCGTAGTGGAGGTCGTGCGGGTACGCCGCAAACGCCGCGTCCAGTTCCCGGACGCGCGTGCTGAGCAGCGCCCGGCTGTACACGTGCAACGGCGTACCGGCTGCCTCGGCTATGGCCGTGAGCGGCACGTCATCGCACATCAGTGCGCCGTGGCGGCGGTGGAATCCAGGCACAGGGCCTCTGATTGTAGCCCACCGCACTGCCGCTGATCGGCGCAGGGCGGGGCCGTTTCCACGATATGATTTGCGGTCACGGCCCGTCTGATGTCATCTGATCCCTCCCCCGCGCCCAACGAGGCCATGGACGCCTTGATCGCACGCTGCCTGGCAGGTGACCAGGTCGCGTGGGAGGAGATCGTACGCACGCATCGCCGCAAGATCTTCAACCTGGCGTACAAGTTTGTCGGCCGTCACGACGAGGCCGAAGACCTCACGCAGGATGTCTTCATCAAAATTTTCAAGGCGCTGCACACCTTCGACCGCCGCGCCAACTTCCAGACCTGGCTCATCAGCATCAGCCGGAATCTCTGCATCGATCACTACCGCTCGGTGCGCAAGGAACGCGCCACGATGGCGCGGGGCGTGGACGCGTCGGAGCTGTCGCCCGTCTCCCATGAGCGCACACCACTTGGAGAACTCGAACAGGTCGATCTGAAGTCCCTCATCCGCCAGGCGCTGGCGGAGCTGCCGGCCACGCTGCGTCAGGCGGTGACGCTGCGTGACCTGCAGGAGTTCTCGTACCAGGAAATTGCCGATCAGCTGGGACTTCCCGAAGGCACCGTCAAATCGCGTATCAATCGAGGGCGGCTTGAACTGGCCCGTCAAATCCGCCGTCTTCAATCACACAGGCCGCCGGGCTCCATGGCTTCGCGCGGAGGAAACGAATGAATGTCACGACTTCTCGTCACGGCAACGTGGTGGTGGCGCACGTCACCGAAACGCGGCTGACTTATCCCATCCTCTCGGACTTTGCGACCACGGTCGCCGGCCTGGTGGCCGCAGGGGAAAAACAGATCCTGGTGGACCTGGGCACCGTCAGTTACGTGGACAGCGCCACGATTGGCTGTCTGATGGACCTGTACCGGCAGGCCAGCACCGCCGGGGGCCAGTTGAAGCTCTCAGGCGTGCAGAAGCGGGTTGAGACCATGCTGACCATGACCGGGGCCCACAACTTCCTTGAGGTCTACGCCGATCAGGCCTCGGCGTTGGCCAGTTTCGGAGGCTGAGATGCGCACGATCACCACCAGCGCCGGCACCCCTGTGGACACCGATGGCGACGTACTCGCCGTGATCGAGACCATCTCGCGCGACCTCGCGCGGCGAGCCGACCTCGACTACGGCTTCGAGGAAGTGGAGCGGGAGTTCCAGCATCTGATCAACCAGCTCACGCCCGAGGAGCTGCGTGTCTATCTGAAGGAAAGCCTGTTCATGAGCTTCAACCGGTTCGAAAACGAACGGCTGATCGCGGTGGTCCGCAAGGCCAGCGAAGCCACGGACGGCGACTGAAAAGTGGAAGGAAGGGCCGCCTAGCGGGCGGACTGACGGACGGGAACGGCCACGGCGGTGGCCGGGACGTGCTCACGCGAATCCACCAGGCGCCACGCGTCGGGCCGGCGGAGAAGTTCTTTGGCGAACGCCGTATGCAGGGCGTGTCCGCCCCGCTGCACCACCAGATGCCCGCGAATCGGGTGCCCCACCAGGGCCAGGTCGCCAATCGCGTCCAGCATCTTGTGCCGCACAAATTCATCATCAAACCGCAGCGGGTTCAGCACGCCGGTCTCGCCAATCACCACCGCGTTGTCGAGGGAACCGCCAAGGGCCTGTCCGCGCTGGCGCAGGATTTCCACTTCCTTGAGGAAACCAAAGGTGCGCGCCGGCGCAATTTCATCCACGAATGTCTGTTCGTTGATATCGAGCGTCATCTCCTGATGGCGCAGCAGGGGGTGGTCAAAGCTGATGGTGTAGCTGACCTTGAAACGATCTGACGGGTGCACCGCGATGCGTTTGTCTCCGTCACGCACTTCCACCGTGGACAGAATCTCCATCGTCTGCCGCGGCGCGGCCAGGTCCCGTGTCCCGGCGCTCTGAATCAGATACACCCAGGGCGCAGCCGAGCCGTCCATGATGGGCACTTCGGCCTGGTTCAGTTCCACCAGCACGTTGTCCACCCCGAGCGATGTCAGGGCCGACAGCAGGTGCTCCACGGTCTCAACCGACGCGTCGCCTTTCCGCAGGCCGGTCTGGAGTTGCTGAACAGCCCCGAGGCAGGAGACGTCGGCCGGAATCTCCACGCCGAGGTCGGCGCGCAGGAACCGGATCCCGAAGTTGGCCGGAGCGGGCTTGAGAGAAATCGACACTCTCTGGCCGGAATGCAGACCAATCCCGGTGCAGGAGGCCACTTTGCGAAGGGTGCGTTGAGCAGGCATCGAGAACGCTGACACCCTTCCTATAGCAATCTCACTGCCAACTCCGGTTGACAGGGCACGAAGCCACCTAAAGTCTTCAAATAGAAAGACTTATCCATACAATTCAGGAACACGAATTCTGCCAGTCTGGCGCTTGTGTGGCCGATGAGCCACACAAGGCGCCCTTCGGCTTGTGTGTTTCCTGACACAGCGTCATGAAACCGCCACCTCCGCTCCGGCCCCGAGCGCCGGTCCCAGATACTGACCGGTGGCAGAGCCTGAGGTGCGGGCAATCACTTCTGGCGGCCCGGCGGCCACCACCTGTCCGCCGCCCTGTCCACCCTCCGGCCCAAGATCGATCACCCAGTCCGCGCACTTGATGACATCCAGGTTGTGCTCAATCACCACCACTGTGTTGCCTTGTTCAACCAGACGGTGGAGCACGTCCAGCAACTTGCGCACGTCTTCGAAATGCAGGCCCGTGGTCGGCTCGTCGAGGATGTACATGGTGCGGCCCGTGCCGCGGCGTGCGAGCTCGCGCGACAACTTGACGCGCTGAGCCTCGCCGCCCGACAACGTCGTGGCCGACTGCCCGAGCGTGATGTAGCCGAGGCCCACTTCCTGAAGGGTTCTCAGGCGCGTGGCGATGGGCGGAAAATGTTCGACCAGTTCGAGCGCCTGATCAACGGTCAACTCCAGCAGATCGGCGATGGACTTGCCGCGATACCCGATCTCGAGCGTCTCGCGATTGTAGCGACGGCCCTTGCATTCCTCGCACGTGACATACACGTCGGGCAGGAAGTGCATCTCGATGGCAATCACGCCGTCGCCCTGGCAGGTTTCGCACCGCCCGCCCTTGACGTTGAACGAAAACCGTCCCGCTTTGTATCCGCGCGCGCGGGCGTCGGGCAACATCGCGAACAACTCGCGCACGAACGTGAACAGCCCGGTGTAGGTGGCCGGGTTCGAGCGCGGGGTCCGACCGATCGGTGACTGATCGATCTGGATGATCTTGTCGATGAGTTCGATGCCGTCAATGCTGCCGTGCGCGCCCGGCTCATCGGTCGCGCGATAAATCGTGCGCGCGAGCGATCGGTACAGGATCTCGTTGACGAGGGTGGACTTGCCCGAGCCGGAGACGCCGGTCACCGCAATTAATGTCCCCAGCGGAAAGGTGACGTCGAGGTCCTTGAGGTTGTTGGCCCTCGCGCCGCGCACCACGATGCGGCCGCCGTTGCCGGGGCGCCGGATCGGCGGCACCTCAATGGCGCGTGCGCCGGTCAGGTACTGCCCTGTGAGCGACGCGCCCGGTGACGCCATCAACTGCTGCGGCCGGCCCTGGAAGATCACATGGCCTCCGTGTTCACCGGCGCCCGGCCCCAGGTCCACCACGTAGTCGGCCGTGCGGATGGTCTCCTCGTCATGTTCGACCACGAGCACCGTGTTTCCCAGATTCCTGAGCCGGCTCAGGGTGCCAAGCAGCCGCCGGTTGTCGCGCTGGTGCAGGCCAATCGAGGGCTCGTCGAGCACGTACAACACGCCCGTGAGCTGCGAGCCGATTTGCGTCGCCAGCCGGATGCGCTGCCCTTCTCCACCCGAGAGCGTGGCGGCGCTGCGCGACAGGGTGAGGTAACCGACGCCCACATCCGACAGGAAGCGCAACCGGTCCCGGATTTCCTTGAGGACGCGACCAGCGATCAGGAACTCGCGCTCGGTCAGCTCCATGGCCTCCACCATCGGCAGGGCATCGGCGATGGGCTGGCTGACGTAGTCGGTCAGCCGCCGGCCCTTGACCCGCACGGCGCGGCTCTCGGAGCGCAGGCGCTCACCCTGGCACGACAGGCAGGGGCGCAGTGCGCGATAGGGCTCGAGCGCCTCCTGGTCGGTCCAGGACCCTTCACTGAACCGGCGACGCAGATTCGGGATGACGCCTTCGAAGTCTGCCCCGAACACGTCCTTGGCGGTCTTGCCACGTTTGCCCGGCGCCCCCATGAACACGATGTCCCTGGATTTTTTCGGCAGCCTGCCAAACGGCATGGCGGCATCGATGCCGAAGGCGCGCTGCAACCCCTCGAGCATCTCGGTCAGCAGACGTTTGTCGCCCTTCGCCCACGGAGCCACGGCGCCATCCACCAGCGACAGCCGATCGTCAGGCACCACCCGCGCGGGATCAAAATCGAACACCGCACCCAGGCCCTGGCAATCCGGGCA
This sequence comes from Acidobacteriota bacterium, assembly GCA_016716905.1. NCBI lineage: Bacteria > Pseudomonadati > Acidobacteriota > Acidobacteriota bacterium. The sequence continues at coordinate 356,534 of JADJUS010000004.1, read as the reverse complement.
GGCACCGTGCGGCGAGTTGAAGGAGAACGCCCTGGGCGTCATCTCCGGAATGCTGATGTCGCAATTCGGGCACGCCATGCGGCGCGAGAACAACCGGTCGCCGCCTTCAAACGTGTTGATGATCACGATGTCGTCGGCGAGTGTGAGCGCCAGTTCGAGCGAGTCGGAGAGCCGGCGCCTGATGCCGTCCTTCACGATCACGCGATCGACCAGCACCTCGATCGTGTGGTTCTTGCGTTTGTCGAGGACGATCTCGTCCTCGAGCGAGATGAACTCGCCGTCAATGCGCGCCCGCGTAAACCCACGACCGCGCAGGGCCGTGAGGTCTTTCTTGAACTCGCCCTTGCGGCCCCTGACTACCGGCGCGAGGATGTTGATGCGCGCATCAGGAGGATAGAGCAGCACCACGTCCACGATCCGGTCGAGGGACTGCGAGGCAATTTCGTGGTCACACACCGGGCAATGGGGCACGCCGATGTTCGCGAACAACAACCGCAGGTAGTCGTAGATTTCGGTTACGGTGCCGACCGTGGACCGGGGATTGGACCCGGTCGTCTTCTGCTCGATCGAGATGGCCGGCGACAGACCGTCGATTAAATCGACATCCGGCTTCTCCATCTGTTCCAGGAATTGCCGCGCATACGCGGACAAGGACTCGACGTACCGCCGCTGCCCTTCCGCGTAGATCGTGTCGAAGGCGAGCGAGGACTTACCCGATCCCGAGAGTCCCGTGATGACGACCAGTTGGTCGCGCGGCAGGTCCACATCGACGTTTTTCAGGTTGTGTACGCGCGCCCCGCGGACGGCGATCCAGTCGTGCGCCATGTGGTTCTTGTTATTTTATGCCGAGCGCCCCGAGAACGTCGGCCGTATCCTGGCCCAACATTGGCGCGGCGCCCAGGGCAACGGGCGCGTGTCCGAACGGCGATCGCACCGCGCGAAGCCCATTTCCCTGCACCATCGTGCCTCGAGCGGCAATGTTGGGGTCGGCAAATGCCTCGGCGGGTGTGTTGACGGGCGACAGGCAAACGTCTCGCCCTTCAAAAAACGCCAGCCATTCCGCTTGTGTCCGCGAACGGAAGATCTCGCGCACATCCCGAATGACCGCAGCTTGATCCTCGGGGCCGGTCAGATGACGGGCGCGAAGGTCGGGCCTGCCGATCGCGTCACAAAAGGTCGTCCAGAATTTCGTTTCCATCGCACCAAGCGCGACCTGGCGCCCATCATGCGTCTCGTAGACGTTGTAACAGGCGTGTTCGCCGAACGTCGGCAACTCGCCGACTGCGGCGCCGCCGCCGTCGACGAGGTCCGCCGCGCCAGGCAGCATCACCCAGAACAACGCCGCATCCTGCATCGACAGGTCCAGGCTCGCGCCCTGCCCGGTCGTCGTGCGGGCAAACAGCGCGGCGATCATGGCGACTACTGCGCTCATCGCGCCGCCACCGACATCGGCCATGAACATCTTCGGCAAATGCGCGGGATGCGGGCGGTCGGCCGCGAGCACGCCGGTGACCGCCACATAGTTCAGGTCGTGACCGGGGCGTTCGGCGTACGGTCCCGTCTGGCCGTATCCGGTGATCGCCGCGTGCACCAGGCGCGGATATTTTTCCCGAAGTTGAGGACCAGAGACTCCAAGGCGGCGCGCCGTCGCCGGACGAAAGCTCTCCACGACAACGTCGGCGCGCGCCACCAGTGCGTCGAGCACAGTGCCGGACTCGGGCTTGCGCAGGTCAAGGACGATGCTGCGTTTGCCGCGATTGAGCAGCAGGTCGTAGACGCTGCGTCCTTCGACAAACGGCGGCAACTGGCGCATGGGATCGCCGCCACGCGGGTCTTCGACCTTGATGACCTCGGCGCCCAACTCCGCGAGCATCAGGGTGGCGAACCCACCGGGCAGGAGTCTCGACAAGTCGAGCACACGGACACCAGACAGCGCAGCCATGGGAAAGTAGGGATGCTATCATCGCGGCCCTCGGAAGATTCCTGAGACAGATATGAGCACACTGATCAAAAAGCCGTCGCTCGCCCTTTCGCTGTTCCCCGTCGCCATGCTCGTCATGCTCCTGGCGGGGTCGGTGGCCCTGTTCGGCGACTCGAACTCGGGAGGACCGAATCAAATCGCGCTGATCCTCGCGGCAACCATCGCCGCCGCCGTCGGCCTGCGTTTGGGCCACTCGTGGAAGGACCTGCAGGACGGCATTGTGCACGGGATCTCGCTCTCGATGAGCGCCGTCTTGATCCTGCTGATTGTGGGCGCGCTGATCGGCTCATGGATTCTCGCGGGCGTGGTGCCCACGATGATCTACTACGGCCTGCAGCTGCTCACACCGGCCGTGTTTTTTCCAAGCGCATGCGTGTTGTGTTGCCTCGTGTCGCTCGCCACCGGAAGCTCCTGGACGACGGCGGGCACGGTGGGAGTGGCGCTCATCGGGATTGCGGCCGCGCAGAACCTGAACATGGGCCTGGCCGCCGGCGCCGTCATCTCCGGAGCCTATTTCGGCGACAAGATGTCGCCACTGTCCGACACCACCAACCTGGCTCCTGCCATGGCCGGCACCGAACTGTTCACCCACATCCGCCACATGCTGTGGACCACCACGCCGAGCATCCTGCTCGCCCTGATCCTGTTCACCGTGATCGGGCTCACCACGGCGGCGCCCCACGACACCGCCGCCGTCAATGCGATTCGCGCATCACTTGGCGCCAGCTTCGCCATCGGCCCGCATCTGCTGCTGCCCGTGGTGCTGGTTTTGATCTTGGTCGTGAAAAAAGTGCCGGCGACGCCCGCTCTGATGGTGGGCACGCTCATCGGGTGTGTCTTCGCTGTGATCTTTCAGCCCGGCGCGGTGACGACACTCGCGGCCTCGCCGGACATTCCCCACTGGGCTGCCCTCGTCAAGGGCTGCTGGCAATCACTGGCCACGGGTTTTGCCCTGACCTCGGGGAATGCGGCCCTCGACGACTTGCTGTCGCGCGGCGGCATGGCCAGTATGCTCAATACGGTGTGGCTGATTCTGGCGGCGATGACGTTTGGCGCCGTGATGGAGAAAACCGGCATGCTCGGTCGCATCGCCGAGGCCATCCTCGGGGCCGTCCGCGGCACGGGTAGCCTGATTGCCGCCACGCTCGCCACCTCGATCGGCATGAACATCCTGGCCTCCGACCAGTACATGGCGATCGTGCTGCCAGGGCGCATGTTCAAGGCCGAGTTCAAGCGTCGCCAACTGGCGCCCCAGAATCTCTCACGATGCCTGGAGGATGCCGGCACCCTGACCTCCCCGCTGGTGCCATGGAACACCTGCGGGGCGTTCATGGCGCAGACGCTTGGCGTGGCCACCATCGCGTACCTGCCGTACGCATTCTTTAATCTGATCAACCCGGTCGTGTCGGCGATCTACGGGTTCACCGGATTCACCATCACCAGGCTGGACGAGGACTCAGACGCCTGAGGGCGGCATCCGAAAGAGGGTGTCGCTCGACGACAACAACCATCGGCCCTGCGCGTCGAACGCGACGCCGACCAGGTGCGGCGCCGCAATCACCAGTTCGGCAACGGGCGCTGTGTCGCACACGTCCACGCGATAGAGCCCCGAGGCCCCGGCCAGCGCGTCGGCCACGAAGAGCATGCCCGACGCGTCGAAGGCGAGTCCCTGCGGACGCCCGAACCCTCCGCACACCACCTGCACTTCGCGCTGCGGCGTCACGCGGTAGATCACATCGTGTGCCGCAAGGGTGGGCGCCGTGACATAGAGGCATCCATCGGGCCCCATCGCAAGGTGGAACGCCGCCACGCTCGCTGGAATCGTCGCGAATGGCTCCACATGGCGCGTGGACTCGCCTGACTTGCCCGCGCTGATCCGGAAGATGGTGCCGGTGCGATCGCCGACGTACAGGGTGCCGTCTGCGCCGCACGCCAGGCCGGTCGCCACGCCGAGGTCGGTCGCGTACAGTTCGGCGCGGCCATCCCGAGTGAGCTGGTAGATCTGCCCCTCGAAGCGGCTGGACACATAGACGGTGCCATCGGGTCCCAGGGCCAGTGACGTGGGGTTGGCGATGTCGACCGCCATCGCATCCTGTGTGCCGTCGGGATTCAACCGGCCGAGTGGCACTGGAGCCTTCGCGCCACGGGTGCCGCTATGGGTGAAGTACACCGCGCCGTCCGCGGTACAGAGCGGGCTATCGACCTGGTGGACGCCACTCACCAACACGGTCGCGACGTCGAGCGCCAGCGCGCCTTCCGGCACGTCAGCGACCTGCACCGGCAATCTCCCCCCTGCCGCATCGGCGGGCACCAGCACCTCGATGGCCCGGCGCGACGCAAACACGACGCGACTCTTCACGCCGCCGATCGTGACGTCCGGAGGACCGTCGGATGGAATCGGGAGATCCGTACCCAGCAACGTGACCCGTCCGCCGTGTACCGCGGCGCTCGGACGGAGAGAGGTCAGCACCGGCACGAACTACACGTCGTCCAATTCGACGTTCCAGTAGACGTAGTCGCGCCAGCTCTCGGGCGCGTTCCGCAAGCCGAACGTGATGCGAATCGCCGGCGCCTTGTCGGGACGTTTGGGTGGTCGAATCAAGTGCAGGTGCGCCTGAGCCGGCGTGCGACCACCCTTGCGCCGATTGCAGGTGATGCAGCAGGTCACAATATTTTCCCAGTCCTTGCGACCGCCCTGCGCGACCGGTACGACGTGGTCAAACGTCAGTTCGGCCGTCGGGAACACGGCTCCGCAATATTGACAACGATGATCATCCCGCGCGTAGATGTTGGCGCGTGAAAACGGCACGTAGTCCAACCGTCGCCGCACCCGAATCCTTCGAAGAAGGCGAATGACCGACGGCAACTTCATGCTGAATGTGACCGCGCGTATCTCGCGGTCGTACACCGAAACGATCTCGACCTTGCCCTGGCACCAAAGCGTGATCGCTTTTTGCCAGTGAACGACCCGCAAGGGTTCGTAGGTGGCGTTGAGCAACAGCGTCTGTTCCATGACGGTACTGGCGCTCATTGTCGGTCAGCTGGGACGCGGTGTCAAGCGGTGACGGGAGGTAACATCAACGTTATCAGCAGGTTAGAGCCATGCCATGGCGGCCGGCACCCGAACGGCCGATATGGCGGTGATGCAACGCGCGAACCGCGCCTGGCGGATCGGCCTGGTAATGGTGCTCTCAATGTCGTCGGCGGTCTGTGCCGCACGGGCGATGACACAAGGCGGCGCCTACCCGTCGCCGTTTCCCAACGTACCATCGCCGACTGCGATCAAGCCCAATGCGGATCAGGCGCCGTGGAGCCCCGTCGCGAGCGCCGTGCTGAAGACCGCGCTGCGATTCCAGGGCGTACCGTATCTCTGGGGCGGCGACAGCCCGGCGAGCGGATTTGATTGCAGCGGATTCGTCCGATACGTGCTGGCGCAGCATTCGGTGCCGGCACCCCGCACCGCCGCCGAGCAGTATGCGCTCGGCACCCGCGTGGATCTGCGGAACGTGCGTGCGGGCGACCTGGTGTTCTTCTCCACCGTCGCACCCGGGCCGTCTCATGTGGGATTGGCGATCAGTGCCGTTGAGTTTGTGCACGCGCCCGCCGCATCGGGTGTGGTGCGCATCGACCAGATGCGAGCGTCGTATTGGACATCGCGGTACGTGGGCGCGCGACGGGTGCTGGCAGCTACTCCGAGCCCATTCGCGACAGAATGATCTGCTGACGGCGCAGCAACCGCGCATTGGGACGCGCGGGGCTGTAGACGCGCGGGTTGATGATCGCGCCGGCCAGCAGCGCGGCCTGCGTCTGGTTCAGGTCCGACGCAGGGATCCCGAAATAGATCAGCGAAGCTGCCTGGGCGCCCCAGATGCCATCGCCCCACTCGATCAGATTCAGGTAGAGCTCAAAAATGCGGCGCTTGGACAGTTCCGCTTCGAGCCGACGCGTGATGAACAACTCACGCACTTTTCGATACGGGTTCCGCGAGGGTGACAGATACAGGTTCTTCGCAAGTTGCTGCGTGATGGTGGAGGCGCCGCGCGCGAATTCTCCGCGCTCCCAGTTGGACTCGAGTGATGCGCGAATCTCGTCGAAGTCCAGGCCCTGGTGCTGCCAGAACGCCGCGTCCTCGGCCACCTGCACCGCGCGCTTCAGGTTCGGCGAGATGCGGTCGTAACTCACCCACTGGTGGCGCCGCCTCGCCGTACGGTCCTGGGACGCGGCCTGCGCCTCTCGCATGCGCATGAATGCCGTTGACGCCGGTGGGGTCTTCGCGAGCGCTCGCACGTCCGGCAGTGTCATCCACGTATACGAGAGCATTGCGAACATGATCGCGCCGGCCGCCAGCGCGAATCGCAGCGCTCGCCGCATCAGCCGCCGACCACGACGCGGATGCGTGCATTAACGGGCGGCGTGGACGCGGCCGTGGCGCCGTTCATGATCGCGAGTGTGGCCGGGCCAATCGGCCGCGGCGCCGCTGCGGCGGCGAGCGACGACCACGTGTCGCCCGATCGCACGGTGTACTGGCCGACGCGGAAGGGCTGGATCTGATCCGCCTCTGCCTGCGTCATCGTCCGGAACGATTCGATCGTGTTCGCGAATGTGCCCTGCGCACTGCCAAACGCCTGGGTGGTGGCGACGCCGGCCACCAAGTACGTTGTTGACCCAGCGACGATGAACGCCGCGCGCACCACCTCCTGCTCACCGCGATAGGTGCCAACATAGGCACGCTGGCCGTTGATGGTGGTTTCGCCGCCACTGACTTCGGTGAGCTTCGCGGCCGCCATCTGGGCCCGCGCCGTCTGTGCTGGCCCACCGGTGGCGTTCGGCACCACTCGCAGCACCACTGCCGCCTGCGCCTCGCCCGCAGGCTGCGCCGTAACCTGCGAGGCCCCATTGCTGATCTCCCAGCCGTCGGGGAATCGAAGGGCGATCCGCAGGATGGGATGCACGAACTCGCGTCCGCGCACGATTCCCTGTTCGCGGCTGTCACCCCACACCACGCCAGGCAACCGTCCACTGAACTCGGCCGCATTGATCGTCTGTGCGCCCGGTCCCTGGGCGGCAGTCACCAGCGCTTTCACGGACTCGATGCGATCGGCAGGCAACGGATGCGTGGTGAGGAAGTTCGGCACGCCGCGACTCGAACCCGAGGCCTCCGACAGTCGGCCGAGCGTGCTGAGGAGACCGACCATCCCCGCCGGATCCCAACCGCTGGACGAGGCGTAGCCCACGCCGAGGCGATCGGCTTCAATCTCCGCGGCACGGCCATGTTTGAGATACAACAAGCTCAGCGAAGCCTCAGCCACGCCGAACAGCACCTGGTACCGCTCGGGCGCAAGGATCCGCCCGACACCGAGCCCAATACCGCTGAGCTGTTGTTTGGAGTACGCACTGGCGCCATGTAGTGCCGTGACGTGTGCAATCTCATGCCCCAACACATTCGCCAGTTCCGCTTCACTCTGCAGAAACGGCAGGATGCCACGCGTGACGTAGATGAACCCGCCCGGCAACGCAAACGCATTGACCGCCGAGGCGTCCACGACGACAAACGACCATGGCAGGTTTGGGCGATGCGATTTTTTTGCCATCGCCATACCCACACGCGTGACGTAGGCTTGCCAACCCGCGTCGTCGTAGACCCCCATCTCGGCACGAACTTGCTGATCGGCCTCGCGTCCCAGGGCGATCTCCTGGGCTTCGGACAGCATGTTCAGCTGGCTGCGGCCGGTGGCGGGATTGGTGACACAGGCCATCGCGACAACGGCGACAACCACGAGCCCATATCGACGAACCATGCGCCTACCTCCGGGGAGGTGTGCGGCCAAGCGACTTTGCGAGCGCCGTCACCACCTTCTCCACATTGTGGATGGTGGCGCCGCTTCCCATCAACCCGATTCGCCAGACCTTGCCCGCGAGCGGCCCGAGTCCGGCACCAATTTCGATCTGGTGCTTGGTCAGCATGCGGTCCTTCACCTCGGCCGCGTCCACGCCGTCGGGCACACAAACGGTGTTCAGGCTTGGGAGGCGATGGGCGGGAGCCGGAAGCAGGCGAAGGCCGATGGCGTCCAGTCCCGAGATCAGCGCGGCGTGCGCGTCCGCATGCCGCTTCCAGCGCGCCTCAAGGCCCTCTTCAGCAGCCTCGGCGAGGGCGGCGTGCAGGGCATAAATCATCGGCGCGGAAATCGTGTGGTGATACTTGCGCCGGACCCAGAAGTCCTCAAGCTTCTGAACATCGAGTGAAAACGGCGTGGTGTCTGCGCGCCCCTGGCGCGCGCGCGCCGAGAACGTGATCGGCGCCAGGCCCGACGGGGCGCCAATCCCTTTCTGCGAACAGGAATAACACGCGTCCGCGTTCCACGACGTCACATCCACCGGGACCGTCCCGAGCGACGTCACGGCATCAACGATCAGCAGGGCATCGTGTTGTTGCGCGATCGCGGCGATGTCCCCCACCGGATTGAGCACACCAGTGGATGTTTCCCCATGGACGACGGCCACCACGTCGAAGCGCCCGTCGCTCATCGCCCGCTCAACCTGCGCGGGATCAATCGCCTGTCCCCACTCGCCCTGGAGCCGCTCGACAAATGCGCCATGGAGCGCGCACACCTGCGCCAGCCGATCGCCGAAATAGCCGTTGACGACGCAGAGCACCATCATGCCGGGCTCAAGCAGATTCGCGGCGGCGGCATCCATGCCCGTGGTGCCGGTGCCCGAGAGTGCGAATGAGAAGTGATCCGCCGGCGCCTGAAACAGCGTCGTCAGCCGGGCGCGGACATCGTCGAGCAGGAGAACAAACTCCGGGTCGAGGTGTGATCGCGGAGGTGCGGCCATGGCCTGCATCACGCGATCCGACACGGGAGATGGACCGGGTCCCATGAGGAGCCGTGGAGTGGTGGGCAGAGCGGATTTTGGCATGGTCACATTCTTCGCGTGTGTCTCACGCTTGCCATGGAGCAAGCGCCGAGCGGATGTCCTCGGCCACGGCCGCGGTCACCGGCAGGAGCGGGGCGCGCACGGGCCCGCCATACGCGCCCACCAGATCGAGCGCGCACTTGAGACCGGCCACACCATGCACGCTCGACACCAGCTGTGCGATGGTGGTGATACGGCGTTGCAGCACAAGTGCCTCGGCGTGCCGGCCCGCCGTGGCCAGGGACCACAGTTGCGTGCACACGTCAGGCAGCACGTTGGCCACGGCAATGATGGCACCGCGCGCACCCGCCACGGCCGCGCTGTGTGCCACCGGCGCCCAGCCCACCAGCACGTCGAAACCGCTGTCGGTGATCGCCGCGAACTGGCCGAGGCGTTCCAGGTCGTTGCTGGTTTCCTTGATCCCGATCACGTTCGCGTGTGCGGCCAGCGTGCGCACCATGGGCACCGTGAGGCTGAAGCCTGCCATGCCGGGCACGTTGTAGAGCATCACGGGCACCGGTGAGGCGTCGGCCACCGCGCGGTAGTGCGTGACGAGCGCCTCGTGCGTCATCTGCGCCTTAAAAAACGACGGCGCACGAACGAGCACGCTGTCCGCGCCATTGCCCGCAGCGCGGACGCACGCCGCGATCGTGGCGCGTGTGGACTCGCGCCCGGCGCCCACCAGCAGCGTGCGGCCGGCCGGCACGACTGCGCGGGCGGCAGCGACGACACGATCGGCCTCAGTCTCATCGAGCAGGCCGGCTTCGCCATTCGAGCCGAGCACGAGTACGCCGGCCACCGGTGCGCGCAGCAACCGGTTGATGTTGGCTGTCAGGGCCGCCGGTGTGAATTCGCCGGTCGCCGAATCAAACGGTGTCGGCACCGGGGGAAATACGCCACTGAGATTCATCGGATCTTCATCGTCCTTCCGGAGGCTATCGGCGCGCGGCCGTTGTGTCAACGATCGATGCGGGGAAACCGGGCCTTCCGCCTGCCACCGTTTGGAGCGCGAGCACGACGACAAAGAGTGCGGCGGCCGGCAGCAGGAGCCATGGCGCCGAGTACATGGCCGTCAACGCTTCGCCGTCCTTCAGCAGTCCGCCCCAGCTGGGCGTCGCCCCTCCGAATCCAAAGCCAACGAATGAAAGCGTGGACTCGGCCACGAGAAGTGCCGGGATGAGCAGGACAAACTCGATGCGCAGAAATCCGTAGGCGGCCGGTAACAGGTGGGTCATCACTCGCCAGGGCCCGGCGCCAAGGGCGCGTGCGGCGGCGGCATAATCGCGCGTACGCTCGGTGGCGACGATCGCGCGCACCCCTCGGGCGACGTCGGGCCAGGCCGCAAGCGCGAACAGGATCGTCATGAGCCAGAACATTTCAGCCGGGCTGATGACGAGGGGGCGCGTGGCGCGCAGCACGATCACGAGGTACACGACGGGAAGAACCAGCACGAAATCGGCCACTGTTGTGATGAGTGTGTCGAGGCGGCCACCGGAGGATCCAGCCACGGCGCCGAGCAACGCGCCGAGCAGCAACGCCCCGAATGCGCCAAGCGCGGCAACACCAAGCGACAACCTGGCGCCGTACACGAGTCGGGCACACAGATCGCGGCCCAGTGCGTCTGCGCCGCACCAGAGCAACGGGCCGGCGCCGGGATCGATCGACACGAGGTGACCGTTCGCAAACCATCGCAGCGGCACGCGGGCCGTGTGATCGTCGACATACGTGCGGTTGATGCGATGGACGAGACGCTGCTGGTAGACAAACGGCGCGTGCCACCCGGCGGCATCGCGCAGATGCACGCGCATGGGCGGCGCGTACGCGCGATCGTCAAACGGCAGATCGGGACGGTTGGACGAAATCCACGGCGCGGCCGTCGCCATCAGCACGATGGCGAGCAACACGGCGCCTGCAGCGCGGCGAATCACGACAGGTCCCTCACTCTGGGGTCGGCGAGTGACCGAAGGGCATCAGCCGCAAGGTTGCCGACGGCGAGGCAGATGCCACCGGCGAACACACATCCAGCCACCAGGCGGACGTCGCCGTGCTGCACCGCCTCGAGCATTAAACGGCCAAGTCCGGGCCATGACGTGGCGAACTCAACGGCCATCGAACCGCTGAAGAGGCTGCCGATCACGATGCCGTAGACGCCCAGCACGGGTCGCAACGACTGGCGTGCGGCATGCACCCAGACCAGCCGATGAGGCGGGATGCCGCGAGCGGCGGCCGCCAGCAGGTCGGGTGATGCCATGGCGTCGTGTGTGGCCTGCGATTGCAGGCGCTCGAGTGCCGCGCCGACAGGCAGTCCGAGGGCGAGCGCCGGCACCAGCAGATCTCCAGACGCCACCGACACCCACCCTGTGATCGCCGCGACATACAGCAGAACCAACACCGCGACCAGAGGCGGACAGGCGAGTACGGCGATCGAGGCGATCGACAGCAGCCTTGAAAACCACGTCCCGGAGTAGGCGCCGGTCACCACGCCGAGAGGGAGTCCGATGAGTGTGGCGAGCAACAGTGCGACAAACGCCAGGCGGGCGGTGTTGGCGCCGCGTTCGCCGACCAGTGCCGCAACGGGCCGATCGTACCTTGCGGATTCGCCCAGATCGAGTCGCAGCAAGTCCCAGGTGAAGTGCGCCAACTGGACAGGAAACGGCCGGTCGAGTCCGAGCCGTTCCCGCGTGTCCGCGGTCACCTTCGGGTCGACACCTTCCATCACGTCAGCCGTGGTTTCATCTCCGGGTGCGAGACGCGCCAGGACGAACGCGGCGGTTGACACCGAGAGCACGAGAACGAGCGCGGCCACCAGTCGGCGTGCGACGTACGCCGCCGTGGCGTGGATCACCGACGCGGACCCAGGACGAACAGTTCTTCCGCGTTCCACAACACCGGCGGCTGGATGACTGTTGGCCTCGCTCCGCCCACCCGCGCACTCATCGGCACGGACACATGCGGCGCCGCAAACCACAGCGCCGGCACATGGTCGGCGAGGAGTTGCTGCGCCTCGGTGAACAGCCGCTTTCGTTCGGCAGGGTCCATCGTCTCGGCCACCTGCTGCAGGAGCGCGTCGATGCGGCCTTCCCACTCCGAGCCCGGCGTCAGCTGATTGGGGTTCCAGAAGTGCATGGGGCCATTGCTTAACCAGAACCCACGGTTGCTGGTCGGGTCTTTTGAGCTGGCCTGCGCGCCGTAGTAGATCGCTTCGTAGTCGCCACTCCCGAACCGCGCCTGTACGACCCGCTGATCCATCGGGACCACATTCACCTTGATGCCGACCTGGCGCAACTGTTCGCCCACGAGTGTGCTCGTGCGTTCGCGCTCGGTGTGTCCACTCTGCGTGAAGAGCGAAAACTCGACGGGCCGATTGGACGCGTCGTCAAGCACGCCGTCGCCGTTGCGATCCTGCAGACCGATCGACGTGAGGAGCGTGAGCGCGCGAGCGAGGTCAAACGGCGTGGCTCCAAGATCGGGCACGAACCAGTCGCCATGGCCCGGTGACACCGGGCCATACACCACCACCGCGGCGCCCAGATGCACGGTGTCAACGATGGCCTGCCGGTTCACCGCGTGTGAGATCGCACGGCGAAATGCCTCCTGCGCCAGCCAGGGTTTGTCAGCGACGGCCTTCGAACCTGGAGTGAGATTGAACCAGAGTGTGCTGACGTCTATCGCGGGGCCGGCATCAACGAGCCTGACGCGGCCGGCGGTTTCCGCATCGCGCAGCATGGCGAGGTCTTCCGCGCGCGCACCGCCGTTGGTGAGATCTGTCGTGCCCGACTGCAGGCGCAGGAGTTCGGCATTTTGTTCGGGCACAATCTGCACCTCGAGTTCGTCGAGATACGGCAGCTTCTGTCCAGTGGCGTCCGTGCGCCAGAAGTTGGGGTTCCTGACAAATCGCAGGTGCTGCGCAGGCACGTACTCCTTGAGGATGAACGGGCCCAGACCAGCCATCTCCGAGAGATTCGAGCTCGGGCTCCAGGCGTCGCGGAACGTACCGGCATCAAACGCTGCCTGGAGTTTGTGGCGAGGCAGGATAGGCACGCTATCGAGAATGGCCAGGCCTTGTCCGAACGGGGAGGGGAAGGTGAGCACGATGTGGTGATCGTCGATGGCGCGCAGCTGGAAGGGCTGGCCTTTGGCGCGCATGTCCTGCGCCAGAGGACTCTTCACGCGGTCGTCGTAGATCGCCTGGAATGTGAACAACACATCCGACGCGGTGAAGGCCGTGCCGTCGGAAAAACGTACGCCACTGCGAAGGGTGATCGTCCACGTCAATCCGTCGGGTGTTCCGGTCCACTCTGTGGCAAGGCGCGGCACCAACTCTGCTGTGTTCGGGTCCACGCGGAGCAGGGTGGCCTGCGTGAGTAACGCCGTCAGACGAGCCCCCGGCCGCGCCTCCACGAGACGGTTGAAATGGGTGGGTTCTGTGCGGTAACTGGCCACCAATTTGCCGCCGGTTTGAGGCGCCGTATCGGCCCCGGATTGTGGGGTACCACACTGCCGGGCAAACATGACCACCGCCACACCTAGTGCTATCAGCAGGGCCAGGCGCAGGATACGGGAGGGGGTCATAACGCTCCTAAAATCGGGTCCAAAAGTGTCATTCGGCCAACGCAGATGGGGCGTATTATGAGGCAATTATGGGACTTAGGGGTCGCCCTCCCCTGAAGACCTTACACTCACAAATTACACATTTTTGCGGTTTGGCTGACGATTTTGTAATGCGTCAGGATCGCATGCCAATAAGGAGTGTACGGAGATCCGGCCTTTTCGGCCGGTTTTTTCATCCCCATCTAGTTATCTCTATAGCGCGTCGGTGGTACGGTATGTGCGTACGAGCGGGGTTCAGCGGCAAGCCCACGGTGGTCTTCGCCCCGTTTTCGAATGAATGCTTTTATGAACGCACACAACACGCCCAATCGCCTGTCACACGTCTGGGTCGCCCTCCTGGGCTTCGCTCTCGTCGTCGGACTTGCCCTTCCGTCCATCGCGATGGCCGCTGACGGCCAGCGAGCCCGGATGTCGCGCGAGTTGTCGCAGAAGCTGGCAAAGCCCGACGACGGCAGGCAGATTCCGGTCATCGTGACGGCGCCCCAGGACGAAGTGGACCGCCTTGAGCGGACGCACAAAATGCGGGTCAAGCGGATGGCGTCGGGTGCGGTGTTTTACGGGACGTCGACCGAGGTCAACTCGCTGTCTTCCGACCCTGGCGTGAAGTTCATCGAGGAAGACCGGCCGATTTACAGCACCATGGCCATCACGCCGCAGGCCACAGGCGCCGACCAGGTGTGGCGCGGCGAATCGGGTTCGGCGTTTGGCGGCATCACCGGCCGGAGAGTGGGCGTCGCGGTGCTGGACTCCGGCGTGTCGTCGCATGGGGACCTGAATAATCGCCTGCAGGTGTCGTACGACTTCACGGACCCGCGGGGCGGCGTGCGCGAAGGCGGTCGCGACGGCTACGGCCACGGCACGCACGTGGCGGGCACGATTGCGGGCAGCGGCGCCGGCAGCCGCAGTGCAGAGGGCACGCCGTATATCGGCATGGCGCCGGGCGTGTCGCTCATCAGCATGAAAGTGCTGAGCGACGATGGTTCGGGGTATGTGTCGGACGTGATCGAGGCGATCGACTACTGCATCAAATACCGCTATCGCCTCGACATCAGAGTTATCAACCTCTCGCTGGGTCACCCGGCATCGGAAGCGTATCGCGACGATCCGCTGGCGCTCGCGGTGGAGCGCGCCGTGGCCGCGGGCATTGTGGTGGTGGCATCGGCCGGCAACATGGGCAAGAACGCGGCGGGTGTGCCGATTGTCGGCGCCATTGTGTCGCCCGGCTTCACGCCTGGTGCGCTGACGGTGGGCGCGTTGAACACCAACGGCACGGTGTTCCGGAGTGACGACAAGGTCGCGACGTACAGCTCGCGTGGTCCCGTTGTGGACCCGGGCACGCCGGCGCCTGCCACGCCCCAGGATCTGCCGAAGAACACGCTGTTGAAGCCGGACGTGGTGGCGCCGGGCAATGCGATTGTGTCGACCATTTCGAAGCGGAGCCTGCTGTGGGAGATGCTGCCGGAGCGTCGTGTGACCGGCGCGAACGGCGGGGCCTACCTGGTGCTGTCGGGGTCGAGCATGGCTGCGGCGGTGGTGAGCGGCGCGGCGGCAATGTTGCTGCAGGCGAATGAGGATCTGACTCCGCGTCAGGTGAAGACGGCGCTGCAGCTCACGGCGCAGTTCATCCCGGGCGAGGGACTCATCTCGCAAGGCGCCGGGTCGATCAACGTCGCCCTGGCCGTGAAGTTTGCCATGCGCGAGGACGGCGACAAGGTGCAGACGTCGAACACGATCGGCGGCGAACAATCCTTCGGCGGCGGAATGGCCTTCGGCCAACAGTCGACGTGGGGAACGACTCTCGTTTGGGACAACACCCTGGTCTGGGATAACACGCTGGTCTGGGACAACACCTTGGTCTGGGACAACACCCTGGTCTGGGACAACACCTTGGTCTGGGACAACACCTTGGTTTGGGACAACACCTTGGTCTGGGACAACACGCTTGTCTGGGATAACACCTTGGTCTGGGACAACCGAGTCTGGGGCGAGACGTTGGTCTGGGACAACACGCTCGTCTGGGACAACACCTTGGTCTGGGATAACACTTTGGTTTGGGACAACACCTTGGTGTGGGACAACGCAATCCAAGCCGACGTCACCAGTGGAGGCCAGCGATGAACCGCACGATTATTGTTTGGGGTTAGTGACTCACTTCAAGGCCTTGATTCTAGGAAGCAGGACATCATGATTCGCACAATCATCGTTTGGGGTTAAGACGGTCGCCAACGCCAGTAGCTCTGAAAACAGGACACCATGATTCGCACAATTATCGTTTGGGGTTGAGACGGTCGCCAACGCCAGTAGCTCTGAAA
Organism: Acidobacteriota bacterium; assembly: GCA_016716905.1. Classification (NCBI taxonomy): domain Bacteria; kingdom Pseudomonadati; phylum Acidobacteriota; species Acidobacteriota bacterium. The sequence goes on along the minus strand of JADJUS010000004.1, from coordinate 340,715 downwards.
GCAGGACACCATGATTCGCACAATTATCGTTTGGGGTTGAGACGGTCGCCAACGCTAGTAGCTCTGAAAGCAGGACGACATGATTCGCACGACTATCGTTTGGGCTGACAGTTCGTTAACGCTACTGATCGCTTGAAAGCAGTGACGGCCATGATTTGCACAATTATCGTTTGGAGCTGAGTTGCCCTTCTTGACGTTCTCGCCTTTTGCTCGTTCCTGTCGAAGGATGACTATGACTTGCACAATTGTTGTTTGGGACTGATTGCTCTGCTTAGCGCGATTCTTTTTGAAACCATGATTTCTTACGGTCATCACTTGGACTGAGCCACGAATCGACGGGCACGCCCCGACTCGTCGGCCACTCCGGTCCCTTCTCCACGATGACCAAGCCAACTAGCCCAACTTTTTCAGCGACAGCCCGAGCCTTCTGGGTGACTGTTGTCGTCAGTGGATTCCTGACATCGGCGATTAACATCCGCCAGGTGATTGTCGACCCGCCCGCTAGCGAGTGGCTGTCGTTGACATTACTGACCTTGGTCAGCGGGTTCTTGTCAGTCAAGTTTCAGTCCGTGGGCGCCCGTTACTCAATCTCCGAGACGTTCGTAATCTGGGGAACCTTGGTGTACGGCCCAGCAGTGGGCACGGTGCTGGTATTGCTCGACGCGGTAGTTCTTTCTGCCACAATTTGCTACTCGAAGGGCCGTTTTGACTGGAATCGAACGCCGTTTAACTTGGCGGCGCCTCCACTTTCTGTCTGGCTGGCGTCAAAGGCGCTTTTTTCGATTACTGGACCGCCTCCACTGCAACTACAGGACGATCCATCGCTCTTCGTTTTCGGCTTGGCCATTTTTGCCATCTTGTATTTCTTGGTCAATTCCTGCCTCGTCGCGATGGCGATTGCCCTGACCCAATCAAAGAGCCGAACAAGGCTGTTGCGCGACTTCGCAGTCACTTGGTGGGGGATTCGAGACGGATTTCTGACTTATATCGCCGGCGCATCGATCGCAGCGCTCTTGGCTTCCCCAGACGGCATCTTCGCACGGATACTCGTCATCCTCCCGCTGATGACGATGCTCTACTTCACGTATCGGAACTCCGCAAGTAGGGTCGAAGAAATGCAGGCAAAAATCGACGCTATCGAGAAGGTCCATATGTCCACGATCGCGGCGTTCGCGATGGCCATTGATGCGAAGGACCAGGTCACTCACGGTCACATCCGGCGCGTGCAGCAGTACACGATGGAAACCGCGCGCGCACTCGGGGTCACCGATGATCGGCAGATCAAGGCTATCGAGGCGGCGGCCCTCCTGCACGACACTGGAAAGCTGGCCGTGCCCGAGTACATCCTCAACAAACCCGGTCCGCTAACCACGGCCGAGTTCGAGAAGATGAAGGAACACGCGGCCGTCGGCGCAAACATCCTCAAAAGCATCGAATTCCCGTACCCGGTGGAACCTATCGTCAGGCATCACCACGAGAACTGGAACGGCCAGGGATATCCCGATGGATTGAAGGGACAGGAGATCCCGCTCGGCGCCAGGATTCTATCGGTGGTTGACTGTTACGACGCACTCACCTCCGACCGCCCCTATCGTCCGCGGATGAGCCGACAGCAGGCTGAGCACATCCTGATTGACCGCAGGGGCACCATGTATGACCCCTGGGTCGTGGATGGATTCCTCCGGATCCTCGACCGGCTTGAAGCCATCGATGAAGCGGAGGGCCGCAGCGTCCCAGGCGCTGGCGCGGCGGTGGGCCACCTCGCGCACTCGGCCCTGGACGTCATCAGCGCGGCGACGGCCGAGGAACGGGAGTTTGGAGAACTTCGGCGCGAGTTGCCCAAGGCGCCGTCGCTCGAGGCCGCGGCTGAGATCTTCTTCCGTCATGTGCGCCGCGTGGTGCCGGCCGCTGCGGTGGCCTTCTATACGCAGTCGCCCGGCCAGGGCGATCTCACGGCTGTGTATTGCGCCGGCTCCGGCTCGTCGACGATTGAATCAACCAGAATTCCCGTGGGTGAGCGAATCTCCGGCTGGGCGTTTGCCCATCGGCAGATCGTCTTCAACTCCGACGCCGCCCTCGACCTGGGACCGGTGGCCCGCGTCCTGCCCGTACCTTTGCGTTTTACACTGGCGACCCCGGTCTTCGATGGCGACCAGGTAGTTGGTGTGATTGCCCTGTACGCGGGCGAAGAATTTCACAAAAACCACAGCCGGATGCTTGAATCCGCGGCGCTACTGTTCGCTCCGGGCTCAGTTCTGCCGCAGGAACACGGGCTGGCGAATCATTTGGCCGGCCGACGGGACGGTCGACAGGTCCACTAGTCTTGGCCGCCGGCCCCACCGAATCTTGTACATGATTCGGCTTGGGCCGCACTGAGGGCACCCCGTAGCAGGGCCGAATCTGGTATTGTCCGCGCGATCATGCCCGGACGCACATTCGCCAGTGTGTCGCCATCGACGGAGCAGGCCCAGTCCCTGTACCGGAACGGTCGTCTCTCCGAGGCTATCGCCGCAGTGGAGGGCGATGGATTAACCGATTTCCCTGGCCGGCTGGTTCACGCCACGGCGCTGTATGACACCGGCGATGTCGTTAAGGCACTCGGGCTGCTTTCAGACTTATGTGGGGAACTCCGGGACCAACCGGACAGTGCAAGGTTTGGCGCAGAGTTCTCGCTCTTCGTGAGGGAGTCCACATTTCAGGCTCCTGCAGACGCCGCATCGCGCCTGGCGACCCTTCGGCAACTCGCTACTGCCATCGGAGACGCATCGTCACTCGCAGGGCTTCATCTCGCAGTTGCGCGAATCGAAGCTCTTCGCGGTTCAAGTTCGGACGCGCGGCTGCACCTAGACATCGCTAAGCGCCTTGCAGTGGAATCGGGATCAAGCGACCTCAGGTGCTCAATCGAACTTGTTTCCGCATCACCTCTCCTAGATGTCGGTAGCGTGGATCAAGCCCGTCGCGCCGCAGTGAGAGCTTTTGAGGAGGCGAATCAGAACGACAAGCAAGTCCCCCGCGCCCGAGCATTAGGCAACATTGGTCTGTTCACGTTGTACCTTGGCAACGCGAAGCAGGCGCGTCACTACCTCAATCAGGCCGGTCAAGTCGGCGGCGAAATGTCGTTCGTTCAGCTAGGCCTTGCCGACAGCCTAGCCAACGTCGCCTTATACGAAGGCAACTTGCCTGAGTGCGTCGCTCACCTCGACGAAGCCGAGGCACTCATTCGACGTCAACACGTACCGGCGCGATCCTGGTACGACCTCGCCCATCAGATCACCCGGTGCCTCTACCTCAGCCACATTCGAGACTGGGAAGGCATCGTCACCATCGTCGACGCCGCACACCCGGAACTGGAACGCCGTCAGCTGCGCGTCTGGCACGCGTCGCTCCTGAGCGCAAAAGCCCGCGCCCTGGCGTTCCTCGGTCAACACGACGATGCCGACAAAGCGCTGGTCGCCGCGCTGCGATTGTGTCCCAGAGGTGCCGTCGATCCCCTCATCACCGTCGAAGCCGCCACCGGCACGTGCCTCACGCTTCGAGGCGACGCCGCGCGCGGAAACAGGCACTTCGATCGGGCCCTTCGCGCGTGCCAGGCCATCTCCCATCGGTTTCAGGAATGGGTGGTCACCAAGGAACGCGAGGCCTTGCCGGCCCACGACAGGACCGAGCTCCCCGCCGCACGCCGGGATCAGACCGACACCGAGAGTACGAATCTCATCCTGACCGACATCGCCACCGCCCTCAGCGCCGGACATTCCATTGACGTGATGAGCCAGCGCCTCGCAGCCGTGGTCTCCACCACCGCGTTGCGCACGCGGCTCGACGTGACCACCGAGACAACCGCCAACGAGGCCACCGGCGGCCCCGTCGCCTGGGAGACCGCTGCGGACGGCACGCACCGGATCATCCTGTCGGACATCGACCGGCGGGCAGTGCTGCGTTTCCGTGACGTGTTTGCCCTTGAAGACGTCTCGCTGATTCGCAATCTTGTCGAAATCGCGAAAGCGGGGATCAGCCGCTCCGGGGATCCACACGTGCTCGACGAAGACCTCCTCTGGCCGCAGGTCTCACTCCCAAGCGGCGGCGACTCCGTGTTCTGGTCTCCGCGCATGCAGGAGGTGCTGCGCGTCGCGATCAAGCTGGCCTCGAGCGAACTGCCCGTCTTGATCATGGGGGAAACGGGAACGGGAAAAGAAGTGGTGGCCAGGGTCATCCACACCCATAGCAAATGGTCGCGAGGCCCATTCGTGCCTTTTAATGCGTCAGCGATCCCGAAGGACCTGGTGGAGAGTCAGCTCTTCGGCCATCGCCGCGGCGCGTTCACCGGCGCCTTCGAAACATCGGGAGGGGTGTTTCGCGCCGCCGAACATGGCACGTTGTTTCTTGATGAGATCGGCGATCTGGATCCGGCCATCCAGCCAAAGTTGCTGCGATTCCTGGAATCGGGCGAGATTCATGTCGTTGGCGAACCCCGCCCCACCCACACGCGCGTGCGAATCGTGGCGGCCACGAACGCCTCGCTCGACGCACTGGTCAGCCAGGGCCGCTTCCGAAGTGATCTGTTCTATCGGCTGCGGGTCGCGCCGCTCTGGCTGCCGCCCCTGCGCGAACGCAAGGACGAGATTCCCGCCCTTGCCGCGCTCTTTGTCCGCAAAGCGTGCGAAGAGGCCGGCCGGCAACGCTTGAATGTCGCCGACGACTTCATTGCCGCACTTCTGCTCCATGACTGGCCTGGCAACATCCGGGAGCTCGCCAACGAAGTGCGGCGCGTGGTCGCCCTTGCCGACGATGGCGCGACGCTTGGTGCGGATGACCTGTCGGCGGAAATTGCTCAGGGGTGGAGGTCGAGGCGGCCGGCCGCTCAGTCTGCTCCGGCCGGACCGGTCGTCAGCGTGCGACTGGACCAGCCCCTCGACCAGGCCATCGCCCATATCGAAAGGGCGTTTGTCGCCCGGGCGATCGAACACACCGGCGGCCGGGTGTCAGATGCGGCGAAATTGCTCGGGATTTCGAGAAAAGGCCTGTTTTTGAAGCGGAAGAAGCTGGGGATGGAGTGACGGCGCGGAGCCATTGGCCCCGCGCCGATTTGTATCCTTATTAATAGCGAGGATCTATTTCGACCCAGCCTGAAGCTGTTTGGCTACCTTTTCAACCTCGGCCCACACCCGCAACAGGTTGCCGCTCCACATCTTGCCAATCTGTTCCTCGGTGTAGCCTCGGCGGACCAACTCCAGGGTCACATTGAAGGTCTCCGCCGCGCTGTTCCAGCCAGTGACCCCGCCCCCGCCATCAAAATCCGATGAAATGCCCACGTGATCGACGCCGATGAGCTTCACGGCATAGTCGATGTGGTCCACAAAATCCGAGACCGTCGCCCGCGCCGGTGCTGGGAACTTGGCCTGAATGGCCGCCAGCTTCGTGTCGTACTCCGCGCGACGTTCCGGAGTCAGTGCGGCAAGGGCCGCCTGATTGCCGCCACGGCCGGCCCCGCCCCCACGCGCCGCCTGCGGTGCGGTCCCCGTGTTCGGATCCTCGATCGAACAGGGAGGCGGTGCCGCCGGCGTGGCCCCCTGCCCGCGTCCTTCGCCACCCGCACGTCCCCCGCCGGCGCCGCCTGCACGGCCACCGCCACCAGCACCCCGTCCGGCGGGCGCGGCAATACCAAACTCGGTGTTCAGTGCGGTGGTCGCGGCCTGCCGGTCGGCCGCCTTGTCATCAACCTTCACGTAGGTGGCAAACGCCACGGTCTGCATCACGCCGCCATTCTTCTTGAGCGCGAGCAACAGCTCGTCGTCCATATTGCGGGTGTGATTGGCGAGCGCGCGCGTCGAAGAATGCGACGCAATCACGGGCGCCTTCGACAACGCAATCGCCTGCATGTTGGCCTGCTTGGAGGGATGGGAGATGTCCACCATGATCCCCCACTTGTTCATCTCGGCAATGACCTGCTTGCCCAGAGGACTCAAGCCGCCATGAATGCCGCCATTCGCCGCTTCGGTGCTGTTGGAATCAGCCAGCTGGCTGTTGCCGTTGTGCGCCAATGACATGTACCGGCCGCCGCGTGTCCAGAACTCCTTCACACGCTCGAGGTCGGTGCCGATCGCGTAACCGTTCTCGATCCCGATGACGGCCACCTTCTTGCCGCTCTTCGCGATGCGCACCACATCCGCAGGCGTCAGCGCGAGTTCGATCTCGTTCGGGGCAATCTCCTTCGTCAGGCGATGCACGGCGTCGAACTTCTCCACCGCCTGTCGATACGCGCCGGCATACCCTTCCTCGGTCAGCGCGCCCTGGCCGACATACACAATCATGAACGACACATCCAGCCCGCCCTCTTTCATCTTCGGCAGGTTGACCTGTGTCGTCAGGCGCATCGTGTAGTTGCAGTCCGCGCGGAAGTTGTTCGCGTTGATGTCGTCATGCGTATCAAGCGTGATCACACGCTCGTGGATGCCACGAGCTTTTGTGATCAGGGCCTGTTCAGCCGTCGGCGCCTGCGCGCTGACGGGCGAGATCGTGAACATCGTGGCAACAACGGCGCCGCTCAATGCGACGGCAGCGGCAGAACTCAGCGTGTGTGTGGACATGGCCTTGCCTCTCCCCCGGAGGTAGTGAATCACTGGGAATTGTAGATCAGGCGCTTCGCCTGTGCGTTGTGGCGTGCCACATGGGCTGTGGCCCAGTCGCCCACCTGATACACGGTGACCTGGCCGAGGATGGAGTGGACCGACCACAAGCCACGTGATTCCGGCATTTCCCGCAAAGCCCGAGCCAGGCGCTCTTGCGAAGCACGCGCTCTGGCCAGCGCTTCGGCTTTGGTCACACCTTCGGGTGGATGAAACTTCTCTGGCGCCTCGAGCTTGTCCGGGACCAGCGCGGTAATCTCGGAAAACGGCGTTTCGGAGAAATCCGCCTCGGGCGCGATGGCAAGCGGCACCGAGCCATCCACCAGCGCGGCGAATTGTTCGTTGGTCACCGCCACGTGCCAGGCAATGCCGGCCACCGACCAGCCGCCATCGGGAGGCACCCGCTCCGCATCCGCCTCGGAGGTCTGCTCCACGCGCGACAGAAAGCGCGTCATTGACGCCTCAAAGGCATCTGCCGTGGCGGCCACTCGCCGCGCGTGATCCAACCCGGACGTCATCCGCCGAGTCTATCGAACCTCGAGCGGAGAATCGATTCGCAGCCGCAACAGGGTGCCGGCCGGCAGGTCCACATCGGTCCCGTCAGTCGCCGCGATCGTGCCGCCGCCACCGACCAGCACACCCACCAGCAAACCCTTCCCGCCCCCCAGCAGTCCCCCGATGATCGCGCCTATCGCGGCACCGGTGCCAATCCGGCTGACGTCTTCGCTCATTTTGCCGTCGAGTGCCTGAGTCACCGACGCCCTCAAACGAACCGGCCCCTTCCTGAGCACCACTTCGTCAAAAGCCAACGTCAGGCTCCCGCGGCGCTCCACACGTCCGGCAGGCTGCACCGATCCGACAAATCCGCGGACGACGGTGCCGGCCGGCAGAACCACGTCCCCTTTGATCTTCAGGTCGACCACGCTCGTCGCCTCAAACCGCTGCTCCACTCTGGCGGTGCGCGAACTGAGCGGGGTCTGCAGTCTCACGTCCATCTCGGTGCCGACAGGAACGATCCACCCACCACTGACGGGGTCATCGGTAATTACCGGATGCGCGGTCACCTTCTGGCCGACGGCCTTCACCCGCAGTGTCTCTAGACGGTCGCGCAGGTCGATGTACTCGGTACGCGGCACCGTACCCTCCCGCCGCAGGCGGACGCGCAGATAAATAATCTCTTCCTTGAGCAGGGCCACGGCTTTGTCCACCTCGGACGCCAACGTCGCGTCCGACGTTTTGAGGACCGCTGCATGGCGCGTTACTTCGGCCGCGGCCACGTCCAACCGGCCCAGGTCAGCCTCCGTGACGGCCTGCGCCATCATCGACCCGGCCAGCCCCACCACCAACAACCCAATCAGCGCAATCTTCATCCTGCCCATACACACCACCCCAACTCATTCTATCGGCCCCTCAGCTGGAGCCCATCATCCCTTGTGACTCCGGTGAACACGGGCTGGCCGTCGTATGATCATTTTCATGGCCATTCCGGTTCGGCTGCACAAGACATTCGGCGTGCGCGTGGGTAACGTCCAGGTCGGCGGCGGCGCCCCCATCGTGGTGCAGAGCATGACGATGACCGATACGAGCGATGCGGCGGCCACGGCGCGCCAGTGTGTGGAGCTGGCCGAAGCCGGCTCCGAGATGGTGCGCATCACCGTCAACACGCCGGAAGCCGCCGCCGCGGTGCCCGAGATCAAGCAGCGCATGATCGACGCCGGCTGTACGGCGCCGCTCATTGGAGACTTCCACTACAACGGCCACCAATTGCTGACCCGGCAGCCCGGCGCGGCCTCGGCTCTGGACAAATACCGCATCAATCCCGGCAACGTCGGCACCGGTCGCCGGCGCGACGAGCAGTTCTCCACCATCTGCCAGGTCGCGGTCGATCACCAGAGACCGGTGCGCATCGGCGTGAACGGCGGGTCCCTGAATCAGGAACTCGTGATGGCGAAGATGCAGGAGAACACAGACCGCAATCTCGGCAAGTCGTCCGAGGACATCGTGAACGAATGCATGGTGCTGTCGGCGCTGCAGTCCACGGAACTGGCGCTCGACTGCGGCCTTCGCACCGACCAGATCATCATCTCGTGCAAAGTGTCGCGGCCGCGCGATTTGATCAGCGTGTATCGCGATCTGGCGCGCAAGACCCATCAGCCACTGCACCTGGGTCTCACTGAAGCCGGCATGGGGATCAAAGGCATTGCCTGGTCCGCCGCGGCGCTCGGCGTGCTGCTGGCGGAAGGGATCGGCGACACCATCCGTGTCTCGCTCACGCCGCGGCCCGATGGTGACCGGCGCGAGGAAGTCTACGCCGCCTGCGAAATCCTGCAGGCGCTGGGGCTCCGCGCGTTTTCACCTGCGATCACCGCCTGCCCTGGTTGCGGCCGCACCACGTCTACGACGTTCCAGGAACTGGCCGAACGCATCCAGGGCTACGTGCGAGAGATGATGCCCGTCTGGAAGACGCGGCACCCCGGCGTCGAGACGATGACGGTGGCGGTCATGGGCTGCGTCGTCAACGGCCCGGGCGAATCAAAGGCGGCCAACATCGGGATTTCGCTGCCCGGCACCGGCGAGTCGCCCAACTGCCCGATTTACATCGACGGCCAGCACGTGACCTCACTGCGGGGCACCTATAGCGAATTGGCCGTGGCGTTCCAGGCGCTCGTGGACGACTACGTGGCGCGCACGTATCCCACACCCTGAGCCCTGCGTTAGAATTCCCTCACGTCTTGCAAAGGGGAATGCCATGCGCCGGTCCGGGTTTATTGCCGCCTCGTTTATTGCGTTCGTTCTGGCCTCAACGGCCGCTCCCACTGCCCAGAACAAACCCACGCTCACGCCCGCCGATTACGACCAGTTCGAGAGCGTGACGCCCAGCGCCGCTCGCGGCGGTCTTTCTCCAAACGGCAAGTGGCTGGCGTACGGCATTACGCGCATCGGCGGGGACAACGAACTCCGGATCATTCCGGCCACCGGCGCCACCGCGTCAGACACCGCGCGCATCGTGCCTTTCGGGTCGGGAGCGTCATTCACGTTGAGCTCGGAATGGCTGGCCTACGGCATCGGCCAGTCGGAAGCCGAGCAGGAGCGGCTGCGCACGGCGCGGCAACCGATTCAGCGCAAGCTGGGCCTGCTCAATCTCGCCACAAAGACTGAGACCATCATCGACGGCATCGAGTCGTTTGCCTTTGATCGCACCGGCCAGTCGATCGCGATGAAACGTTATGCGCCGGCTCCGCCGGCCGGTGCCGCCAGCGGCGCACCCGCTACCGCACCAGCGCCACCGGCGGGCGGCCGTGGAGGCGCGCAGGCCGCGCCCGCAACAGCCATCGGCACCACCTTGTTGGTGCGCGACCTGAAGACGGGCGCCACGACGACGTTCGGCAACGTGTCGGAATACGCGTGGCAGCCTTCCGACAACGGCCACCTGCTGGCGATGGTCATCAGTGCCGAAGGCCAGGCGGGCAACGGCATTCATCTGTACAACCCCGCAACGTCGGTCCTCAGAGCACTCGACGCATCCGCGGCGGACTACTCGGGTCTGACCTGGCGGAACGACTCGGCCGACCTCGTCGCGCTGAAATCCAGGACCAACGAGAAGTACGACGGCCCGACGCAGGTGGTGATGGCGTGGACCTCGCTGGGACAGTCGAGTGAGAAAGCGCTGACGCTGGACCCTACCGCGGGCGCGCTGCCGATGTCGAAGCGCCTCGTCACGTTCCGCCGGCCGTCTTGGCTCGAAACGGGCGCGAATGACGGCGCGATGATCCTGCTGGGCGTGGCCGACTGGACGCCGAAGCCGGCGGCACCCGAAGGAGGCCGGGGCGGCCGGGGCTCGGCCGCGGTCCCGGAAAAAGCGGACGTCGATGTCTGGCACTGGAACGACACCACCGTCATGTCCGCGCAGAAGCTGAGCGTCGCCGCTGATCGGCGTCGCAACCTCCCTGCTGTCTGGAATCTCGCCACTGGCCAGCTTGTGGTGGTCGGCAAAACGTTCGACGAACAGGTCACACCCATTCGCGCCACCAGGCTCGCAATCGTCTCTGAATTCACGCCGTACTTGATGGACCGATCAATCGGACGGCCGGCATCGGACGTGCAGGTGGTGGATCTCACCACCGGCATACGCACACCTCTCAAGACCCGCGCGACGAGCGGCCTGCAGGTCAGCCCTGCCGGCAAGTACGCCATCTACTCTGAGGGCGGCCACTACTGGACGATCAACCTCACCACCAAGGCGGTCACGAACATCACGAAAGGCGCGAAGACGTCCTTCGTCGATTTGGACTCCGACAGCACCGCCCCCGAGAAGCCCATGTTCGGCGTTGCCGGCTGGACGAAAGACGATGCGTCGGTCGTGATCAATGACGCATTCGATTTGTGGAAAGTGTCGCCGGATGGCCAGACCGCGGTGAAACTCACCTCGGGCGCAGCGTCGCAAGTGCGTCACCGCTATCTGCGCGTCGATGCGGCCGGCTTCGGAGCCCCAGCCGAGCCAGTGGATCTTGAGAGTGGCTTCCTGTCGCTGTTCGGCACGCGCACCAAGAAATCGGGCTATGGACGCTTCACCTCCGGCGCCGGCGGCGCGGTGACGCAGTTGGTCTGGCTCGACAAGAGCGTGACCGGCCTCGCAAAGGCCGAAAACGCGGACGTCTTCAGCTACACCGTTCAGGGGTCTGATGACTCGCCGGACCTCTTCGTCGGCGGCGCCGACCTGGCAAAGGCCATCCAGGTCACCACGACGAATCCGTTCCTCTCGAAGTACGCGTGGGGCCGTACGGAACTGGTGAGCTACGAGGTGCAGCCGAAGGGCCAACCGAAGATGACGCTCCAGGGTTCGCTCTATTACCCGGCGAATTACGAGCCCGGCAAGAAGTACCCGATGGTGGTCTACCTCTACGAAAAGCTTTCGGACGGCCTGCACCAGTTCAGCAATCCGTCCGAGCGCAGCTACTACAACGGTACTGCCCTCACGCAGCAGGGCTACTTCTACTTCCAGCCCGACATCGTGTTTCAGCCACGCGAGCCCGGCGTCTCAGTCGTGGAGTGCGTCACGGCTGCGGTAAAGAAGGTCATCGACATGGGCGTGGTGGATGCGGCCAAGGTTGGCGTGATGGGCCACTCGTGGGGTGGGTTCGACGCCATGTATCTGGCGACGCATTCGAAGATTTTTGCGGCGGCGATCTCGGGCGCGGGCATCTCGAACCTCATCAGCAACTACGGCAACGGCCACTGGAGTTCGGGCATCGCCGAGACCGATCACATCGAGACCGGGCAGCAGCGCATGGTGGTGCCGCTCTACGAAGACTTGCAGGCCTACATCAGGAACTCAGCCGTGTTCGGCATCTCCACGATGACCACGCCCCTGTTGCTGATGACCGGCGACAACGACGGCACCGTCTACTGGCACCAGTCGGTGGAGCTCTACAACATCGCACGGCGAGCAAAGAAGAACGTGGTCATGCTGGTCTACAACAACGAAGACCACGGCCTGCGGGTGAAGAAGAACCAGGTGGACTACCATCGCCGCATCGGTGCCTGGTTCGCCCACTATCTCAAGGGCGAACCGGCGCCGACGTGGATCACAGCGGGCGTCCCGGCGATTCTGCGTTAACTACCAGCCCATCCGTTCGCGCATCTTCAGGATCTGCACGGTGTGGTGATTGCCGTGCCACGCGTACAACCCGAGCAAGTCGCCCAGGCTCATCGGGCCGCGCTCAGGGTGCTGAATCGTCCTGTCGAACGCCGATGCGTCGAGTGATCGCAGCAGCTGCGCCCAGCGGGCGTGCAGACCTTCGATGATCGACATTGAACACGCGATGGGCGCGTCTCTACTGTCTGGCGTTTCCGCCCAGGTCTGCTCCTCGTAGGGCTTGATCGTGGGATTGGTTTCCGTGATGCCCAGTTTGAGGCGGATGAATGCATTCATGTGGCTGTCGGCCAGGTGGTGCACGATCTGGCGCGGGCTCCATCCACCGGGTCGATACGGAGTGTCGAGCTGCGCCTCTGTGAGTCCGGTGAGGGCGATGCTCAACGCCGACGGAACACCGGCCACCGCCGCGATCAGGGCCTCCCGTGTGGCAGCGTCAGGGTTCGGCACTTTCACCCACTTGCCCGTCGGGTATCTCAATTCCTCAATCGTCATCATCAGTTCCCCAGTTCCCCAGTTCCCTACCATCCTACCGGTGTGCCCTTGAGTTGCGCGTCAAGCCATGTTTTGAGCGGCGCGAAGTAGTCCACGATCGCGGTGGCATCCATCTGGCGCGATCCGGCCAGGGCGTCGAGCGCGTCGGGCCACGGTTTTGACAGCCCCATCTTCATCATGGCATCCAGACGCCTGCCAGCGTCTGCACTGTTGTAAATCGAACATCTGTGGAGCGGCGACGTGCATCCAGCGGTTTTGGACAATTCGCGATGGAACTGGAACTGCAGGATGTGGGCAAGGAAGTACCGGGTATAGGGCGTGTTCCCCGGCACGTGATACTTCGCGCCCGGATCAAAATATTCCTCGCCCCGTGCCGAGGCCGGCGCGACGCCCTGGTACTTGAGCCGCAATGCCCACCACGCCTTGTTGTAGTCGGCCGGAGCGATCTGCCCGGAGAACACCTGCCATCTCCACTGATCCACCAGCAGGCTGAAGGGCAGGAAGGCCACCTTTTCGAGCGCACGCCCCATGAGCAGACCGAGGTCTCGCGATGCATCAGGCGCCTTGTCGATCAGGCCGATCTTGACGAGGTACTCGGGCGTGATGGACAACGCAATCGTGTCGCCGATGGCTTCGTGGAACCCATCGTTGGCGCTGTCACGATAAATCGTCGGCAGGGCCTTGTACGCGCGCTGGTAGTAGTTGTGCCCAAGCTCGTGATGGATCGTCGAAAAGTCTTCATCGGTCGCATCGATGCACATCTTGATGCGCAAGTCGTCTTCGTAGTCCACGTCCCAGGCGCTGGCGTGGCACACCACATCACGGTCCTGCGGCTTGGTGAACAAGGACCGCGTCCAGAACGTGCCGGGCATCGGTGCCAGGCCGAGCGACGAATAGAATCGCTCACCCATCTTGACCATGTCCACGGCCGACGCTTTCCTGCCCTTGAGGATGTCGGACAACGAGTACCCGGGATCCGCGCTCCCCGGCGAGACGAGCCCATACACATTCGACCAATCCTGTGCCCAGATATTGCCTAACAGGTGGGCCGGGATAGGGCCGTCGGCAGGAACGACGTCGCCATATTTTTCCCGCAGTTTGAGACGCACGTACGCGTGCAGCGACTCATACAGCGGCCGGACCTGCTGCCATAGGCGGTCGAGTTCCTTCGTGAAGTCATCGGCGGGCATGTCGTACTTCATCCGCCACATGGCTCCGGTATCGGCGAAGCCGAGTTCGCGCGCACCCTTGTTTCCCAGTTCCACAAATCGGGTGTAGTCAGACCGCATCGGCGTCGAGATGGTGTGCCAGCCCTCCCAGACGGCGCGAAGTCGGGCTTCATCACGCGAGGTGGCCATGATGTCGGTGATCTGTTCGATGTCGAGGCACTCCGACGGTTTCGCCGCGTCCTGGCACCATCGGCCTTTGCCGTACGTGCCTTCCAGGCCTGCAGCAATCGTGGTCAGTTCCGCTGCCTCCTGCGGGTTGCCTGGAGTGACCAGCACCAATGACACTTTCAGCAGATCCAGTTGGCGCCGTGCATCCGGAGAAACGTTCACACCGTCGTACTTGACGGCGTCCTTGGCAAACCGCGCGATCGCCTCGATGTACTTCTGATTCGCCCGGGCGTTCAGGCTTTCCGTGTCGTCGTTGATGTAGGTGGAGTACACCCAGCCTGCCTGCCCCGCGTCGCGACCGAGGGCCAGCATGGTCTCATTCATGTCCTTGAGAAACGCCTCCGCTTCAGCCACCGTTGGCGCGGGCGTGCCGCACGCCGAGATCGACAGACATGCCGTCCACAGTGCAATCCAGACTCTTTGCCTCATGATGCCTCCACGAACGTGGTCGCACGACTCTTGACATGCCAGACCATCAACAGGGATCCGCCGATGAGAATGAGTCCCACCGACAACCCGGCCCACAAGCCCGCCACGCCCCATCCGCGATTGAAACACAGCACGTAGCCAATGGGTAGCCCGATTGCCCAGTGCCCCACCAAGTTCAGCACCATCGGGGTGCGGGTGTCGCCGAGGCCCCGCAAGGCTCCGGTGGCCACCGTCTGCAGGCCGTCGAACAACTGAAACACCGAGCAAATGAACAGCAGCACGATGCCGACGTCGACGACGGTGGCGTCGGTGGAATAGACCCTGATGAGGGCGGCGGGGACCGTCAGAAACAGCACTGCGGCACCAGTCATGACCGCGGATGCCAGACCCAGCGCGGCCCAACCGGCGCGCCGAACGCCAAGCGCATCGCGACGCCCCACCGCCTGCCCCACCCTCACAGCCGCCGCCGATCCGATCCCGTAGGGAATCATGAAGATGAACCCGGCGATATTGAGCACCACCTGATTCGCGGCGGATGCCAGCGGCCCAATCCTGGCCGCAAGCGCCGACGCAGCGGCAAACACACCCACCTCAAGCGTGATCTGCATCGCCGCCGGCCACCCCAGCTGAAACAACCGCCACACGCGGCGACCTTCCCATTTGAACGGCACATCGTGCAGGCCCGATGGTGTGCCGCGCTCGTTGTAAAAAATGATGCCCAGCAAGCTGACCGCCAGCACCACGCGGGATACCACAGTCGCGTACGCGGCGCCGGCCACGCCCATGGCCGGCATTCCCATGTTGCCGAAGATGAGCGCCCAATTCACGAACGCATTCATGACGTTGGCAGCGACCAGCGCCACCATGATGGGGCGCACGAGATTCATCGCCTGCAGGTATCTCCTGAAGACGACGTACGCCAGCAACGGCGGCGCCGACCACACAAGGTGCGTCATGTAGGACGTGAGTTCTCCCAGCAGTTCGGGATGAAAGCCGACAGCCGGCAGCAATGCCAGGCCCGCGACGGATGCCGCCATCAGGGCCACTGACAGAAGCGTGGCCAGTTGCACGCCTGCGAACAGCCAACGATGGCACTCATCGATCCGGCCGGCGCCAAAGCTCTGCGAGACAAACGTGTCGAGCGCCAGCAGAGTGCCGAACCCGAACACCATCAGCGTCATGAAGAGGATGCTGCCGGTGCCGACAGCGCCGATGGCCGCCGGGCCGAGGGGTCCCACCATGACGGTGTCCACCAGGCTCATGGTGAACCAGCCCATTTCCGCCAGCACCACAGGCACCGCCAGCGTCGTCATCGATCGGACCTCGACGCGCGAGGCCTCCGACAGCAGGACGGGCATCACCGCACAGCGGTCATCATGATTTCAACCAACGCGTTGCGGCTGACCAGGCGTGTCCCCACGGTGGCCCTGGCGGGTGGGGCGCTCGGGAAGAACTCGCGATACACCCCGTTCATCGTCGCAAACTGCGTGAGGTCCGTGAGGTACACCGTGCTGTCTGCCACATCGGCGAACGACAGGCCGGCCGTGGTCAAAGTCCGTGAAATCCTGGTCATGAGTTCCCGCGTCTGCGCAGCCGGATCGCCCATGTTCGCGTCCGTGTTGCCCAGCACACCGGAGAGGAACACGCGGTTGCCGGCCCGCACGGCCGTGGAAAGCGGCAGGCTCGGCGAGACGACGGCGCCCAGGACTTCCTTCTCGCCTCGTGTGGCAACGAGCGTGACCTCTACCAGGAAGTCATTGCCCATCAGGCGGGCCACCGCCGTCGCTCGCGCAGGCGGCTCCTTCGGAAAATAGGTTCGGTAGGTGTTATTCATCGCGTCGAACACCACGTCGTCTGTAATGAAGACGCGCGACTGCACGACATCTTCCAGACCAACACCCGCGGTCTTCAGAAGTGTGGCCGCGTTATCGAGGATCGTCGTGGTCTGAACGTCGACCGCACCGGGCACGAGCGCGTCATCAACGCCCCGGCGCGAAACGAGGCCAGACAAAAACACCAGGTCATCGGTGCGGACGATGTAGGAATACGGGCGGGGGGATTTGATCCACCCTGCCGGATGGAGAACCTCACGCGTGGCTCCTTTGGGGACTGCGATCGCCGCAATCTCCACCAGCGCGCCGTTCAGAAGGTCGGCCACGACCGTGGTCCGGACCGGTGGGCTCTCGCGGAAGTAGTCACGGTAGGTCGCGTTGAGCGCCTCGAAGTCGCCCGGGTTCTTCAGGAACACTGATACGCTGACCGTCTGGCCCAGAGAAGAGCCTGCGGCCTCGAGGATCTCGGTCATCCGATCGAGGATGCGCCGGGTTTGCGACGCCACGTCGGGTCCCACCATTTGGCCGTCGGCGCCGGTGCCGAGCAGGCCCGACACATAGACCAGTCCACCGGCGACCACCGCCGGGCTGTACGGCCCAATCGGGGGCGCTCCTGCCGTAATCGCCCGTCGCTGTTCCATCGTGTGTGCTCCCTGACCTGCCAGCATCGCGAGCCCGACCGCCACTGTGACCAAGTGTCTCATTTGCCCCCCGCTGCCATAGAATAGCCCCGTTGGGAGGACTGTCATGTCACGAAAGAAGTTGAGTTGCGCATTTGTAGTTCTGAGTCTGCTGTCGGCCGTCGCGTTTGTACCGGCGCTGCATGCCGACGTCAAGAAGCGCGAGAAGACGGTGCTGAAGTTCGAGGGCATGCTGGGCCGCGTGATGGGCATGGCGGGCGGATCTGCCATGAAGGATGGGCTGACGTCCACCGTGGCGGTGAAGGGCAACCGCAAGGCCACGCTGAACGATCAGACCGGACAGATCATCGACCTCTCGGAAGAGAAGATCTACGACATCGACTTCAAGAAAAAAGAATACCGTGTGATGACGTTCGACCAGCTGCGCGCGCAGATCAAGAAAGCGCAGGCCGACGCAGCCAAGGCGGCTAAGGACATGCCCGCCGAGAACCGCGACGAACTCGATCAGCCGGGAAAAGAAGTTGAAGTCAGTTTCGACGTGAAGGCCACCGGCCAAACCCGTACCATTGCGGGCCACCCGGCCAAGCAGGTGATCGTCACCATCACAGCCCATGAGAAGGGGAAGACGCTTGAAGAAGGCGGCGGCATGGTGATGACCAATGAAACCTGGGTGGGCCCGCGCATCCCCGCCTTGAATGAAGTGGCGCTTTTTGATGCGAAGTTCATCAAAGCCGTCTACGGAGACAGCATTGGGGCGATGGCACAGCAGTTCGCCGGCATGGCCGCGATGTATCCGAGTTTGCAGAAGATCATGGCGCAGACCGAAGAGCAAATGAAGAAGCTCGATGGCACGCCGCTGCTCCTCGTGCAGAAGACCGAGACGGTGAAGAGCACGGCAGCGATGGCCGAGGCTCCGGCGGCGCCGGCCAGCGGCGGCGGACTGAGCGGAGCGCTGGCTCGCCGCATGATGGGCAACAAGAAACCCGAACAGCGGAGCCTGCTCTATACCTCCACGAGCGAGACGCTTTCAATCGACCCCGCTGCATCCGACCTTGATGTGGCCCTGCCGACCGGACTGAAAGAGAAAAAATGAGCGAGACCAAGACTCGGCGCGCATTTCTGAAGGCGGTCCCGGTGGCTGTGGCT